>JAEWKP010000343.1 GCA_023393655.1 Pseudomonadota bacterium | reverse complement strand
TCGGCAGCACGAAGAAACCGCGGTTGCGCCGGTTCTCGATGACGCCTTGGTCGCAGAGAATGGCCAGCGCTTCCCGAACCGGCGAGCGCGAAACCTCGAAACGCTTGGCCAGCGCCTCGGTCGCCAGATGCGAGCCCGCGCCAAGCTCGCCCATGCCGATACGCGCGATGACGTCGTTGGCGATGCGAAGAGCGAGAGGGCTATGGGGCATGTCCGGCGCCATTGAAACGCGCGAGTGATCGCAGGTCGTGACAATGATGGCAAATCACGCGAGGCTACCTCGGCGCATATCTGGCTTTATTCCCTGAAATAGCCAGTAGCGGGCTCACTGGGCCGCGAGCGGAGGCGACATCCTTCGCAGGCGAAGGAGCAAGGCAAGGCCGATCTTCGCGGCAGGACCTTGCGGCCGGGCTTGATCGATGCGGGAGACCGCCAAGCCGCGGCGGCACCCTCAATTCGCGATCGGGGCCTTGTGCTCTTCGTCGATGGAGCGGGTGTCTCCCGTTTCCAGCAGCGTGCGGGTCGCATCGACCGAAGCGTAGATCCAGAGGATCTTCATGCCTTCGCTGTCGGAGACGTTGCGGAAGCGATGCGGAAGGTTCGCCGGGATAAAGGTGATGTCGCCGGCCCGGATCGGGTATTCGACACCGTCGATCTCCGCGATGGCCGTGCCTTCGAGGAGCATGACGCTTTCCTCGCAATTGTGCCTGTGCATCGGGATCGCGGCACCCGGCTCGAAGATCGTGATGCCGTTGATGAAGCTGGTGGATCCGGTCCGCCGCGTGACCAGGGGAATGGTCCTGGCGCCGCCGCCGCGCTGGCGGGCCGGGATTTCGGAAGGCCGCAGAACGGCCGGCCTGGCTAGTGTCTGCATGTCTTTTCCTTTCGCGTTTGAACTCAGAGGGACGCGACGCGAGCGGCCAGGGACGGGATCGCCGCGATCACGGCGCCGGCGAAGGCTTTCGTGCCGAGCTCGCCGCCAATGTCCCGCGTGCGCGTCGCCGGATCGTCGAGGGTGTGCTCGACTGCCGCCTCGATCAGGCGGGCGGCATCCAGAAGCGTCCGGTTTCCGTCGCGCTGCCCGCGCCACTGCAGCAGCATTGCGGCCGACAGGATGAGCGATGTCGGGTTGGCGATATCCTGGCCGGCGATGTCAGGGGCCGAACCATGCTGGGCCTGGGCGACGCAGATCGTGTCGCCGGCATTGATCGAGCCACCGAGGCCAAGGCTGCCCGACAGTTCGGAGGCCTCGTCGGAGAGAATGTCTCCGAACATGTTGGTGGTGACCATGACGTCGAAACGATCGGGTGTCCGGATGAGGAGCGCGGCCGTCGCATCGACGATCAGCTCTTCGAGCTCGATGTCGGGATATTCGGCTGCGACCTTACGGACTTCCCGCAGGAACAGGCTGTCCGAGAGCTTGAGCACATTCGCCTTGTGAACGGCCGTGACCTTCTTCCGGCGGAGGCTGGCAAGCTCGAACGCGGTGCGGGCGACGCGCTCGCAGGCCCTGGCGGTGATCTTGCGGACCGAGAGCGCCATGTCCGGATCGGGCATGAACTCCCCGGAGCCCGCGAACATGTTGCGGTCCGAGTAGAAGCCTTCCGTTGCCTCGCGGATGATGACGAGATCCATGGGCCTGCGCAGAATGCTCATCTCCGGGCGCGACCGGCAGGGCCGAACATTCGAATAGAGCTGGAACTTGACGCGAAGCTCGCCCGACGGATTGATCCCGCCCTTGTCCCGCGAGGGGTACTCGTAATGGGAGACCGGCCCCAGGATCACGCCATCGACCTGTGGGATGCGCTGCATCACCTCGTCGGGCAGGGTGGTGCCCTGCGCCTTCAGGCTGGCAAGACCGATCTCGTGCGGCTCGAACTCCAGCCCGAGCGACAAAGCCCGGTCGGCAGCCCCCAGAACCCGCAGCGTGGCCTCGGTGATCTCCGGCCCGATGCCGTCTCCGGGCAGTATGATGATCTTCATGGGAAGCCTTCTTGCGTTCGAAGAGCGTGACCGGAATACGTCGCCGCGCCAGGCGCCGACGGCCTGGGATCTGTCCGCCTGCTGGCCCGGCGCTGCAGCGGCACCTCAACTAACAAATTGTTTTTTTGGGCGCAAATATGCATCACTTTTCGCGCACCCGGGCTGGCGCAAGATGCTCGCCTGCGCGCAGAGAACACGTCGCGGCCAATGGGCGCGCGAGACGGCTGCGCCGGACGCCATCTCCAGCAGCCAAGGATGAAGGACCGCTCGTTCCTACGCTGGCAACCCAGCCTAGCCGTCGGCCAGGGCTCGCGGCGGCCTCGGCGCTGTCGTTAGCATGACCGGGTTCGGGCTGGTTTTGTGGCCGAGCCGTTCGCTTATGCGACGCGCGCCATTCTTGAGAAGTTCCGCAAGCTCGTTCGCGCGCGCGTGATATCGCAGCGTCACAACGCCGAGATTGAGAGCAGCTATCACCTTGCCCTCTCTCCCCCAGATCGGCGCGGCAAGGCCCGTGGAGCCAGTGACGTGCTCCTCGTCGCTGACGGCCATGCCATCCGCACGGATGGTCTCGAACATTCCCCTGATCGTGTCGGGGTCCGTGACCGTCTTGGGTGTCCTGGGTACGAGATGGGCTCTCGCAAAGTACCCGTCAGTGAGAGCCGGGTCCCAATGCGCAAGCAGGACGCGGCCGGTCGCCGAGCAATAGGAATCGGACAGGCCATCCAGTTCGATATCGTAGCGCACGGCCTGCCGACTGACGCATTTGGCGATTCGCCGGCAATCGCCGCGCACGGTCAAAACCGCCAGCATGACGGTCTCGCCTGTTTCGTCGCGAAGCTGTTCCATGATCGGATGGGCCGCCGACAGGAGTCGGGCTTCGAGGGCCCGCGATGCCGACTGGTGCCGGCTCGCATGGACGAGCACGTAGCGCTCGGTTGCGTCCTGGATCGCATATCCGCGTGAGACCAGGGTCTGCGCCAGCGCATGAGCGCTGCTCTTCGGAAATCCCAGCGCGGCGACGATCTCCTTGAGCTTCACGGGCTCCGAGCAGCCGGCGAGATACTCCAGCAGGTCCAGCACACGGGCTGCGGATTTGACCTCAGTGTTCATGGACGTGAACCGAATCTCTCTTGGCGAACCAATTTGCCGGCGATAGGCTCACTCTTAATCAAGAGGAAATCAACACTCTTGAAAGAGGGCATGCCATGACTTCAAGCAACGCTGCGTCCGTGGCAATTGTCACGGGTGGCGCGCGAGGTATCGGACGCGCTTGCGCTCTGTCTCTTGCGAAAGCCGGGCTGGATATTGCGCTCGTTGATCTGCTGCCTGACGAGCTGTCTCGCACTGCTGAAGAGATAAAAGCGCTAGGGCGCCGCGCATTGACTTTCCAGTCGGACGTCATCTTCAAAGAAGAAGCGAGCCGTATTGTTGCAGAAGTGGCCGGCCAATGGGGACGCGTCGACGTCCTCGTGAACAATGCCGGGAAGGGGATGCCGAAGGGCATCTTCGACATAACCGAAGCCGAATTCGACCACACGATCGCTCTCAATCTGAAGAGCTGCTTCAATTACATCCAGGCTGTCGCGCCCATCATGCAGCGCCAGGGTCGTGGCCGCATTGTCTCGATGTCGTCGCTGAACGCACATTCGGGTGGCGTGACGGCGGCCGTCAGCCGGTTCGCCTACGCTGCCGCAAAGGCGGGGATCATCGGGATGACCCGGGCTCTCGCCAAGGAGCTCGGCCCCGAGATTCTGATCAATGCCGTGTGCCCAGGCATCATCGAGACGGAAGTCGGCAACACGCTGACCCGGGCTCGCGGCCCCGCGATCGCCGATGCCGGCATTGCTTTGAAGCGAATGGGCAAGCCCGACGATGTGGCCGAGCTCGTCACGTTCCTGGCAACTTCGACCCCCTGCTTCATCACGGGCCAAGACATCGTGGTGGACGGGTTCCAGTTCAATCGCTGAGTGCTCCCCATGACCGTCACGCTCCCCCCTGACACCAAGCCCTGGACATGGAGCGAAGAGACCTGGCGACAGGTCGTCAATCACGTCCGGGCCGGGCGTTCGCTCAAGCCTGGCGTCTGGAAGGATGGCGCCCGCTTCGCAGTCGCCCTCTCCTTTGACTCCGATCACGAGACGAACGAACTCCGCGAGGGCGGGCGCTCCTACTCGAAGCTCAGCCAGGGGCAATACGGCAATCGATCGGGCATTCCGCGCATCCTGGCGACGCTCGCCCGGCATTCCGTCCCAGCCAGCTTCTTCATGCCAGCCGTCGCGGCGCTCCTGCATGACCGGGAGGCCCGTTCGGTTGCGGATGCCGGGCACGAGGTCGCGATCCATAGCTGGATCCACGAGCTGAACTCGGTTCTCGACTACGACACCGAGCGCGATCTGGCGCTTCGTGCCCGCGACACCCTGACAAAGCTGACCGGGCGCGAGCCGAAAGGGATGCGCACCGCATCATGGGATTTCAGCCCGTGGACGCTGAAGATCGTGCGCGAAATGGGGTTGCTTTACGATTCCTCCCTGATGGCGGACGACGAGCCCTACGAACTTCTCGACGAGGGGCAGCCGACCGGGATCGTCGAGCTGCCTGTCGAGTGGATCCGCGACGATGCCGTCTATTTCGGCATGGATCGCTTCAAGGGGCTGAGGCCTCATAGCGGCCCTCCGATGGTGCTCGATATCTTCCTGCGGGAGCTGGACGTCGCCGCGGAGGAAGGCGGCCTCTTCCAGCTGACGATGCACCCGCACATCACCGGGCACCGCTCGCGGATCTTCATTCTGGACGAGGTGATCAGGGCGGCGAAAGCGAAGGGCTCCGTCTGGTTCGCCACGCATGAGGAGATCTGCCGCTACTGCGCCTCCGAAGCGGGCCTCGGCACACCGTCCCCGTCAGTCGACAGCAGCCGGAGCTGAGCGATGGGCTATCGCATCGGCGTCGATATCGGCGGCACCTTCACCGATTTCAGCGTGCTGGACGAGGCGACGCTGAACCTGCGGACGCTCAAGGTTCTGTCTCGTCCCGATGCGCCTGGAGCCGAGGTGCTTCAGGGGCTGGACGAGATCGAGAAGCGCTTCGGCATCGCGCCTTCGCAGGTCAGCTACTTCACCCACGGCTCGACCGTCGGCGTGAACAGCATCATCCAGGGCAAGGGCGCCAAGCTTGGGCTCATCGTCACCGCGGGCTTCCGCGACGTGCTTGAGCTCGCTCGCCTGAAGATACCGGACCCTTACGATCTGTTCTCGCGCCGGCCGGTTCCGCTCGTTCCGCGAGACCGGGTGGTCCCCTTGCCGGAACGCATCAATGCGGATGGCGTGGCGGAAATCGTTCCGGATGCGGCGGCGATCGCCGCGGCCCTCGAGCAGGCGGAAGCAAGAGGCGCCGAAGCGATCGTCATCGCCTTGCTTCACAGCTACAAGAATCCGGCTCATGAGCGATTGGTCAAAGCGGAGATCAATCGCCTGCGCCCCGACCTGCCGGTTTTCTGCTCCGCAGACGTCTGGCCGATCGTCAGGGAGTACGAGCGCACCATCACCGCCTGTATCCACGGCGCGGTACAGCCGCGGGTGTCCCATTATATCGGCCGCCTCGAGGAGGCCCTGATCGCGCGGGGCGTCGTTCCAGCCCCTATGATCACCAAGTCGAATGGCGGCGTCATGACCGCGGCGGCCGGCAAGGCGCGCAGCATCGAGATGCTGTTGTCCGGCACGGCGGCCGGCGTGATCGGTGCAGGCTTCACGGCCAAGCTCGCCGGCTTCCCACGGGTCATGAGCCTCGATATCGGCGGCACGAGCGCCGACGTCGCTCTCCTGAAGGACGGCATGCCCGACTTCCGCTCCGGCGAGCTCGTCGGGGAGTATCCGATCTATCTTCCGACGGTCTCGGTGTCCTCGATCGGCGCCGGCGGAGGCTCGATTGCGTCGGTGGACGCGTTGGGCGTCCTGCGGGTCGGGCCCGAAAGCGCCGGCTCGACACCGGGGCCGGCCTGTTACGGCCGAGGCGGCGAGCGAGCGACGATCACCGACGCCTTCGCGACGGTCGGTGTTCTGGGCGCCGGCGGGCTCGGATACGGAGCCGTCAATGTCGACCGCTCCCGCGCGCTTGCCGCACTTGAGCCGATCGCCAGGGGCCTCGACCGCTCGGCGGAGCTCGCCGCCGAAGCCATCATCCAGCTCGCCGTCGCCAACATGTATCGCGAAACGAGCCGGCTGTTCTCCCAGGTCGGCGAAGAGCCGAGCGGCTACGCGCTGCTGGCCTTCGGTGGCGCTGGTCCCATGCTCGGCTGCCTGCTGGCCGATGCTATGGGGATGCAGTCGGTCATCATCCCCCAGACTCCAGGTGTTTTGGCCGCGCTGGGAGGCCTTCTGGCCGATCTGCGATCGGACTTCGTGCGCGTGGTCTTCCTCGATGTCGGTCCGAGCTCAGCCGAGGGCTTGCGCCGGGCGATGGGCGATCTCGCCAGGGAAGCGCGCGCCTGGCTGTTCGAAGGCCAGGGCTATGCAGGCGAGTCCACGCTGTCGATCACGGCAGACATGCGTTACCGCGGCCAATCCTATGAGATCGAGACGCCCCTGGAGCAGTCCTGGATCGTCGATGGCGATCACGGCGCCATCGCCGCTGCCTTTCACAAGCGTCACGCCGAAATCTACGACCATTCGGACGACGCGGCGGATGTGCAGATCGTCGCAATCCGCGTCGTCATCGCCGGTGTCACGCCCAAGCCTCACTTCGCGGAACAGCGCGTGACGCGGCGGCAGGTACAGCCCGGGAAGCTGATCCCGATCGTCCATCAGGGCTCCATCGTCGAGGCCGGACTGTTCGATCGGAACGACCTGTCCCCGGGCTCGTCCTTCGCCGGTCCGGCCGTGATCCTGCAGGACGATACGACGACCTGGGCTCCGCCCGGTTTCGAGGGCCATGTCGATGGCTTCGGCAATCTGATCCTGAAGCGGAGTGCGATCTGATGGCGGCGCTGGATCCGGTCACGCTGCAGATCCTGAAGAGCCATTTCGAGGCTGCGGCCGAGAGCATGGCGTTCACGCTTCTGCGCACGGCCCATTCCGCCTTCGTCAAGGAGACGGAAGACTTCACCAGCGGCTTGACGACGCCGTGTGGGCAGACCTTCGCCAGCCCGAAGGACCTTGGCGCGACCTGGTTCATCGGGCTCGACTACAAGGGCGCGATCGACGCCATCGCGGATTACAAGCCCGGCGACATCTGCATCACCAACGACCCGTATTCGGGCTATGTCTGCACCCACGCCCCCGACATCCACCTGTGGATGCCCGTCTTCCATGAGGACAGGCTGATCTGCTTCGCGGTCGGCCATATCCACAATACCGACATGGGCGGCGCCGTGCCGGCCTCGCTGTCCCGCGCGCTCACGGAGGTGCAGCAGGAAGGGATCCGGATCCCCCCCATGAAGCTGGTCGAAGCCGGGGTGATGAATGACAGCGTGCTGCGCATCATGCTGCGCAATGTCCGCATGCCGGATCAGAACTGGGGCGACCTGAAAGCCCAGATCGCCTCGCTCAAGACCGGGGAACGCAAGATCCGCGAAGCCGTCGCACGCTTCGGCGTCGATACCGTCTGCGCCGCAACCTATGGCGTGCTCGACCTGGCGGAGAAACAGGCGCGCCAGCTCTTCGCGTCGATGCAGGATGGGGATTACGATTTCACCGACTATATCGACGAGGACAGCCCCGGCGGCATCCCCTGTCGCCTGAAGCTGTCGGTCAAGGTGCGCGGCGACGAAGCGGTCTTCGACTTCACGGGCAGCGACCCGCAGCTCCAGTCGGCGCTGAACATGCCGACCGGCGGCCTGCCGCGCCATATCCTGCCGCTCGTCGGCTACAATTACGTCGTCTACTCGCTCGATCGGACAGTCGCCCTCAACATGGGGCTTCTGCGACCGGTTCGGTGCGTCCTGCCGGAGGGCTCTGTCGTCAATCCTGTCTACCCGGCGGCCACGGGCATGCGCAGCCTGACCTGCGTGCGCATCCAGGGAATGGTGATCGGAGCCTTCTCGCGTGCGATGCCCGATCGCCTTCCCGCGGGTCCCGCGGGCGGCGGCGGCATCCTGAACGTGCGCACAACGGACAGCCGCACGGGTCGCCTGGCCATGGCCTCGATCAATCCGATCACCGGCGGCGGTGGCGGGAGTTCGTTCGAGGATGGCCAGGACGGTTCCAACTCCTTCCTGAAGAACACGCCGGTCGAGATCACCGAGGCGGAGGTGCCGATCCGCGTCAGGAGCTATGAGCTCGTGCCGGATTCCGGCGGCCCTGGTCGCTATCGCGGCGGCCTCGCGGCTCAGATGACCTTCCAGATGTTCACGCCGAATTCGGTCGTGACCGCCCGGAACCGCGACCGCGTCCGCTTCTCCTGCTGGGGGCTCGAAGGCGGGCTGCCAGGCTCGACCTGCAGTTTCCATCGCGTCAACGGCAACGCGAAGCCGGAAGCTCTGGGGAATACCGACGTGGTTCGCTGCGGACCGGGCGACGTGCTGACCATTTCGGCCGCGGGAGCAGGCGGCTGGGGGGATCCGTTCGAGCGCCCGGTTCAGGACGTCCTGGGCGACGTCCTCGGGGGCAAGGTCACCGAGGGCGGCGCCAGAGCCTATGGCGTGGTGGTCGAGGACGGTGTCGTCGACGAGGCTGCCACCGAGGCTCTGCGGTCGGCTCCGCGGGAGCGCATCAAGGGCATGACCTTCGACCCCGAGAGGCTGAGCTTCGAGCGCATCTGGTCGGATGCCGTCTGGGACCGGCTGTCGCAGCAGCTGTTCGCCCTGCCGGTCGAGTGGCGCTTCTTCGTCAAGCACGAGCTCTTCGCGGCGGTGAATGCCGATGGTGCGGCCAACAGGGATCCGGTCGCGGCTTTGGAACGGGCCTTTGCCGATGTTCTGGAGCAGTACCCGCAGATTCTGCCTCGTCAGCTGGAGGATGCGGCGTGAATATCGAGTTCGCCAACCAGACGGTGCTTGTCGCCGGTGCTGCCCGCGGGATCGGCCGCGGCATCGTCGAGGAATTCGCGGCGAGGGGCGCCCGGGTTTTCGCGGCCGACCGGCTCAAGGAGGAGATGGCTGGCTTGCCGGCGCATGCGACGCAGCTCGACCTGCTCGACAAGGCAGCAGTCAACGGATGGGTTGTGGAGGCCGAGAGGATCAGCGGGCGAGCGCCTGACGTCCTTGTCTATGTGGCCGGCGGGGTTCTCGGGCAAAGCGCGAAGCCGCTCGAGGATGTCGAGGAGGCGGACTGGCGCGCCGTGCTCGACGTCAATCTGACCGGCGCCTTCCTGTCGTCCCAGGCGGTCTGCGCCGGCATGAAGGCCCGCGGCAAGGGGCGGATCGTGCTGATCGCCAGCGGCGCGGGGCTGCGCACCTCGCTGACTGGCATCCAGGCCTACGCCTCCGCCAAGGCCGGCGAGATCGGGCTGGCGCGCCAGCTGGGGCAGGAGCTCGGGCCATTCGGGATCACGGTCAACGCCGTTGCCCCGGGGTTCCAGCGCACGAGCCCGGACTATGAGCGGCAGTGGCAATCATATTCGGCCGAGCGGCAGGAAAACATGATCGCCAACACGGCACGTCGCCGTCCGGGGACACCGCAGGACATCGCCTACACGGTGATGTTCCTTGCCTCCGACTATGCGGACTTCATCACAGGCCAGGTCGTTTCGGTGACCGGCAGTCCTTGAAACACGATAACAATGGAGGGACGGCATGACGACGACACGGAGAGACGCACTTAAAGCGATTGCGGGTTCGGCAGCCCTGACGTCGTTCTCGATCGAGGGCGTTCTGGCGCAGGCCGGCGGCAAGTTCGTCTACGCGAACAACAGCCCGTACGACAATCTCGACCCGCACACCATTTTCGATACGGCCCGCGCCGCCTCGCGCTTCAATCTCTATGACGGGCTCTATCGCTGGGTCGACAATCCCCCCAAGATGATCCCATGGCTCGCGGAAAGCCATACCGTCTCGGATGACGGCAAGGTCTACACCTTCAAGCTGCGGCAGAATGCCAAGTTCCACGACGGCAAACCGCTGACATCTGCCGACGTCGTCTATTCGATCGAGCGCATCCTCGCCCTCAAGAAGGGCCCGGCCAGCCTCTACCTCTCCAGCGTCAAGCCCGGCTCGACACAGGCGCCCGACCCGCACACGGTCGTCTTCAACCTGAATGCCCCGTCAGCGATCTTTCTCACGACCGTGCCCGACATCCTCGTGGTCAACAGCGCGCTGGTGAAGGCCAACGAGAAAGACGGCGACTGGGGCGAGGCCTGGCTCGCCAGGAATGAGGCGGGTTCCGGATCCTATGCCCTGCGCCGGCATGATCCGGCCGTGGGCTTCACCGCGCGCCGCTTCGCCGACCATTTCGCCGGCTGGACCGGTCAGCCCTTCGACGATCTGGAATTCCGCACGGTTCTCGAGACGAACACGCGCGTGCTCGGCCTGATCCGCGGCGATTTCCAGGGCGCCGACGGCTACCTTCCCTATGATCAGATCCAGCGGCTCCGGCAGTCGAGCAATGTTCAGATCATCGAGCAGGAATCGATGCGCGTGTTCATCCTGGCGCTGAACTGCACCAAGCCGCCGATGAACACCCCCAATTTCCGCCGCGCGCTGGCCTATGCCTTCGACTATGACGGCTTCATCAAGAGCATCATGAAGGATTCGGTTTCGCGCAATCCGGGGCCGAACCCGAACAATATCTGGGGCACCCCGCCTGGCCTCAAAGGCTACAGCTACAATCTCGACAAGGCCCGCGAAGAGCTGAAGAAGGTGACGGAGCCGCTGCGGCCGATCACCATCAATGCCCTTGCCGGCTTCAGCGAGTCGGAGCAGGCGGCCACGCTCTTCCAGAGCACCCTGCGCCAGATCGGGATCGAGGTCGTGGTCGAGGTTTCGCCCTGGTCGCTCGTCTCCACCCGGATGCGCAAGGCCGACACGCAGGCCGATATCGTGCCGCTATGGAAGAGCACCTACTATGTCGATCCGAACAACTGGGTCGGCGAGCTCTATGGCACGCGTTATCACGGCACGCGCACCTTCTCGTATTACAGCAATCCCGAATTCGACAAGCGGCTCGATCGTGCGCTCGTCTCCGCGGACCAGGATGAACGGCGCAAGCTCTACGAGGAGATGACCCAGATGGTGAGCGACGATGCCGCCGGCATCTTCGTCTACAACACCCGCTGGTACGGACCCTATTCGAGCAAGGTCGAGGGCATCCGCTTCTCACCGGTCAGCAACGGCCAGGATATTCGCTGGGCATCCCTGAAGCGCTGAGCGGTCCTCGACTTCTCCAACCGGAGGCCTCGCCATGAACTGGCTGTCCATGGTGGCGAACCGATTGCTCTGGTTCGTGCCGACGCTCGTGGGGCTGCTCGCGATCGTGTTCGTGCTGTCGCGCGTGATCCCCGTCGACCCCGCGGTTCTGGCCGCGGGGGAGAATTCCTCGCCCGAGCAAGTGCAGCAGGTGCGCGAGCGGTTCGGGTTCGACAAGCCATTGCCGGTGCAGTTCGTGAATTACCTGCGCGACATCGCGCAGGGCAATCTCGGTGTCAGCCTCTTCACCCAGCAGCCCATCGTCGACGACCTGAAATCGCGTCTGCCCGCCACGCTGGAGCTGACCATCTTCGCGGTCCTGATCGCAGGCCTCATCGGCATCCCCCTGGGCGTGTTCTGCGGCCTGCACAGGAATTCGTGGATCGACCACCTGCTTCGGATCGTGACGGTGTCCGGCCTGGCCGTGGCATCCTTCTGGCTGGCGATGCAGTTCCAGTTCCTGTTCTCGATGAAGCTCGGGTGGCTGCCGCTTTCCGGTCGCATCGAGGGATTTCCGCCGGAGACGGTGACGGGCCTCATGCTGGTCGACGCGATGATCGAGGGCGATCGCGAAATGATCGGCTCCGCATTCCGGCACATCATCCTGCCGACGCTCACCCTGGCCCTGCCTGCGGCGGCCACCGTCGTTCGCTTCACCCGAAATGGCGTGATCGGCGTGATCGGCTCGCCGTCCGTAGCCTACCAGACGGCGATGGGGCTGCCGCGTCGCCTGATCGTCTGGAAATACGTGCTGCGCATGGCATTGACCGCCACCGTCACGCAGCTCGGCCTGATCTTCGGCATCCTCCTGGCAGGTGCGGTCGTGGTCGAGACCGTCTTCGGCTGGCCGGGTCTCGGTGCCTATGGCGTGGGCGCGATCCTGCAGTCCGA
>JAEWKP010000301.1 GCA_023393655.1 Pseudomonadota bacterium | reverse complement strand
TCGCCGAATTCGGTGGTCATGCCGCCGAAGGGGCGCTGGTAGATACGGCCATCCTCGGTGCGCGAGAAGGGCACGCCCCAATGCTCGAGCTCGTAGACGGCGGCCGGCGCGTTGCGCACGAGATATTCGATGGCGTCCTGGTCGCCGAGCCAGTCCGACCCCATCACGGTGTCGTACATGTGCCACTGCCAGGTATCCTTGCCCATGTTGCCGAGCGAGGCGGCGACGCCGCCCTGGGTGGCGACGGTGTGCGAGCGGGTCGGGAACACCTTGGTGATGCAGGCGGTGCGCAGGCCGGCCTGCGAGCAGCCGACCGTGGCGCGCAGACCCGCACCGCCGGCGCCGACGACGACGACGTCGAAGGTGTGGTCCGTGATCGGATAGGCGGTGCCGGTATAGGCCGGGACCGGGCGGGACTTGGTGATCGCCATCGGATCAGCCTCCAAAAGACAGCTTCAGCACCGCGTAGACGCTGGCCGCGCCGACGACGATGGCGAAGAAGGTGTTACCCATCACGGCGAGGATCTTGAGACCCTCGTTGGTGACGTAGTCCTCGATGACGACCTGCATGCCCAGCCGCATATGGATGCAGGCCGAGAGGATGAAGAGCAGCATCAGGATCGCGACGAGCGGATGCGACAACAACGCGACGGCGCCCGGATAGGGCCGGCCGACCAGCGCGATGACGATGCCGATGAAGATGACCGTCAGGATCAGGTTCGAGACGGCGGTGACGCGCTGCAGCCAGAAATGACCGGTGCCGGACTTGGCGGAACCGAGGCCGCGGACGCGGCCGAGCGGGGTGCGCATCGAGGAATTGGACAGCATGGTGGGGCTCCTCAGCGCAGGACCAGGGCGGCGATCCAGACCAGGACCGTCAGGCTCACCGAGGCGACGAGCGAGAACTTCGCCATGTTCATGCGCGTCTCGGGCTCATAGCCCTTGCCCATGTCCCAGACGAAATGCCGGAGGCCGCCCACCATGTGGTGGATCAGCGAGAAGCTGTAGAGGAAGAGCACGACCCGCCCGAGGAAGGAGCCGGCGATGGCCTGCGCCATGTCGAAGGCAGCGGGGCCGGACGCGGCGGCGACCAGCCAGGCGGCGATCAGCACCGTGCCGAGATAGAGCCCCGTACCGGTAACGCGGTGGGCGACGGACATCGCCATCGTCCAGGACCAGCGGTAGATCTGGAGGTGGGGCGAAAGCGGGCGGGCTTGGGGCTTGACCTCGGCCAATATCGTTCTCCGATCAAGCGGTCCGCCGGCAAGGGCGGACCCATTTGGGATCATTCTAGAGTGACTGGTTGTCTAACGAAACCGTTCCGGCGCTGCAATGCGGCATCGGCAGAACAAAGTTACAGATTCTGAAAATCGTCATTTTCTTACGAAAAGCTTACCGCGGCAGCAGCGCCCAGTAGTCGAAATCGAGAATCACGCTGGGATCATACTGATCTCCGGCCTTCAGCGGGAAATCCGCGCAAGCACGGTTCTTGGTCGCGACCAGCCGGAGCCTGACTGCGCCGACATCGCTGCGCCCCGGAATCTCGGCGCTCCCGAGCACCTCGCTCCAAGCATAGACCGTGTCGCCGGCGAAGAGCGGCGCGACATGGCGCCCGCCATTGATCGCGGCGATGTGGAAGGCATTGCCCAACCCGTTGAAGGAGAGCGCCCGCGCCAGGCTGATGACATGGCCGCCATAGATCAGGCGCTTGCCGAAGCGTGTCCCTTGAGCGGCGTGCGCGTCGAAATGCACCCGCGCGGTGTTCTGGTAGAGCCGCGTCGCGAGCTGATGCTCGGCCTCCTCGACGGTCATGCCGTCGACATGGTCGATCCGCTCTCCGACGGCATAATCGGCCCAGCGGAAGCGCGAACCGGCGAGCGCATCGTCATAACCTGCAAGCTCGATCCGCGGGCAGCCCTCGCCGAGCTGTTCCGGCAGCACGGCCTTGGCCAGCTCCGGCACCTGCTCGGCATGGGCCGGCGTGCCGGGTTCGCGCTTGCGCACCAGTACCCAGCGCGCATAGCTCAGCACGATCTCGCCATGCTGGTTCCGGCCGATCGAGCGGACATAGACGATGCCTGCATCGCCGGCCGAGGTCTGCTTCAGCCCGATGACTTCGGAGGTCGTCGAGAGCGTGTCGCCCGGATAGACCGGCTTGAGGAAGCGCCCATCGGCATAGCCGAGATTGGCGACGGCATTGAGCGAGACATCCGGCACGGTCTTGCCGAAGACGATGTGGAAGACCAGCAGGTCGTCGATCGGTGCGGTCGGGTAGCCGATGCTTGCCGCGAAAGCATCCGAGGACTGCACTGCGAAGCGCGAGCCATAGAGCGCCGAATAGAGCGCCGCGTCCCCGGCCCGCACCGTGCGCGGCGTCGCATGAACGATCGTGTCGCCGAGGTGGAAATCCTCGAAGAAACGGCCGGAACTGGTCTTAGGGCTAGAGCCGGGCATGCATCGCCTCCTGATCGCGGGCAAGTGTGCGTTGCAACGAAGCTCCGCGTCCAGCCCCGACGAAAGGCCGAGTCTTAGCCGACGATTGCAGCGAGCTTCGTCAGGTCGACATTCGCGCCGCAGACGAGAACGCCGAGCCGCTCGCCTTTCGCCGGCTTGTAAGCGCCGCTGAGCAGAGCACCCAGAGCCGCCGCCCCGCCGGGCTCGACCGCCAGGCGGAAATCGCGCCAGAGCACGCCTTGCGCCTCGGTGATCGCCGCATCCGGCACCAGCGCGACATGGTCGACGCTGTCCCGGGTCACGTCATAGACGAGCTGGCCGACATTGCGGGCGCCGAGCGAATCCGCCGCCACCGACGCGACCTTGACCTCGACCGGCCCCTTCGCGTCGAACGCCGCCTGCAAGGCCCGCGAGCCCTCGGGCTCGACGCCAACGACCTTGACCTTGCTCCCGGCGAACCAGCTCGCGATGCCCGAGATCAGCCCGCCACCGCCGACCGCGACGAGCACGGTGTCGAGATCG
>JAEWKP010000297.1 GCA_023393655.1 Pseudomonadota bacterium | reverse complement strand
GCAGCAGCAGGTCAGCGCGAAGATGTGGTAGAGCGGCAGCGCCGTCACCATGACGTGCTGGTAGTCGCTGCGGCCGAGCGGCGGCTCCAGCATCCATTCGAGCCAGAGACCGGCCTGCTGGACGTTGGCGGCGACGTTGCGATGCGTCAGCGTCGCGCCCTTGGCGACGCCGGTCGTGCCGCCGGTATATTGCAAAAAGGCGACATCCTCAGGCGTGACCGTCACGGGCATCATCCGGGCACCGCCGTGCAGGATCTGCTGAAAACCGATGGAGCCGGGAAGATCGTAAGGCTTCACCACCTTCTTGACCCGGCGCGCGACGAAATTGACGATCTTGCCCTTGAAGCCCATCAGGTCGCCGGCCGTGGCGATGACGATGGCGTCGAGCTTGAGGTTCGGCTTCGCCTCCTCGACGACATGGGCGAAGTTCTCGATCACCACGAGCACCCGCGCCCCGGCATCGTTGATCTGGTGCGTCAGCTCACGCGCGGTGTAGAGCGGATTGACGTTGACGACGGTAAAGCCGCCGAGCAGCACCCCGAAGATCGCCGCCGGATAGGCCAGGATGTTCGGCATCATCAGCGCGACGCGATCGCCCTTTTTCAGGCCCTGCGCCTGCAGCCAGCCGGCGAAGGCCTCTCCCGCGCGGCGCGTCTCGGCGAAGGTGATCGCCTTGCCGAAGCTCTCGAACGCCGGCCGATCGGCATGGGTGGAACAGGCGGAGCCGATCAGGTCAGCCAGCGTCCCGATCTTCGCCTCGTCGAGTTCGGGCGGGACGGCCGGCGGATAATGCGCGAGCCACGGGCGCGAGGCATTCCTGGCCTGCGTGGCGCCGGTCGCAGTCATCGTTCCCTCCAGTTGCCCGGTTGGCCGCCTCACGGCGGGTTCCGGTGCATTTTCATGATCGTACAGTGCGGAACAGCGGCCGGCAGCGCAAGCGCCGACCGCCATCGACCGTCGAATGTTTATATCTAAACAGTTCGCCCTGCCCGAAATCAAGCCCCAACCGGGAGCCAAATGACGGCTCCCGGAGGGAAAGATGGGTCCGAGGCGGAATCAGCGCGCTTGCGCGAGGGTCAGCGCCTGCGCGGAAACCACGGCCTCGGCCGGCTTGCCGGCGAGTTCCGCCAGATGATCGAAGCGCGCGCTGAACGAGCCGACGCCCGAGGTGGCCGAGCGCAACTCGACGATCAGGCCGGTCATCTCGGCTTCCGGCACCAGCGCCTTGATCTGGTCCCAGCCGCGCCAGCCGGCGCGGGTATCGTAACCGAGAATCTGCCCGCGCCGGCCCGAGATCAGGGCCGAGGCCCGCGACATCGCCTCGGAAGGGATGACCACATCGACCGACAGGATCGGCTCGAGCAGCACCGGCTTGGCCTGCGGCATCGCCTCGCTCATCGCCAGCCGCGCCGCCTGCCGGAACGCCATGTCCGAGGAATCGACGGTGTGATACGAGCCGTCCGTCAAGGCGACAGCGACATCGACGATCGGGAAGCCCAGCGGCCCCTTCTCGCAGAAATCGCGCATGCCGGCCTCGACCGAGCCGATATACTGGCGCGGCACGACACCGCCGGTGATCTTGTCGACGAACTGGATGCCCTCCCCACGCGGCAGCGGCGCGACCTCGATCACCACATCGCCATACTGGCCATGGCCGCCGCTCTGCTTGCGATGCCGGCCCCGCGCCCCGGCCTGGCCGCGGATCGTCTCGCGATAGCCGACCTGCGGCGTCTTGCTCGTCACCGTCACGCCATAGCGGCCGGCGAGCTTTTCGAGCGCCACGCGCAGATGCATCTCGCCCTGGCCCGACAACCGCGTTTCGCCGAGTTCCGGCACCTGCGTCACCGCGAGCGCCGTGTCTTCCTCGGTCAGGCGCTGCAGCGCCGCCGCCAGCCTGACATCGTCCTTGCGGTCCTTCACGGCGATGGCGAAGGCATGGACGGCCTCGGGTGGCGCGACCGCGCTGACCACGCTCGCCCGCGCCTTGCCGAGCATGAAGGCCTCGCCTGTCGCGATGCCGTCGAGCTTGGCGAAGCCGGCGACCTCGCCCTCCTCCGCCGCCGGTTTGCGGCTCTGCTCCGCCCCCTTCAGGGCGAGGACACCGGCGATGCGGGCTTCCGCTCCACCCGAGGAGGTCACGACATCGCCCTCCGCCAGCCGCCCGCGCATCACCCGCGCCAGCGAGACCTTGCCACCCTGGCTCGAATGCCAGGTCTTCATCACCTGGGCCAGCGGCGGTCCCTCGGCGAGGATGCCGGTCCGCCCGCGCGTCTCGGCGAGACCCGGCGCCTCGTGCCGGAGCGCCTTCAGCAGCCGCGTCACGCCATTGCCGCGCTCGGCCGCGCCGCTCAGCACCGGCACGACATGGCGATGCTGCAACTCGCGCGCGAGATCGTCGAAGACGCGGTCGCGCGGCGGCTCCATGTCCCCCAGCAGCTCCTCCATCAGGTCGTCGTCGTAATCGGCGAGCCGCTCCAGCATCGAGAACCGCGCTTCCTTCTCGCGGCCGGCCTCGTCGACGGCCAACGGCCCGATCTCGCTCGGCGCATGCTCGCGGTAGATGAAGGCCCGCTCCAGAGCGAGGTCGATGAAGCCGACCGCGATCCCGTTCTTCCAGATCGGGATCTGGCGCAGCAGCAGCGGCGTCCGCGAAGCCCGTTGCAGGATGCCAAGCGTCTCGCGCACCCGGCGCGAGGCCGTGTCGATCTTGTTCAGGAACAGGAAGCGCGGGATGTCGGCCTCCTCCAGCTCGCGCAGCACGAGCTCCAGCGCCGGCGCCTTCCTGTCATCCGCCTCGCAGACCACGACGGCCGCATCCACCACCGGCAGCACATGACGCATCTCGTGCAGGAACTCGACCGAGCCGGGGCAGTCGATGAAATGGAAGGTATCGCCGAGGAAGTCGACGCTCGCGACGGTGGGTTCCGTGCTCATCTGGTGCGCGCGCGCCTCCGGCGCCGCATCCCCGACCGTGTTGCCGCCCTTGACCGTGCCGGTGCGGGAGAGCGCTCCGCATCGCATCAGGATGCTTTCGAGCAGCGTGGTCTTGCCGCTCTGGAAGGGGCCGACGATCGCGATGCATCGCGGCCCCGCACGTCGGGTGCCGTCTGCGGAACCGCCATTCTGAGCCGATGCAGGCATGACTTCCTCCTTCGGGGCTGGCCGCGATGGAGGAGAGGTTCGAGCGGCCCCGGCTCCGGCGCGGTGGAAGCCGGCGGGAACCGCGAATGCGCTCACGCCGGATGGGCGGCGGTCGCTCGGGCCCGACAGGGTCGGGCGGCCGTCGGAGAGGCAGTTGACGAGAGGTTCGCGCCGATCGGGAGCGGACGCAAGCGCTTTGTCGGCGCGGTCGCGGCGAAAGGGCGAGGCCCGGAGCGTCACCGGTATCGGAACGGCTATCGCTCCGCCGGGACCCATGATTTGATCGGGAGGTCCGCCGGGCTGCACGCACGAGAAGCGGGCCGGCATCTTCACGCTCCCTGCGTCTCCGAAGCCGGGAACCTGAAGGGTCGCCGGACATTCTATGGGCGGGCCGCCGGTGCGGCCATCGTGACGCATGGAGACAGCCGATGCCTGAGAATGCTTCGCAATTGGACCTGGACGAGCGCATCGCCCTCCTCCGGCGCAACATCTCCGAGCTGATGGAACAGGCGACGGGCGCCTCCGGCGCCGCCGTTGAGGAGGCGCTCGCCAACCGCCTCGGCGAGCAGCAGGACATGCTCAACGAACTGCTGAAGAAGCGTGAGGCGATGGGGTAGCGGCCACTTCCGTCATGGTCGGGCTTGTCCCGACCATCCACGTCTTCACTGGCCGGGAGACGTGCTCAAGACGTGGATGCTCACCACAAGGGCGAGCATAACGGGGCTGAAGTTCGTCGCGGCGCCGGATGCGAGCAGGTCGTCAAAGATTCCGTCGTTCGCCACGCAGGGTGGCAAGCCCGATGCCGGCGGCGTCGAAACCGCCATCGACGGCCAGGACCTGCCCGGTGATATAGGTCGACCGGTCGGAGCAGAGGAAGAAGATCGCCTCGGCCAGCTCCTCCTCCAGCCCGTAGCGGCCGAGCGGGACGGCATCGCGATAATCCGCCCGGATCTCCGGGCTGTGCACCGCCTTGGCCATCGCCGTCTCGACCGGCCCCGGCGCGACCGCGTTGGCGCGGATGCCGAGCCCCGCGAGCTCGACCGCTTGCTGCTTGGTGAGATGGGCGAGCGCCGCCTTCGAGGTGCCGTAGGCGACGCGCAAGGTCGAGGCGCGCAAGCCCGAGATCGAGGTGATGTTGACGACGGCGCCGCCGCCATTGTCCGCCATCGCCCGTGCCGCGAGCTGCGTTGCCAGGAACGGGCCGGTGAGATTCACCGCCAGCACCCGCTGCCACTCGTCATGGCTGGTTTCCAGCATCGGCTTGAACACCGCCGTGCCGGCATTGTTGACGAGCGCGTCGAGCCGTCCGAAGCGCTTGGCCATGCCGGCGAAGGCCGATTCGAGCTGGGCGGGCATGGCGACGTCACAGGTCAGCACCAGCACCCGCTCCGGCGTGGCGATCTCGGCCGCAGCCCGCTCGAGCCCGGCACCATCGATGTCGAGCAGGCCGACCTGCCAGCCTTCAGCCAGGAAGCGCTTGGCGGTGGCGAGGCCGATGCCGCGCGCGGCGCCGGTCACGAGGGCAGTCTTGATAACGATATCGGTCATGGCATCTCGTCCGGTGGCATGTCGCTTCCGGACAGGCTATGCATGCCGGCAGCGCGGCCAACAAGCCGGGATTGTCGCTCGACAAACTCCCCGCGCTCCTGTAAGGCCCCGCACTCAACTGAAAACAGCGCGCCGTAACGCCCGCGTGAACACACGCGACAACGGCCATGGAGAGACCCATGAACATCATCGAGCAGCTCGACGCCGAGCAGATCACCAAGCTGAGCGAAGGCAAGGCCATTCCCGCCTTCCAGCCCGGCGACACCGTGCAGGTCAACGTCAAGGTCAAGGAAGGCGAGCGTAGCCGCGTCCAGGCCTATGAAGGCGTCGTGATCGCCCGCAACGGCGGCGGCCTCAACCAGAGCTTCACCGTTCGCAAGATTTCCTATGGCGAGGGCGTCGAGCGCGTCTTCCCGCTGTTCTCGCCGAACCTCGATTCGATCAAGGTCATCCGCAAGGGCAAGGTGCGCCGCGCCAAGCTGTATTACCTGCGCGATCGTCGCGGCAAGTCGGCCCGTATCGCCGAGCGCGTCGATGCCAAGCCCGCCAAGGGCCAGAAGGCCGTCGGCAAGTAAGCCGAACGCCTCGGCGCCGAAAACCTCGGCACAACGAGATTGGAACGCGGTCCTTCGGGGCCGCGTTTTTTATTGCCCGCGAATCGAAACAGTCATTCTCAAAACGCATATCAAATAGATGAATTGACGCTTGATATGCGCCCTGAGCGCATATAAGTACGGCAATCATTAGCATGCTATTTATGTTGCCCCTATGGACCTCATCCAGCTTCAGGCCGCGTTCACCGGCGAACTTGCCGCCGTCAACCGCAAGCTGAGAGCGCTTGTCGACGAGCGGGCCCGCGGCATGGGCCTGACCCTGTCGCGGGCGCGCCTGCTGATGGAGCTCGCGCGCGAAGACGGCCCGATCCAGTCCGACCTCGCCGGCCTGCTCGACATCGAGCAGCCGACGCTGGTCCGGCTCCTCGACGGCCTGGAGCGCAACGGCATGATCGAGCGCCGCACCGTGGAGGGCGACAGGCGTGCACGCCGCGTCTTCCTGACCGAAAGCGCCCGGGCCCAGGCCCAGGACATCCTGAATTTCCTCACCGAACTGCGCGCCGGCATCCTGCAGGGCATCGCGCCGGAAGAGCTGGAAGCCGCGCTCGACGTCCTGCACCGGACCTCGCGCAACATCGCCGCCGGGCGGAGCGCCGCGCTGTGAGCACGCCCGAAACCAACGCTGCGCCTGCCGCGCAGCCACCGGCTCCGACGGGGCTGACCATGCCGCCGGCCCGTGCGCTCGCCTATATGCTGGCTTCGGTGACGCTGGCCATGACCCAGCAGATCGGCGCGAACCTGGTCAACACCAACGTTTACCAGATCCAGGGCGAGCTCGGCGCCACGCTTGCCGAGACCAACTGGCTGATCGCTGCCTATATGGCGCCGAACGTCTCGCTCTCGATCGCCCTGATCAAGATCCGGATGCAGTACGGCTTGCGCAATTTCGCCGAGATCAGCCTCGCCGGCTTCGTCCTCGCCGCCTTCCTGAACCTCGCCTTCGTCCACGACCTGCCATCGGCCGTGGTCGTGCGCTTCATGAGCGGCATGGCGGCGGCGCCGATGTCCTCGCTCGCCTTCTTCTACATGATCGAACCGCTGCCGCCGCAGAAGAAGCTCACCGTCGGCCTGTCGCTGGCGCTGACCAACACCACGCTCGGCATCCCGGTCACGCGCCTGATCTCGCCCTGGCTGCTGGAGCTCGGCGGCTTCCACGGCTTGACGCTTTTCGAGATGGGCCTCGCCATGGTCGCCTTCGGCTTCGTCTACGCCTTGCCGCTGACCACGCCGCCGCGCGTAAAATGGATCGGCCCGCTCGATATCGTCAGCTATCTCCTGATCGCGATCGGCTTCGGCGCGATCGCCGTCGCGCTGAGCCTCGGCCGGATCTACTGGTGGTTCGAAGCGCCCTGGCTGGGCTGGCTCTTCGCCTGCGCCGTGATCTGCCTGACGCTGGCGGTGATCGTCGAGCGGCATCGCGACAGCCCGCTCATCGACATCCGCTGGCTGACCAGTCCGGCGACGCTGCATTTCGCCGGCGCCATTCTCCTGATGCGCATCGTGCTCGCCGAGCAGACGGTCGGCGCCTCGAATTTCTTTCAGGCGCTCGGCATCGAGAACGAGCAGACCATGCCGCTCTACGGCCTGATCCTCTGCGCGATCCTCGCCGGCGGCGTCACCTGCGCGCTCCTGCTGCGGCCCGGCCGGGAAAACTGGTTCTACGCCACCGCGCTCGCCTGCGTCGCGCTCGGCGCCTGGCTCGACAGCGGCGCCACCAGCCAGACGCGTCCGCACGACATCTGGCTCAGCCAGGCCCTCGTCGCCTATGGCTCCGGCCTTTTCTTGCCGGCGGCGATGGCGCAGGGCATGGGCGGCGCGATCGCGCGTGGCCCGATCTATATCCTGAGTTTCATCACCGTCTTCCTGTTCACGCAGAGCATCGGCGGGCTTCTCGGCTCGGCTCTTTTCGGCAGCTTCATCACGCTGCGGACCAGCTTCCACTTCAATGTGCTGGCGGAGCATTTCGTCCTGTCCGAGCCGTTCTTCGCCCAGCGCGTCAACCAGTTTGGCGGCGTCTATAGCCATGTCCTGACCGACCCGACGCTGCTGCGGGCGGAAGGTGTGACGCTGCTCACCCAGCGGGCCTCTCAGGAGGCCATCGTCCTCGCCTATAACGACGCTTTCATGCTGATCTCGGCCATCGCGAGCCTCGCTCTGATCGGCCTCCTCTCCCACCTCGCCTATCTGCAACTGCGCAAGCGTGCTGCCCCTCCCGCCGCTCAACCCGCTCCCTGACCGTCCAGCCCCGCCATGACCCGCATCCTTCGCTCCGTCTCGACCTATGTCGCGCTCGCCATCGGCCTCATCGGCCTCG
This sequence comes from Pseudomonadota bacterium, assembly GCA_023393655.1. Lineage (GTDB taxonomy): Bacteria > Pseudomonadota > Alphaproteobacteria > Rhizobiales > Beijerinckiaceae > Allobosea. The sequence goes on along the minus strand of JAEWKP010000297.1, from coordinate 1,594 downwards.
CCGTCATCCTCTACGCGTGGCGGCTGCCGCCCTTCTCCAGTGCGATGGAGACCACCGAGAACGCCTATGTCCGCGGCCAGATCACCGTCATCGCGCCGCAGCTCGCGGGCTATGTCGCCGAGGTGCCGGTGCAGGACTTCGCCACGGTGAAGCGGGGCGACCTGCTCCTGCGCATCGACGACCGCATCTACGCGCAGAAGCTGGAACAGGCCCGCGCCGGCCTCGCCGCCCAGCGCGCCGGGCTCGCCAATTCCGACCAGTCGCGCGCCGCCGCCGAAGCCCGCCTGCGCGTCGCCGTCGCCAATGTCGCCAGCGCCGAGGCGGCCTTGCGTACCGCGGAGGCGAACTGGGGCCGCATCGAACCGCTGCGCGAGCGCGGCGTCGTCAGCCAGACCTCGACCGACCAGAGCCAGCAGGCGCTCGACCAGGCCCGCGCCGCGATCACCGCGACCAATGCCGCCGTCGACGTCGCCCGGCAGGACATCCAGACCGCCATCGTCAACCGCCAGTCGCTGGTCGCGGCGGTCGAGGGCGCCGAGGCTGCCGTCCATCTCGCCGAAATCGACCTCGGCAATACCCGCATCATCGCCCCGCAGGACGGGCGGCTCGGCGAAGTCTCGGCCCGGCTCGGGCAATACGTCTCGGCCGGCACGCAGTTGATGGCGCTGGTGCCGGACCAGGTCTGGGTCGTCGCCAACTTCAAGGAGACGCAGCTTGCCGGCATGCGCGCCGGCCAGCCGGTGAGCTTCACCGTCGATGCCCTGCGTCACGCCCGCCTGACCGGCAGGATCGAGCGTTTCTCCCCGGCAGCCGGCTCCGAGTTCAGCGTCATCCGCCCCGACAACGCCACCGGCAACTTCATCAAGATCGCGCAGCGCGTGCCGGTGCGCATCGCCGTCGATCCCGGCCAACCCCTCGCGGAACGGCTGGCACCCGGCATGTCGGTGGTCGTCAGCGTCGATACCGCGCGGCCCTGACAGTCAGTCGTTCGTGTCGAGATCGGTGAAGAGGAATCCGGCGGGCGTTCTCGTGAAGGTGAAGATGCTCTCGCCGCAGATGACGGAATAGACGTCGTTCTTGTTGCCGTCGACGGCATGGACGGGCTTGCTGCGCTGGAGGCAGGCGCGGTTCTTTGCCGTGAAATCGCGCGGATAGGCCTTGGCGCGGAATTGCGCCACGTCGCGCACGGTATTGTCGGCCATGAACGGCAGCCGCGTCAGAGCGGCCACGGCGGTGGCATCGTTCGCCTTCAGCGCCGCACGGAACCTGGCGATGAAGCCATCGAATTCCTTTTGCACGGCTGGAGCAACCTTCCCCGGCCCCTGCGCGCAGGCCGGCGCGAGCTGCAGAAGAGCGGTTACAACCACGATTCCCGACAATATCCTCATGCTTCGTCTCCCTCGATCCGAAACGCCGTTACAAGCGCAGGCGAGCTTGAGGGAATGCTATCCTAACGTCACCTCCGGCTCCAGGGTCAGTCCTGCCTCGGGCCAGAGCTGATCGAACCGGACCCCGCCCCTGCGTCACACTGATGACGCGGCTGCAACGGCGTTGGATTGTCCGTCTTGATTGGAACTGCTAAACAGTAGCCATG
>JAEWKP010000281.1 GCA_023393655.1 Pseudomonadota bacterium | reverse complement strand
GGGTCGGCAGCGCCATCTCAGCTCTCCGACCGGGCGGCGCGCATGCGCGGGTCGATCAGCGCATAGATCGCGTCGACCGCGAGATTGGCGAGCACCATCGTGATCGAGGTCATGATCAGGATCGCCTGCACCAGTGCGAAATCGCGCGAGGTCACCGCATTGACCAGCAATCGGCCGACGCCCGGCACCGCGAAGACGGTCTCGACGATGATCGAGCCGGCGACGAGATCGCCGAGCTTGAGGCCGATGATCGTGATGATCGGGATCGCCGCATTGGGCAGGGCGTGCCAGAGCACCCGGCGCGGCCGCGGCACGCCCTTGGCCCGGGCGGCGACGACATATTGCTTGTTCAGCACCTCGAGCATGGCCGAGCGGGTGAAGCGGGCGAAGGTGCCGGCGAAATGCGTGCCCAGCGTGATCGCTGGCAGGATCAGGTGCCAGATTGTCTGGTCGCCCGAGCTCGGTAGCAGGCGCCAATGCAGCGAGAACAGCAGGATCAGCAGGATGCCGAGGAAGAAATTCGGCAGGCTGAAGCCGAGCACGGCAAAGCTCATCACGAAGCGGTCGATCGCCCGGTTGCGGTTGAGTGCAGCGACGATGCCGAGCCCGACACCGAGCAAGAGGCCGAGCACGAAGGCAGTCAGCCCGAGCCTAAGCGTGCGCGGCAATGCTGCGGCAATGAGCTCGATGGCAGGCTGCTGATCCGAGAGCGACAAGCCGAAATCGCCCTGCGCGATCCCCGCGACATAGGAGACGTATTGCTGCCAGAGCGGCCGGTCGAGCCCGAATTTCTCGCGGTAATGCGCGATGACCTCGGCGGGGGCCTGGTCTCCGACCAGCGCTTCGATTGGATCGCCCGAGAGATTGAGCGCGACGAAGGTCAACGTCACGATCAGCCAGACGGTCAGGAGGCCGCGCGCGAGCTTCGTCAGAAAAAGCCTGCCCGGCATCACGAGGCCTTGCGGCTCTGGAAACCCGTCAGCAGGTCGGGATCGTTGAGCAGTACGGCTTGCGGCGCATGCGCGAGAATGGCGTCGAGGCCGCCGGCATCGACATCGCCGACGATACGACCTGTGCCTTTGCCACCGGCCGTGACCCAGACTGGCACGCGCCCCAGCAGCCGCGTCGCGACGGGGCTATCGAGATCGCCTTCCCAGATGCGGAAGGCGCTTGCGCCCGCGGCGGCATAGTGGTCCGGATTGGCCTTGTCGGGCAGGAAGGCGAGGGCTCTGAGGCCGGGGATCGTCAGGGTGGCGTGCGCGACCTGAAGCACCTCGCGCGCGCCGACCCAGACCCGGTCGGCGACCCCGAGTTCCCTGATCGCCGCGAGGACGGCGTCGATGATCGCGAGGTCCTTGGTCTTGATGTCGATAAGCGCCTGCCGGTGTGGACAGATCGCGGCCAGCGCCTCGGCCAGCGTTGTCAGCTGCACGCCGCCTGAGCGGGCGATGGCCTTGAGGTCTTCATGCGACGTTTCCGCGATCGCAGCATCGCTGCCGGCGATACGAGCGAGATCGGGATCATGCGAGGCGATGACCACGCCATCGGCGCTGAGCCGCGCATCAGTCTCGACGAGATCGGCTCCCGCAGCGATGGCGGCGCGATAGGCTTCCAGCGTGTTCTCGGGATAGCGGGCGGAATGGCCGCGATGGGCGATGACGAGCGGCCGGGTCATGACGCAACTCCCAGTTCACCAGCAAAATGACAGCGGACGCTGCGGCCTTTGCCCATCGAGCGCAGGACCGGCATCTCGGCCGAGCAGCGCGAGCGGGCATAGGGGCAGCGCGTGTGGAAATGGCAGCCTGAAGGCGGATTGGCCGGCGAAGGCGGATCTCCCGTGAGGCGCGCAGGCCGGGCCGTGCGCGTGGCCGAAAGATCCGGAATCGCGGCGAGCAGGGCCATCGTGTAGGGGTGCATCGGCTGGCGATAGACCGGATCGGTCGGGCCTTCCTCGACGATCTGGCCGAGATACATCACGGCGATGCGGTGCGAGAGCTTCTTCACCACGCGCAGGTCGTGCGAGATGAAGAGATAGGCGATGTCGAAGCGTTCCTGCAGCTCCTGCAGCAACTCTGTCACCGTGGCCTGCACGGAGACGTCGAGCGCCGAGACCGGCTCGTCGCAGACGATCAGGCTCGGCTTCATCGCCAGCGCCCGCGCGATCACCACGCGCTGCGCCTGCCCGCCGCTGATCTGGTGCGGAAAGCGGTCGGCCATCTCCGGCGCCAAGGCCACCGCCTGCATCAGGCGCAGGACTTCCGCGTCGCGCCCGCTGCGTTCGCCGATCTCGTGCAGGTCGAGCGGCTCGCGGATCTGGCGGCCGATGCTCAATCGCGGATCGAGCGCCGATTGCGGATTCTGGAAGATCATCTGGATGTCGCGGCGCTGCCGCTGCCAATCCTTCGGCGTCAGGCCGGTGAGGTCGCGGCCCTTGAACAGGATCTCGCCACCGCTCGGCCGTTCCAGCCCGACGATCATGCGGCCGGTGGTCGATTTCCCGCAGCCGGATTCGCCGACGAGGCCGAACGTCTCGCCGATCCGCAAGGTCAGCGAGACATCCTCGACGGCGCGGATGGTCCGCTGCGTCCGCAGGAAGGTGCGCCCGCCGCCGAAATGCCGGCGCAAACCTGAGACGCGCAGCAAGGGCTCGATCGCGGCGCTCATGACGCGGCCCGTTCGCGATAGACCGGCGCGGCAACGTCGAGGCGCGGCATCGCTGCCAGCAACTCGCGCGTATAGGGCGCTTCAGGGGCCTTGAGCAGGCGCTCCGCCGGGCCGGCTTCGACGACGCGGCCATGGCGCATCACCACGACGTCGTCGGCCATCTCGGCGACGACGCCGAGATCATGGGTGACGAACAGGATGGCCATGCCGAGCTCCGCCTTGAGCCTGTTCAGGAGGTCGAGGATCTGCGCCTGGATGGTCACGTCGAGCGCGGTGGTCGGTTCGTCGGCGATCAGCAGGCGCGGCTCGCAGGCCAGCGCCATCGCGATCATCACGCGCTGCGCCATGCCGCCGGAGAATTGGTGGACGTAAGACGCGAGGCGCTGCTCCGGCTCGGGGATGCCGACCAGGCGCAGCAGTTCCAGCGCGCGGGCCTGACGCTGCGGCTCGGAGAGCGCCGTGTGCAGGCGCAGGGTCTCGCGCAGTTGCGCGCCCACCGTATGCAGCGGGTTGAGCGATCCGAGCGGGTCCTGGAACACCATGCCGATGCCGCGGCCACGGATCGTTTCCAGTTCCGCCTCGCTGGCGGCGGCGAGGTCACGCCCCTCGAACAGGATGCGCCCCGCCGTCCGGCGCCCGTTCGCAGGCAGCAGGCCGAGCACCGCCTGGCAGGAGACGCTCTTGCCGCTGCCGCTCTCGCCAACGACGCAGGTCGTCGAGCCCGGTCGCACGGCGAAGGAGACCGCATACAGGATGTCGGCATAACCCTTCGC
>JAEWKP010000280.1 GCA_023393655.1 Pseudomonadota bacterium | reverse complement strand
CGGGTTCCGGGGGGCCGGGCGGGGGGTCCCGCGGGGCGGGGCCGAGGCGGGACCCGAACGGCTGGCGCCTTACCGGCAGCCCGTTCCCGAAGGGCTTGACGATATCTCGGTCCTCACGGCGGTGCTGAAGGAGCTCGGCGAGTGCCGGCGCATCCTCGAACAGGCCCTGCAGCCGGCGCCGGACACGGCCTGATCCAGACTTGCGGTATCCAGACTTGCGGTCGCGCCTGGGGCGTTTGCGCCGATGCAGGCGCGACGCGGGTTGATCGCTCCGCTCCTGACCATAACTTCGAAGCCGAGGACGACATGGCACGTCCCGTTTCCGGCGCGGATCGTCGCGCCTCATCACCGGGGAGTGCCGGCATGGCCTGGCTTTATCTGTTCATCGCGGGCCTGTTCGAGGTCGGCTGGGCCATCGGCCTGAAATACACGCAAGGCTTCACCCGGCTCGTCCCGACCTTGTTCACCGGCGTGAGCATGGTCGTCAGTCTTGGCCTGCTCGGCCTTGCCCTGAAATCGCTGCCCGTCGGCACGGCTTACGCGGTCTGGACCGGCATCGGCACGATCGGCACAGCGATCCTCGGCATCGCCCTGCTGGGCGAACCGGCGGGCGCCCTGCGGCTCGCCTGCATCGGCCTGATCGTGGCCGGGATCGTCGGACTCAAGCTGGTCTCGGCGTAGGCGCCGAGGCTCAGCTCCGGCGCCAGGATTCCGGCCAGTAGCCGCCGCGCTCGATCAGGACGATCAGGACGATGATCGCGAGCGTGACCAGGATGGTCATGAGCTTGGCGTTCCAGGGCACGCCGCGGCCGATGAGCCAGATCAGGCTGAGGCCGATGATCAGGGGGATGACGATCTCCATGGCGGCAGCTTAGAGGCTGTTTCGCCTCTTGGACAGCCATTGCGGAGGGTTCGGACGCTGCATGCCGCCTCGCTCTTCATTCGAAGCCGACGGTCAACAGGCCCTGCGCCAGGGGGCCGAATTCCAGGCGGGGCGGGATGACGTTGAAAACCGCTCCCGCCGAATTGAAGGACAGATGCGCCGACAGTCCCAGGTTGAAGCCGGCGATGGCGTCGAGCTGCATGCGCCTGATCGGTCCGAGCCGGAACTCCGACTGGAATATGTGGCCGATGGCGCGCGCCTCGGCCTTGGCGCCGCCGGATAACTCGCCGACGGCCCCGCCCAGGCCGATCGCTCCCTTCGCGCTTGTCCAGAGATTGAGGTTGGCGCCGGCTTCCAGATACTTTCCGATAATGATCCTCGGGCTGGAAAGGCCGACTTCGGACCTGAACTCAACCTTCAGGCCGGGGTTCTCGAGATCGAAGCCGGGTTTGAACTCGTTCTTGAAATAGGGCTTGATGAAGGTTGGGGTCTGCGGCTGAAGGACCTTGTCGACGGTATAGCTGATCTTGAACGTCTTGAAGTTCGCGGTTTCTCCAACGAATTGCAGGGTGTGCGGCAGCTTTGCGTCGAGCTTCGGCAATTGCTGGAGGAAGGGGAGCGGCGGAATCTGTTTTGCGCCATGGGCGAGCATGCTCGCGGCCTGCAGCCCGATATGACGCAGCTCGAGTTTAGGGATGTCGATGCCGGCCTTCTCCACCCGGGCAGCGCTCGTCCAGGCTTCCACCGCCTTTTGTCGCGTGAGCAGTGCCCCGGCAGTATCGAGAAGCGGCCGGGGCGGCAGGGTCTTGCCGGTAAGCCGGAAGGCGTTGGCCGGAAGCGTCACAATCAGCGTCTGGGTCAGCGAGTGCTCATCGAACAGCCTGGAGCCGGTATCGTCACCGACCTTGCCGTCGTCCTTGAGGCCGCAGGCTCGTTGAAAGCTTTTGATGGCGCTCTCGGTGTTGTCGCCGAATATGCCGTCCACCTTGAGGTTGTTTCGGCCGCTGTTGAAGATGTTGATCGCGTTCTGGATGCCGGCCGTGTTGTTGCAGCGCGACCCTTTCTCGACCCATTTTTTACCGGGCTCCGGCATGGCGTCAGCCTCCGCGCGGCCGGCAAGTTGGATCGCGGACAGGCCGCCTTTCGCGCGATCTCCGGGGCGGCCTGAGAGCCGCTGTTTCCGTTGTCGAAACAGCTAGCAGTGCGATTTCAGCCGGGCGTCATCCACATGGAGGAGTAGCCTGGCGTTGCTCAGACCGGCACCGCGGCCTGCCCGATCGGGCGCTCACCTTCGACCAGCGGCCGCAGCCGCCCGAGCTCGACCGCCAGGAAATCGAGGAAGAGCCGGACGCGCGGCGTGTGGCGCATGTCGGGATGGGTGAGCAGCCAGAGATCGGCTGCGAGGTCGGGCTCCGGTTCGCCGAGCCGTCTCAGGCCGGGCCGCGTGTCGCCGATGAAGCAGGGCAGGAAGCCGATGCCGATCCCGGCCTCGACCGCCTCGGCAAGGCCGAGAACGGTATTGAGCTTGTAGACGACATGCTCCGGCGTGACATGGCGGGCGAGATAGCGCACCGCGCTCAGCATGGTGAACTGGTCGCCGAGCGAGACCCAGCTTCGCTCCCACAGGCTTTCGCGAGAGGGCAGCTCCGCATCGGGGAAATCGGCGGCACGGCCATAGAGCGCCCAGGCGATCCGGGCAGGCTTGCGGCCGACCAGCGTCTCCGGCGGATTGTCGGTGGCGCGGATCGCGACATCGGCGTCGCGCTTGGAGAGATTGGCGGCCTGGTTGCCGATCAGGATATCGAGCCGGATGTCAGGGCATTGCCCGAGGAAACGGGCGAAGAGCGGCGTCAGCAGGTCGACCAGCAGGGAGTCGTTGGTGGCGACGCGCAATTCGCCGGCCGGCTTGATCTCCTGCCCCGCGAGTTTGCGCGAGAAAGCGGTGATGTCGTCGTCGACGCGGGCTGCGAGCTGGATCATCTCCTCGCCGGCCGGCGTCGCGACATAGCCGCTGCGATGGCGCTCGAACAGCCTGGTGCCGAGCGCCTGCTCGATCTGGCCGAGGCGGCGGAACACCGTCGAGTGGTTGACGCCGAGCGCTACCGCCGCGGCCGGCAGCGCCCGTTTGTCGGCGATCGCCTTGATCAGACGGAAATCGTCCCAGGCCAGGGGTTTAGCGGCTTGATTCATCCGCTCACTCTCGGCCAAGGGGCGCTCCCCTTCAAGGCGAGTTCGCGTCAAGCCAGGGCCGACCTGGCGACGGCCGGGGAGCGCGAGCCCGTGACGGCGAGCGCGCCATCGCCGATCAACACATGCGCCAGCGCAGTGAGCGCCAGGAAGGCGGGATATTCCCAGCCACCGTTCGGCACGTTGAAGACCCAGCCGTTCGGGGCATGGATGGCGAGAGCGCCGAGCAGAATCGGGATCAGCGCCAGCGAAACATAGCGACCGTAGAATCCGATGAGGATGGCGAGGCCGCCAATGAGCTCGGCCAGCATGATCGGCCAGGCGAGGAAGCCTGGCAGCCCGACCTGCCCGAGGAAGCCGGTGAAACCGGTGGGCGTGAAGATGACGAGCTTGAGATAGGCGTGGGCGATGAACATCAGGCCGAGCGCGACGCGAAGGCCGAGGGCGCCATAAGGGGCGAGGCGGTTGTCGATCATGGGAAGTCTCCTGAAACGGGACCGGTTGGTCTCGGGTCAAAAGGTCAGGGAGATTGTTCCGCAAATCAAACTGTCAATTTGCGTTCGATACATTGCATTGATGCAATGAATTGCCTCTGGCGTTCGGCTGCTTCCATGCCGATCTTCCGGCCAACGGCGCGGATGAGCGCCCATCACGATCAGATCACGGAGGAGCTTTGCCATGCAGATCAACGGCCTTCATCACGTCACCGCCATCTCCGGCCCGGCGCGCCGCAACCTCGACTTCTATGCTCGGGTGCTCGGCCTGCGCCTCGTCAAGAAGACGGTCAATTTCGACGATCCCGGCACCTATCACCTCTATTTCGGCGATGTGGATGCCGCGCCCGGCTCGATCCTGACCTTCTTCCCGTGGGAGCACGCCGCCCCGGGCCGCCTCGGCGTCGGCGAGACGCAGGAGACGGTCTTCCGGGTTCCGGAAGGCTCGATCGGCTTCTGGGCACATCGCTTCGTCGAGCAGGGCGTGCCGCACGAGGTACCGGTCAAGCGCTTCGGCGAGACCGTGCTGAGCTTCCGCGATCCGGACGGCATGAGGCTCGCCCTCGTCGGCCTGCCCGGCGTCGAGAAGGAGCCGGCCTGGGGCGAGGGCGGTATCCCCGCCGAGCATGCGCTGCGAGGCTTCCACAGCGTCAGCCTGCTGCTGGCCGAGGCAGCGCCGACCGGCGCCATCCTCAGCGACGTCTTCGGCTTCACGGAGATCGGCCGCGAGGACACGCTGATCCGCTATGCCGCGAAAGGCACGGCGATCGGCGGGGTGATCGACCTGCGCGTCGCCGGCGGCTTCCTGCCGGCCCGGCAGGGCGCGGGCTCGGTCCACCATATCGCCTTCCGGGCGGCCGATGACGCCGCGCAGCAGGAGATGGTGCGCCGCCTTGTTCAGAACCATGGCATCAGCCCCACGGAACAGCGCGATCGGAACTATTTCCGCTCGGTCTATTTCCGGGAGCCGGGCCATGTCCTGTTCGAGATCGCGACCGATATCCCCGGCTTTGCGATCGACGAGCCCGCGGCCGAACTCGGCTGTTCGCTGAAGCTGCCGCCTCAGTACGAGGCGCATCGCAAGGAGATCGAGGCGGTCCTGCCCGCGCTCGACTGACGCTTCCCGACAGATTCCGGGCCGCCTGGCCCGGAACCGACCTCGCCCTGCCTGCCGCTGACGGGGCAGGGCACCTCCGCTTCATGAAGGGAGATTGAAACCATGACTGCGACGAAGGCCGATACCGGCTTCATCCATGTCTTCGAGCAGGGCAGTGATCCGGCCCGCAGGCCGCTCCTGCTG
>JAEWKP010000273.1 GCA_023393655.1 Pseudomonadota bacterium | reverse complement strand
TCCTGGTGGTGCTGCTGTAATGGGCGGTGCGTGTCTGGTCGAACCGCCAGGGCGTGCCGCGCATGCTGGAGAGCGACTGGGACGGCTATAGCGTCGCCGATGTCGAGAAGCTGTTCACCCTCTATGGCGAGGACAAGCGCGCACGCTATCGCAACCGCGTGCTGCCCGCCGATGTCGCCTGCGCCTTCACCTATGCCATCGTCGGCGCGCTGATCGTCGCCGGCCTCAGCCTGCGCGGGCAGCCCTGGTGGGTGGCGGCGCTCTGTGGCGGCGGCTGGCTCATCGGCGGGCTCTGCGATGTCGCGGAGAATTTCGCCGTGGCGCGGCTGCTCGATCGCTACCCGCAGGTCGATGGCGGCAATGTCGCCTTCGCCAGCACGATGACGCGATTGAAGCTGGTTCTCTTCGCGCTGGGCGTCATCGGCGCGCTCGTCGCCGCCTATCTCGTCTTCAAGCCGCTGGCGGGTTGAGGCCACGCCACGCTTCGCTGGTGAGCCGAGAGACTGCGGATCGACATTGTGCGGCGCAGAACTCTGGCGCACTGGCCCCTCGCTTCCCATATTCTGCTGGGTGCCGAGCTGAAACGCGCCGGGAGAATGGGAATGCTGCTTCGACGTTGGATCCTGGCCGGGGTGGGCCTCATCCTTTCGGGAATGATGCTGTCGCCGGCCTCGGCGCAGGAAGACCTGATCTTCCGCAAGTCGACCGTCTGGAAGATGCTGACGCCGAACGACAAGCTCGCCGTCTACGGCGTCGATGATCCGATCGTCGAGGGCGTCGCCTGCCATTATACCGTGCCCGAGAAGGGCGGCGTCTCCGGCATGTTCGGCGTGGCCGAAGAGGTTTCCGAGGTCTCGCTGGCCTGCCGCCAGGTCGGCCCGATCAAGTTCAAGGAGAAGGCGGATCAGGGAGACGTGGTCTTCCGCGAGCGCCGTTCGCTGGTCTGGAAGAAGATGCAGATCGTGCGCGGCTGCGATGCCAAGCGCAACGTGCTGGTCTATCTCGTCTATACCGACAAGCTGATCGACGGCTCGCCGCAGAACTCGACCTCGACCGTGCCGATCATGCCCTGGGGGGCATCGGGCGAGCCGCCGAAATGTTCGGAATGGATTCGGTGAAGGCATCAGACCGAAAAGTGGATTCCACTTTTCGGATCAATCTGATCGCAGACGAAGGCGTTAGATCGCCACTCTGCATCCGACAGGACGCGGCGATCTGACGAGAATTACTCGCCGCAGGTGATGCTGAGCGGCTGCTCGGCCGCCTGGGTCGGGCTCTGCTTGGTGACCGAGCCGGTGAAGTCCTCGCGGGCGGCGACGCCGAACGCGACCGCCTTGCCGAAGCCCTGCGACTCGCACCAGGCATTGGCGACGATCTTGCCGCATTCGGCCCTGGAGGAGATGCAGTCGGCGACGCCGTAGCCGTCGCTGGCCGGGATCAGGAAGGTGCGCGGCTCGCTGGCGGCGGCGACGGAGCGGCTGCTCGGCATGATCGACAGCGAAATGCCTGCGGCGGCGACCCCGAGCAGTCCGACAAGAGCCACGGCGCGGCGCATGAAATGAGGTTCCTGATGGATCGCGGGCGGAGAACCCGCGAATCGGGAGGATGGTTCCGCCCGGTTAAATTTGAATGAACTGCGGCAATCTCGATCCGATGTTGCATCGCAGCAACCGGGCGCCCTCTTGACGGAAAGCCCACGGAAAGGCAATCAGGTTTTCCCATGACGCGAGCCGCCATCAACAGCCCCAGCATTATTTGCCGCTAGCTTTCGCTGGCCGGCTGCTCACGTCCTCGTCCTGAAAACGAACCGACAAAAGCGCCCCGGCCAGCGGCCAGGTGCCCTTTCGTATGTCGTCGTCCGTTTCGTTCCAGGATTTAGCCCCGATGTCGCCGACCCTGAGGCTCTACAACACGCTGACGCGGACGAAGCAGGACTTCGCGCCGATCGATCCGTCGAATGTGCGGATGTATGTCTGCGGCCCGACGGTCTACGACTACGCCCATATCGGCAATGCCCGCCCGGTCATCGTCTTCGACGTGCTCTACCGGCTTTTGCGGCACATCTACGGCGCCGATCACGTTACCTATGCCCGCAACCTCACGGATGTGGACGACAAGATCAACGCCCGCGCGGCGCGTGACTATCCCGGCCTGAAGCTGAACGAGGCGATCGCCAAGGTCACCGAGACCACGACGGCTCAGTTCCACGCCGATATCGATGCGCTCGGCACGCTTCGGCCGACGACCGAGCCACGCGCCACCGAGCATATCGAGGAGATGAAGGCGATCATCGAGCGCCTGATCGCGCGCGGCGTTGCCTATGTCGCCGAGGAGCATGTGCTCTTCCACGTTCCGGCCGTCGCCCATCTGATGAAGGCACCCAAATACGGCACGCTTGCTCGCCGCTCGCTCGACGAGATGCTGGCCGGCGCCCGCGTCGATGTCGCGCCCTATAAGCGCGACGCCATGGATTTCGTGCTGTGGAAGCCGAGCCGCGACGGCATCGATCCCGGTTGGCCGTCGCCGGCCGGCATCGCCACGCCCGGCCGCCCCGGCTGGCATATCGAGTGCTCGGCCATGTCGATGGCGAAGCTGCTGACGCCCTTCGGCGGCGGGCTTTCCTGCGACGATCCCATGAAGAACGTCTTCGACATCCATGGCGGCGGCATCGATCTCGTCTTCCCACACCACGAGAACGAGATCGCCCAGTCCTGCTGTGCTTTTGGCGCGCCGGAGGGGCAGCCGCTCATGGCCAATATCTGGATGCATAACGGCTTCCTGCAGGTCGAGGGCGAGAAGATGTCGAAGAGCCTCGGCAACTTCGTCACCATCAACGAACTGCTGGAGACGGATGTGTTCGGCGGTCGCAAATGGCCGGGCGAGGTGCTGCGCCTCGCGATGCTCAAGACGCATTACCGCCAGCCGATCGACTGGACGGTGAAGGCGCTGGAGGAGGCGGAGAGGACGCTGCAGGATTGGGCGGAAGTCACGCAAGGCGTGGCGGCCTCCCAGCCTTCGGTCGAACTGCTCGATGCACTCGCCGACGATCTCAACACTGCCCGCGTGCTGGCCGAGCTGCATGCCCTGCGCAAGTCCGGCGACCTGCCGGCGCTGCTGGCCGGCCTCGGCTTGCTCGGCATCGCCCTGCCGGAGGTGGCAGCGCCTGTCGTCGTCGCGCCCGAGGTGGAGCGCCTGCTCGCCGCCCGCCTCGACGCCCGCCGCGCGAAGAACTTCGCCGAGTCTGATCGCCTCCGCGACGAGCTCGCCGCGATGGGCATTGCGCTCAAGGACGGTAAGGACCCCGCCACCGGCGAGCCGACGACGACCTGGGAGGTGAAGCGATGAGCCCGAAGATCCGCCCGGCGGGCTCGCTCTCCTTCGCCATCAAGCTGGTCATGCTGGCCATGGTCGTTCCGCGCGTCGTCCGCTTCAAATTGAGGCGGGAACGATGAGCGCGGCACGCGTCCATCTCTTCGATACGACGCTGCGCGACGGCGCCCAGACCACGGGCGTCGACTTCTCGCTCGACGACAAGCGTGCGGTCGCAGGCCTGCTCGACCGGCTCGGCATCGATTATGTCGAGGGTGGCTATCCCGGCGCCAATCCGCTGGATACCGCCTTCTTCGAGCAGAAGCCGACGAAACAGGCGAAATTCGCCGCCTTCGGCATGACCAAGCGGGCAGGGCGCTCGGCCGCCAATGATCCCGGCATCGTCGCGCTGCTGGAGGCCAAGGCCGACGCTATCGTCTTCGTCGCCAAGAGCTGGGACTACCATGTCCATGTCGCGCTCGAGATTTCGCTGGAGGAGAACCTCGCCGGCATCCGCGAGAGCGTCGAAGCCGCCAAGGCCGCGGGCCGCGAGGTGATGCTCGATTGCGAGCACTTCTTCGACGGCTACAAGGCCAATCCCGATTACGCGCTCGCCTGCGCCCGCACGGCTTACGAGGCCGGTGCCCGCTGGGTCGTGCTTTGCGACACCAATGGCGGCACGCTGCCCGACGAGGTCGGCGCCATCGTGCGCGAGGTCGCGAAGACCGTGCCGGGCGATCATCTCGGCATCCACGCCCATGACGATTGCGGCTGTGCCGTCGCCAATTCGCTGGCTGCCGTCGAGGCCGGTGCTCGTCAGATCCAGGGCACGCTGAACGGGCTCGGCGAGCGCTGCGGCAATGCCAATCTCGTCACGCTGATCGGCGCGCTCAAGCTCAAGGAGCGCTATCGCGACCGCTTCGCGCTTGGCGTCAGCGAAGACCAGCTCGGCGAACTGACCCATGTCTCGCGGGCGCTGGACGAGATGCTGAACCGCGCACCGAACCGGCATGCACCCTTCGTCGGCGCCTCGGCCTTCGCCACCAAGGCGGGCATCCATGCCTCGGCCGTGCTGAAGGACCCGCGCACCTACGAGCATGTCGCGCCCGAAGCGACCGGCAACACCCGCAAGGTCCTGATCTCCGATCAGGGTGGCAAGTCGAACCTCGTCGCCGAGCTCGAGCGCATCGGGGTCACGCTCGGACGCGACGATCCGCGCCTCAACCGGGTGCTGCAGGAGGTCAAGGACAAGGAGGCGCAGGGCTACGCCTTCGAGGGCGCCGACGCCTCGTTCTTCCTGCTGGTGAAGCGCATTCTTGGCGAGGTCCCGGATTATTTCGCGGTCGAGCGCTTCGCCGTGAATGTCGAGCGCCGCCACAATGCGCTGGGCGAACTCGTCACCTTCTCCGAGGCGATCGTGAAGGTGAAGGTCGGCGACGAGGTGCTGATCTCGGCGGCCGAAGGCGATGCCGGCCCGGTCAACGCGCTCGACATCGCCTTGCGCAAGGATCTCGGCCGCTACCAGTCGCTGATCGGCGGACTGCGACTGGTCGACTACAAGGTCCGCATCTTCCAGGGTGGCACCGATGCCGTGACCCGCGTGCTGATCGAGTCCGGCGACGAGACGGGCGAGCGCTGGACCACGGTCGGCGTCAGCGCCAACATCATCGACGCCTCGTTCCAGGCATTGGTCGACTCGATCACATACAAGCTGGTGAAAGCCGGCGCGACGGCTTGAGCCTTCCCGCAGTCATGGTCGGGCCTGTCCCGTCCATCCACGTCTTCGTCGGTGGAATGCGGTGTTCAAGACGTGGATGCTCGCCACAAGGGCGAGCATGACGGCCGCGGGTCTCATGGTCTGAACCTCACTCCGTCAGGCGAATGACCCGGTCCCTGCACAGGTCCATATCGGCGTCGCTCTCGGCTTCGTCGTCGAAGCGAGCCTGCACCGTATAGGAGCAGCCCTGCGGCTTGTTGAGCTTGAGCGCGATGCTTTTGCCAGGCGCCAGCGGCTTGGCGAGCTTGGCGACGAGGCGCGGCTGGTCGCCGGGTGTCGCGATCGCGAAATTGCTGAGCGGCACAGCGCGCTGGTTGGTGATCGTGATCTGCGGATGCGGTCGGGAATTCTGCGCCAGGGCGGGCAGCGCGAGGACGAGGGCGGCGGCGAGGCCGATCCCGGAGGCGGCAAGCTGTTGAGCCTTCATGGTGTTTCCTTCCCTGATGGCAGGCGTCGAGCGCCCTGATCGGGATCAGATACCCGGGATGGGGCGCAGGCAAGGCAGCTTTCGGGCAGCCTGCCGCATGTCCCCGGCGCATCGACATTCCCATGCAAAGGCGCGCGATTGCGTCTATACGGGCGCTCTAACTGGAATCGTTTGAAAATGTCCGCGCCGTCTGCGCCGCCCCCGGCGCCGAGCTTTCATCGCTCTGCCGTGATCCAGCCCGGGTCCGGTTTCTTCGCCACCTTCCGCGCGCTTTGGCCCTATCTCTGGCCGGCGGAGCGCGCCGATCTGCGCGGCCGCGTCGTCGCGGCCTTTGCGCTGATGGTGGCCGGGCGGCTCGTACTGATGGGCGTGCCCTTCACCTTCAAATGGGTGACGGACGCACTGGCCGGCTCCTATTCCAATCTCGAAAAATGGCTGCCCTGGCTGGTCGGGGCGCCGCTGGCGCTGACGATCCTCTATGGCCTTGCCCGCGTCGGCGCCGCCGCCTTCGTGCAGTTGCGCGATGCGATCTTCGCGCCGGTCTTCATGCATGCGGTGCGCACGCTCGCATTGCAGACCTTCGGCCATCTCCACCACCTTTCGCTGCGCTTCCACCTCGAGCGCAAGACCGGCGGGCTCACCCGCGTGCTGGAGCGCGGCCGCAACGGCATCGAGGAGATGGTGCGCCTCGGCCTCAACCAGCTCGTGCCGGTGATCATCGAGGTTTCCTTGATCATCGCCGTGCTGCTGTTTCTGTTCGACTGGCGCTATGTCGCCGTGCTGGTCGCGATGGTCACGGCCTACATGACCTACACCATCAAGGCGACCGAGTGGCGCATCGCCATCCGCTCGGCGATGAACGAGTCGGATACCGACGCCAATGCCAAGGCGATCGACTCGTTGCTCAACTACGAGACGGTGAAGTATTTCGGCGCCGAGGCCCGCGAGACCGCGCGCTACGACCAGTCGATGGCGCGCTACGAGCGCAACTCGATCAAGTCCTACACCTCGCTCGCCTGGCTGAATTTCGGCCAGGCTGCGATCTTCGCGGTGGGGCTGACGCTGTCGATGGTGATGGCGGTGCGTGGCTTCCAGGCCGGCACCAACACGGTCGGCGATCTCATCCTGATCAACGCGATGCTGATCCAGCTCTACATCCCCCTGAATTTCATGGGCACCGTCTATCGCGAGATCAAGCAGGCGACGCTCGACATCGCCCAGATGTTCTCGCTGATCGGCCGCGACCCCGAGATCCAGGACAAGCCCGGCGCCCTGCCGCTCGCGGTCCCGGCCGGAGAGGTCGCCTTCGAGGACGTGCATTTCGCCTATGTGCCGGAGCGGCCGATCCTGCGCGGAGTCTCGTTCAGGGTCCTGCCGGGGCAGACGATCGCCATCGTCGGCCCGTCCGGTGCCGGCAAGTCGACGATCTCGCGGCTGCTCTTCCGCTTCTACGAGCCGCAGCAGGGCCGCATCCTGATCGACGGCCAGCCGATCGCCGACGTGCAGCAGGTCTCGTTGCGCGCCGCGATCGGCATGGTTCCGCAGGATACCGTGCTGTTCAACGACACGATCGAGTACAACATCCTCTATGGTCGCCCCGAGGCGTCGATGGAGGAGGTCGCGGAAGCTGCGCGCCTCGCCCAGATCGACCGCTTCATCCGGACCCTGCCGGAAGGCTACGCGACCTCGGTCGGCGAGCGCGGCCTGAAGCTCTCCGGCGGTGAGAAGCAGCGCGTCGCCATCGCCCGCACCATCCTCAAGGGCCCGCCGGTGCTCGTCCTCGACGAGGCGACCTCGGCGCTCGATTCCTTCACCGAGAAGGAGATCCAGGATGCGCTCGACCGGGTCAGCGAGGGCCGCACCACGCTGGTCATCGCGCATCGGCTCTCGACCGTGGTCAATGCCGACGAGATCATCGTGCTCGACAAGGGCCAGATCGTCGAGCGCGGCCATCATCGCGACCTGCTCGCGGCCGGCGGTGTCTATGCCGCGATGTGGAACCGCCAGCGCGAGGTCGACGAGGCCAAGGCCACGCTCCAGCGCGCCACCGAGGCGGAGGGCGAGAGCGTCCGGGTGACGCTGTCGTAAGCGGGCTGGTCAAAGACCGTCATGCTCGCCCTTGGGGCGAGCATCCACGTCTTGAACATCGCGTTCGACAAGGGAAGGCGTGGATGGTCGGGACAAGCCCGGCCATGACGGCAAGGGCAGTTGGCGCCTCTGCATTCAGCCAGTTTGAAATCCCTCGCAAGCACGGCCCCTTTCCTGCATGTTGCCCCGGCAGGGTGACGCTGGGGGGCTGCCATGTTCGATCCGACCACATTCGTAGGTTTTCACACCTGGCTGAGCCTGATCGCGATCGCGGCCGGGTTCCCGGTGACGGCCGGGCTGCTCCATGGACATACGCGGCCGGGCTGGACCGGCGTGTTCCTCTCCACCGCCTTCGCCACCAGCGCGACCGGCTTCGGCTTCCCGTTCAACGGCGTGCTGCCGTCCCATATTGTCGGCGCGATCCACATCGTGCTCGTCGCGATCGCGGGCTACGCGCTCTATGGACGGCGGCTGGAAGGCGGCTGGCGGCGCATCTATGCGATCATGGCCGTGCTCTCCTTCTACCTGCTGATCTTCGTGCTCGTCGCCCAGCTCTTCGGAAAGGTCCCAGCCCTGCATGCCCTGGCGCCGACGCAGTCCGAGCCACCCTTCGGCATCGCCCAGGGCCTAGTCCTCGTCGTCTTCGCGCTGCTGACCTGGAAGGCGGCGGTGCGCTTCGTTCAGGTCCCGCACCGGGCGGCTTGACTGGCACGGCCGCGACATCGCGCGCCGTCCATCGACGCCGGCCGGGGGCTTTCCCTTCGCGGCGGAACCTCCTAAATCAGCGCAACGCTTGCTGCCGGCTTCCGGCGGCGGCCATGCCATTCCCGTGCGCCCGGCGCCGGCAGCCCAACGGAACCCGCTTCATGTCCCTCGTCGATTCCGTCCGCAAGGTGATCGTGCCCATCCACAAGGAGGGCTATGTCTTCATCGCGATCGGCCTGGTGGCGACGATCATCCTCGCCAATCTCTGGTCGCCCTTCGGCTGGATCGGCGCGATCCTCACGATCTGGATCTGCTACTTCTTCCGCGATCCCATCCGCGTCACGCCGCAACGGGAAGGGCTGGTGATCTCGCCGGCCGATGGTCGCATCAGCCAGATCGCGCAGTCGCTGCCGCCGCCGGAGCTGGAGTTGCCGGCCGAGCCGATGACCCGCATCTCGATCTTCATGAACGTCTTCGACTGCCATGTGAACCGCGCCCCCGTGCCCGGCCGCATCGCCAAGATCGCCTACACGCCCGGCCTTTTCCTCAATGCCGAGCTCGACAAGGCGAGCGACGACAACGAGCGCAACGCGCTGGCGATCGAGACGAAGTCCGGCATCGTCGGCGTCGTGCAGATCGCCGGCCTCATCGCGCGCCGGATCGTGCCCTTCGTCAAGGAAGGCGATGTGCTCGGCACCGGCGAGCGCTTCGGCCTGATCCGTTTCGGCTCGCGCGTCGACGTCTACCTGCCGACCCATGTCGTGCCGCTGGTCGGCGAGGGCCAGACCGCGATCGCCGGAGAGACGGTGCTGGCCGACCTGACCGGCAACGAGCCGGTCGCGCGCAGCTTCCGCGACATCTGACGGCCGCTGTCATCCCGTGCGCGCTGCGGCATGGAATGCCGCTGCGCAGACACGGGAGCGCCGCCAGCAAAGGGCGCCCCTCCCGAACGCCGCCCAGAAGATCGCCTTTGCCTGACGGCGATCCCGCATCTGCGCAGCGGCACTGCGCGCCGCAGCGCGTGCGGGATGACACATGGCAGCGCCTAGCCTCTTACCGCGAAACCGCGTATTCCGGCTGACATGAGCGACCTGTTCCCTCCCTTCGAGCCCGAGCGCGCCGAATCGAAGCGCGCCCGCTTCAAGCCGATTCCGTTCCGGCTGCTGGCGCCGAACGTCATCACGTTGCTGGCGCTCTGCCTCGGCCTGACCGCGATGCGCCTCATCGTCGAGGGCAAGCTGGAGACGGCGACGGTCTGCATCCTGATCGCGGCGGCGCTGGACGGCATAGACGGTCGCCTGGCGCGCCTGCTCAAGGGCACCTCGCGCTTTGGTGCCGAGCTCGATTCGCTCTCCGATTTCGTCAATTTCGGCGTCGCCACCGGCTATGTCCTGTGGATATTCGTCCTGCACGACCTGAAATCCTTCGGCTGGATCATCGTGCTGACGCTGGCCTGCGCCATGGCGCTCAGGCTGGCGCGCTTCAACGTGATGATCGACGATCCCGATCGTCCGGACTGGCAGAAGGACTTCTTCGTCGGCATGCCGGCACCGGCCGGCGCGATCACCGCGCTGCTGCCGGTCTATCTCCACATCATCGGCGTGCCCGTGCAGGAATATGGCGCGTTGCCCGTCGGCATCTACATCCTGTTCATCGCCTTCCTGACGATCTCGCGCATTCCCTGCTATGCCGGCAAGACGCTCGGCACCCGCGTGCCGCGTACCCAGGTGCTGCCGATCTTCGTCGCAGTGGTGATCGTTGCGGGCCTGCTCTTCGCCTACACCTTCGAAGTGCTGACCGTCGTTGTCGTCGCCTATCTCGCGCTGATTCCGGTCAGCGTGGTGCGTTACCGCAAGCTGGAGCGGGCGCATGCGCTGGCTGCGCCGGCTCCCGCGACGGAAACCCAGGCCTGATCGTACGCTGAAGCTTAGCGGCGATAGCCGCTGAGGCGCGCTGCATTGGCGCGAGTGCGCCGGGCGAAGGGCTCCAGCGTGCTGTCGGCAACCTTGACCGCCGCCGTCGCCAGATCGAACTGTCCGGGCGGGTGGAGGGCAAGGCCCCACCAGAACGCGGTTGTCGCCTGCATGCCGGCAAGGCTGCTCTCGAACACGGCCGAGGCCTTTTCCATCACGGCCTTGGTGGCTTCGCGCTGACCACGGCTGTCGCCGAAGGCCCCCTTCATCAGCAGCGGCATCCGCATGGCGATGGTCAGGCCGGCATCCGCCTGCATCGACATCAGGCGGGCCGCGAGAACCTGCGCCTCCGCCCCGGTCGCAAGGGCGGAGCCCGTCGATTTGCGCGTGCGGGCCATGGGGAAACTCCGGTAGATCGACGACACCAGAGAGCGAGGTGCCGAGGGGGAGGGAAGTCTGCCGTCAATGGCACCGATTGGCAATGCCTAGTATACCAGAGCTCCCGCACGGATTTCAGGCAGCCGGGCGGGGAGCCCAAATGGGCAGCAACGCGTCTGCTCCGTAGCTGGGGATGGATTTATCGTCCCGCTGAAATGCTTTAAGGCTTGGTCTGCGCCACCATCATCGGGCGCCGGAATCGTATCGAGCAGCCTGTTGAGCCTTTTCTCCACTCCCAAACATCCCGGCTGGCGGCCGATGCTGGTTCTCGCGTCGGCGTCGCCGCGCCGCCTCGCGCTGCTGGAACAAGCCGGGCTGAAGCCGGACGCGCTGCTCCCCGCCGATCTCGACGAAACCCCGCTGAAGGGCGAGCGCCCGCGCGATCTCGCCCGCCGGCTGGCGCGCGAGAAGGCGCAGGCCGCGCGCGAGGGTGCCAAGTCCCGCGCCGATCTCGAAGGCTGCTATATCCTCGCCGCCGATACGGTCGTCGCCGTCGGCCGGCGCATCCTGCCCAAGGCCGAGATCGTCGACGAGGCGGCGGCCTGCCTGCGCCTGCTCTCGGGCCGGGCGCATCGCGTCTATACCGGCGGCGCGGTGGGGACGCCCTCGGGCGCGGGCCGCGACCGCATCGCCGAGACGCGACTGCGCTTCAAGCGGCTGTCCAGCGAGGATATCGAGACCTATCTCGCCTCGGGCGAATGGCGCGGCAAGGCCGGCGGCTATGCTGTCCAGGGCATAGCCGGTTCCTTCGTCGTCAAG
>JAEWKP010000259.1 GCA_023393655.1 Pseudomonadota bacterium | reverse complement strand
CCGAAGGTCACCGGCTCGGCATGGATGCCGTGCGAGCGGCCGATGGTCGGGGTCAGCTTGTGCTCGAAGGCCCGGCGCTTGATGGCAGCCAGCAGCGCATCGACATCGGCGATGAGGATGTCGGTCGCGCGGGCGAGCTGCACCGAAAGCGTCGTGTCGAGGATGTGCGAGGAGGTCATGCCCTGATGGACGAAGCGCGCTTCGGGGCCGACGATCTCGGCCAGATGCGTCAGGTAGGCGATGACGTCATGCTTGGTGACGCGCTCGATCTCGTCGATGCGCGCGACGTCGAAGACGGCGTCCCTGGCCTTGGCCCAGATCGTCGCGGCGGCTTCCTTCGGCACGACTCCGAGTTCGGCGAGCTTGTCGGTCGCATGCGCCTCGATCTCGAACCAGATGCGGAAGCGGGTCTGCGGCTCCCAGATGGCGACCATCTCGGGGCGGGAATAGCGCGGGATCATGCGAAACCTCTTGCGACCAAGCGCGTCGTCATCCCGGACAAGCCGCGAAGCGGCGCCGATCCGGGATCCATCGTAGAGCACGACACCCTGTGATGGATCCCGGGTCTCCGCTTCGCTGCGCCCGGAATGACGGCGCAGTTTAAAACCTCAAACCCACGAGCCGCGCGCGGCTTCGGCCGCCTTGCGGATCGCTTCGATATTGCCGGCATAGGCCGAAGGCCCGCCCTTGAACCCGGCGGAGCCGGCGACCAGCGCGTTGGCGCCGGCCTTGACCACCAGCGGCGCGGTCTCGGGCGTCACCCCGCCGTCGATCTCGAGCGCGATCGGCCGGTCGCCGATCAGCGCCTTCACCTGCGCGACCTTCTCGACCACCGAATGGATGAAGCTCTGCCCGCCGAAGCCGGGATTGACGGTCATCAGCAAGATCAGATCGACGTCCTGGATCAGCGCTTCGGCAGCGCTCGCCGGCGTGCCGGGGTTGAGCACGATGCCGGCCTGCTTGCCCTGCGCCTTGATCGCCTGGATCGTGCGGTGCGGATGCGGGCCCGCCTCGACATGGAAGGAGATCAGGTCGGCGCCGGCCTTGGCGAAGGCTTCGACATAGGGATCGACGGGCGCGATCATCAGATGCACGTCGAAGAACTTCTTGCTGTGCGGGCGGATCGCCTTCAGCACATCGGGACCGAAAGTGATGTTCGGCACGAAATGCCCGTCCATCACGTCGCAATGAATCCAGTCGGCGCCCGCAGCGTCGACCGCGCGCACCTCCTCGCCGAGCTTGGCGAAATCGGCCGAGAGGATCGAGGGGGCGATACGGATGGGATGCGTCATGGCTGGCGGTTTAACGCCATGCCCCTGACGCCGCAATCAGGCGGAGCGCAATTTCACCGGAAAGGACAGCCTGCGGTCGGCTTCCGCCATTTCCGCCACCACCTGCGCGAAGGCCGGGCGCAGCTTCAGCCGCGCATACCACTCCGCCAGCCCAGGATAGCCGTCGAGCGACGGCCCGCCCAGGCGGCGGATGAAGAGCATGCTCATGAAGATCGCGATATCGGCCACCGAAAGTCCGCCGCCGAAGAACGGGCGCCCCGCCAGCTTCTGCTCCAGCACGTCGTAATGGCGCAACAATCCCTCCTCGGCGATCAGCGCGTCGGCCTCCTGCGCGATGCGGCGGTCGCGATCCGGCGAGGGCGGCTCCGTGCGGTGCATCAGCGGCTTCAGCGCCTGGAACAGGATCTCGTCGCCATAGAGCTCGTCCAGCCGGCAGCGGGCACGCTCCACCGGCGTATCCGGCATCAGCTTCGGCTCGGGATAGGCCTCGTCGAGATATTCGTTGATCACTGTGGAATCGTAGAGGACGAGCCCGCAATCGGTCAGGATCGGCACCTGCCGCTTCGGGTTGAGCGCCAGCACCTCCGGGTGCCGGGGATCGTAGCCCGTCGTCTGGTTGAACGGCACCATGATACGCTGGAAGGCGAGGCCCTTCTCGGTCAGCGCAATCTCGACCTTGCGAGAGAACAGGCTCAACGGCCCGGAATAGAGGGTGATCATGGCGCGGCTCTCCTGCGACGGGGAAAGCCTCGCAAGCCCCTGCGTCAACGCCCGTCAGCAGCCTCCCGGCGCCGAATCCGAGCCGCGATGCCGCCAAGCAGCCAGGGCAGCAGATAGATCGGGAACTGCGCCAGCGCGAAATAGAGGAAGGTCTTCGGCGAGACGCCCGCCCCCAGCGCGGCGACAAGCAGGCCCATGTTCCGCTGCCCGGCACCGTAACCGATCATGAAGCGCTCGGAAGCCGGCAGCAGCCGCAGAATAATCCAGCTCGAGATCAGGCCCGCCGCCGAAACCGCGAAGACGCAGCCCAGCACGAACAGCACGAGCCTGGGGTTGTCGAGCGCAGCTTTCGTCACGCCGTCCATCGCGGCAATGGCGAAGATGAAATACATCAGCACGCCGAAGCCATCGAGATTGGCCTTCATCGCCTTGACGCGCGCCAATCCAAGCCACATCCGGATCGCGGCAGCCACCGCCATGCCGCCACCGATGAAGATCAGCAGGCGCAGGGTCAGCGCCCAGCGGTCGAGGGGGACTGCACCCCCGGCGAGCAGTTCGACCATGATCGGCGCGACGATCGGGCTTACGATCGTGGTCAGAATGACGCTGGCGATGATCAGCGAGGGCTCGAAGCCGTAGAGGATCGCGACCGCAGGCGAGGACATGATCGGCGGCGCCGCCCCCATGATCGCGAGACCCAGCACGATGCCCGGGTCGAGATTCTCGCGCCCGACCAGCAGCAGCGCTCCACCGATCAGCAGCACCGGCCCGGCGATGAGCCAGAGGCAGCTCGCGGCAAGCTTGGCCGGACGCCGGAACAGCCCCAGCGTCACGCTCATGTCGAGCCGCATGAACACGACCGTGGTGAAGCAGAAGATCGTGATCGGCAGCGCCGGCCGCGCCATCGCCGAGAATTGCGGCAGGGCGAGGCCGAGGAAGATCGAGAGTGCAAAGCCTTGCGTGCCATGGCGGCCGAGCCACGCGAGCGCGGCAGCAAGAAAGGCGGCGGGATGCATCGGCTGGGCTCTGGAATCGCTGTCGAAACGGACGCAGACTGACCCAAGGCGCGCGCAGCGTCACCTGCCGGCGATGCGGACCGGTCCTGCGCCGGCATAAAATTGCGCACTCATCCTTCAATCACAGTGTCCGGTAGCCTTCTTCAGCAGGCTGGCGCAGAAATTGCGAAAGATCACCCTGTTCCGCGCAAAATCCGGTCGCGCCGCTGACAAGGCCACACAAACCGGTATCCTTGCGGGAAAAGGGGCTGGCAGGAGCAGGTCATGAAGGTGGATACGATCGTTCTCGGCGCCGGTGTCGTCGGCATTTCGGTCGCGCTTCATCTTCAGAAGGCCGGGCGCGCCACCTTGCTGGTCGACCGGCGCGCGCCGGGCGAGGAAACCAGCTACGGCAATGCCGGTCTGATCCAGCGCGAAGGCGTCTACCCCTACGGCTTCCCGCATGATTTCGGCGCGCTCATCCGCTATGCGATGAACAACACCATCGACGCGCATTATCACTGGAGCGCGATCCCGAAACTCGCCCCCTTCCTGTTCTCCTACTGGATGCATTCGCGCGCCTCCCAGCACGAGGCGATCGCCCATAAATACGCCAAGCTGATCGAACATTGCGTCACCGAGCATGACGCGCTCGCGCAGGAGGCCGGCGCTACCAACCTGCTGCGCCGCGACGGCTGGATGAAGGTGTTCCGCACCGAGAAGGAGCGCGACACCCGCCTTGCCGAGGCCGCCCGCTGGAACCGCGAGTTCGGCCTGAACTACCGCGCGCTCGACATGGCGACCCTCAAGGCGGAGGAACCGCATCTCGACCATGGCAGCCTGATCGGCGGCCTGCACTGGACCGACCCGACCACGGTCGTCGACCCGCTCGGCCTGTCCAAGGCCTATGTCGCGCTGTTCGAGAAGCTCGGCGGCAAGCTCGCCATCGGCGATGCCGGCACGCTCCAGCAGAACGGCGCCGGCTGGACCGTCACCCTCGCCGACGGCACTACGGCCGAGGCCAAGGATGTCGTCGTCGCGCTCGGCCCTTGGGCCGATGTGCTCAGCAACAAGCTCGGCTATCGCCTGCCGCTCGCGGTCAAGCGCGGCTACCACATGCATTACAAGCCGCAGGGTAACGCGGTGCTCAACCACCCGGTGCTCGACACCGAGCGCGGCTATTTCCTCGCCCCGATGCTGCAGGGCGTACGCCTGACCACCGGCGCTGAATTCGCCGATCGCGACGCGCCGAAGACCCCGGTCCAGCTTGCCCGCGCCGAGCCGATCGCCAAGGCGCTGTTCCCGCTCGGCGAGCGCCTCGATGCCGAACCCTGGCTCGGCCGCCGGCCCTGCACCCCGGACATGATGCCGATCATCGGCCCGGCGCCGAAGCACAAGGGCCTGTGGTTCTCCTTCGGCCACGCTCATCACGGCCTGACGCTCGCCGCCGTCACCGGCCGCATGATCGCCGAGATGGTGACGGGCCAGAAGGTCTTCGTCGATCCGACGCCGTTCGCCCCGGCGCGCTTCGTCTGAGGCGCGGTCGAAAGAGCGCACGTCAAAGAGCGCCTGTCATCCCGTGCGCGCTGCGGCATGCAATGCCGCTGCACAGGCACGGGACCGTCCTCAGGAAGAGGCGCCTTCTCGCCGCACGATCCCGCATCTGCGCAGCAGCACTATCGCGCCGCAGCGCGCGCAGGATGACAGATTTGCCCGTGCGGGATGACCGACCTGCGTCCCGCCCCCTCGCCTCCCGGCGCGCTCCCTGCCACGATCCGGCTCCCGATTCCCGACCGAGACCTCGCCATGGCCCTCGCCAAACCGCCCGTCCAGGACAATGCCTACGCCGCCGCGCTCGCCCTGCTCGACCGCGTCCCGCTGATCGACGGCCATAACGACCTGCCCTATGTCATGCGCAAGGACGCCAGGGCGAAGGGCGACGTCGCCGCCTACGGCCTCGACAAGGTCCACGCCGAGGGCGACACCGACATCCCGCGCATGCAGGCCGGCAAAATGGCGGCGCAGTTCTTCGCGGCCTATGTCCCGCCGAAGCAGCCCAATCCCGCCGGCTTCGCGCTCGCCCAGATCGCGCTGATGCGCGACATCCTGAAGCGCCACGCCAACGTCTTCCGGCCCGGCCTCTCCGCCGCCGATGTCGAGGCCGCCAAGGCCGAGGGGCGGATCGCCCTGTTCATGACCATCGAGAACGGCTCGGCGGTCGACGGCGAGCTCGACTCGCTCGACGCCTATTACGATCTCGGCGTGCGCCTGATGACGCTCTGCCACAACGACACCACCGACTGGTGCGATTCCGCCACCGACGCCCCGCGCCATAACGGCCTCACCACCTTCGGCAAGGACGTGCTGCGGCGCATGAACAAGCTCGGCATGGTGATCGACCTCGCCCATGTCGCGCCCAAGGTGATGCATGACGCGCTCGACGTCTCCAGCGCTCCGCTGGTCTGGTCGCATTCCAACGCCTTCACGCTCTGCGACCACCCGCGCAACGTTCCCGACGACGTGCTCGACCGCGTCGCCGGCAATGGCGGCGTCGTGATGGCGACCTTCGTGCCGGATTTCATCAGCCAGGCTTCGCGCGACTGGCACCGCCCGGCCAAGGACCAGTACGGCAAGAGCCCAGAAGGCGTGGACCATGACAAGGTCGAGGCCGAGATCGCCGCCAAGTCCGGCCCGCGCCCGAAGGCGACGCTGCCGGAGTATTGCGACCATGTCGAATACCTCGCGAAGCGCATCGGCCATGACCATGTCGGCATCGGCTCGGATTTCTTCGGCTGGATCAATCCGGACGGGCTCGAGGACACCACGACCTTCCCGTCGGTGATCGCGGAACTGATCCGCCGCGGCTGGTCGGAGGAAAACCTCACCAAGCTCGCCGGCGGCAACACGCTGCGCGTGCTGCGCGCGGTCGAGAAGGCGGCGGGCTGAGCGCTCACATCTCGTCATGGTCGGGCTCGTCCCGACCATCCACGTCCTGGCTTGTCGGGCGTGGGTTCAAGACGTGGATGCTCGCCACGAGGGCGAGCATGACGTATGAGCTTGCCCAACGCGCCCTGCCTTCCCGGGCGCAGAGCAAGCCTCATCGCAAAGACAAGACCTGATTTCCCATGACCGGTTCCGGCACCGACCGCACTCGCCCGGCCGTCCAGGCCCCCGCCCCCATCGTCATCCTGGTCGAGCCGCAGCTCGCCGAGAATATCGGCATGTGCGCCCGCGCCATGGCGAATTTCGGTCTCTCCGAGATGCGCCTCGTCGCGCCGCGCGACGGCTGGCCGAGCGGCGGCGGCCTCAAGAAGGGCGCGACGGCTGCCGCCTCGGGCGCGACGCATATCCTGGAAAACGCCCGGCTCTATGACAGCGCGGCCGAAGCCATCGCCGATCTCAACCATGTGCTGGCGACGACCGCGCGCGAGCGCGGCCAGATGAAGCGCGTGCTGACCCCGGCCGAGGCGATGCCCGAGGTCGCCGGCCGCATCGGGAGTGGCGAGCGCGTCGGCATCCTGTTCGGGCGCGAGCGCATCGGCCTCACCAACGAAGAGATCAGCCTCGCCGACGCGATCCTGACCTTTCCGGTCAACCCCGCCTTCGCCTCGCTGAACCTCGCCCAGGCCGTGCTGCTCAACGGCTATGAATGGTTCAAGACGACCCATGGCGAGCCGCCCTTCCGCGAAAACAATCCTTCGCCGCCGGCCAGGCGCGAGATGATCCTGTCGATGTTCGACTATCTCGAGGGCGAACTCGACCTCTGCGGCTTCTTTCCGCCCGGCAAGAAGCCGGTGATGACCGCCAACCTGCGCGATGTCCTGCACCGGCTCGACATGACCGAGCAGGAAGCCCGCACGCTGCGCGGCGTCTTCAAGTCTCTGGTCGAGGGGCCGAAGAAGGCACGTCTCCTGGCCAGGCAGGCCGGAGAGGCCGAAGAATAAAAAAGCCGGCCCCGAAGGGCCGGCTCGTCTGGTCGGGGGGTCTCGAAACGCCCGGTCAGAACTGGTACTTCAGCGTCGCCTTCACGGTGCGGCCCGGCTCGCTGTAATAGTCGCGGGCCTGGGCCAGAACGCCCGTCGGCACCGTCACGGCATCCCAGTATTTCCTGTCGAAGATATTGTAGACGCCGACCTGCAATTCAAGGTCTGCGATCTGCGGCATCGGCCGCCACCAGGCCATGGCGTTGAAGATCGCATAGCCCGGCGCCTGGAACCCCTGCGTCGAGCCGGTCGTGGCGACGCTCTTGCGGCCGCCGGCCAGCTTGGTCGACACTTCGCCGCCCCAGCTCTCGTTGCCATAGGCGATGGCGAGGATGCCCTGCACCGGCGGGATCGAGTTGAGACCGATACCGGTGATCTTGTTCTTGCCATCGGTATAGGCGAAGGAGCCGCGCACCAGCCAGTTCGGCGCGAAAGCGTATTGCATGTTCGCCTCGACGCCGGAAATCCCCACGCGCGCCACGTTCTGCGGGCCCTGGATGCCGCCCTGCGGATAGAGCCCGCCCGGAGGCGCGATCTGCACCGTCTCGATGAAGTTGCGGTAGTTCGTGTGGAAGAAGGTCACCGAACCGCCGAACGCCTTGTCGCCGAAGCGGAAGCCGACATCGATGCCGTTGCTGGTTTCCGGACGCAGGTCGGGGTTGCCCCTGCGCAGATAGGTGCCGACCGCGCCGAAATTCGCATAGAGCTCACTCGCGGTCGGAGCCCGGAAGCCCTTCGACCACTGTGCGAACAGGGTGACATCCTTCAGATAGGGCGCGTTCCTGATGATGTCGTATTCCAGCCGGACGCGCGGCGACCAGGCGTCGTCGCTGGATGCGGCCGGCATTCCCGCATAGGACGAGCTCGCGAGATAGGACCCCGTCGCCTTCGGCTTTTCCTCATACCGATCGAAGCGGACGCCCGGCGTCAGGCGCAGCGTGTCGTTGAGGAAGCCGAACTGATGATGCGCGTAGAACGCCACCATATTGCCCTCGACGCGCGGCGTGTCGGACTGGTTGGTATGCAGGTTGTTGCAGGCGGTGAACGCGCCCGTATAGGGGCGGCGGCAGCTGTCCAGTCCCGCCGAATACTGGTCGAGCGTCGATGCGCGCAGCTCCGTGCCAACAGTAAGCTTGTGCGAGACGGGGCCGGTAATGAAGCTCTTGATCAGGTGGCCGTTGAAGCCGAAGGACTTCTCCTCGACCTCGTTGTTGCGAGCATAGGGCCCGACGACGCTGGTATAGCGATAGGCGTTGAGGATCGAGTTCCGCTTCACGCCCTGCCAGTAAAGATTGGCGTGCGCTTCGTCGATGAAGCCGCCGGGCTGCTTGTAGTCATAGGTCAGCGAAATGCGCTTGCGCTCCACGTCCTCCTGGGTCTGGTGCGCGCCGGGGCGGTAGTTTCCGGTGAGCGAGACCGCGTTCGTCCGCGTCTGGATCTTCTCGTCGCGCTTGAAGATCTCGCCGGTCAGCCCGAAGCGATGCACTTCGTTCACATATTGATGCACCTTGGCGAGGAAGCTGTACTGATTGAAATCAGCCGGGTTCGGCTCGGTGCGAGCGGCACCGATCGTCGGATTCGAGCCGCGGTTGTCGACCTCGTGCCCTCTGCGGAAGCCACCCTGCAACAGCGCCCAGGTATTGTGGAACCGGCCGGCCACCGCGCCACTGCCGAACCAGGCCTTGTCGGTCGTGTCGAACCCGGTCTTCGCGAGACCGCCGATCGTCTTGCCCGGACGGATCAGGTCTTCCGGATCGAGCGTTCGCACCGCCAGCGCGCCACCGAGCGAGCCCGAGCCGAGCGTACTGCCGCCGCTGCCGCCACGCAGGAGGTCGAGCGTCGACAGCGAGTCGAAATCAAAGGCGGTGCCGATGCTGCGGTCGATGCGGGTGTCCTGGATGAAGGGCTGGCGGATGCCGTCGACCGTGGTCAACACGCGCGCGCCGTCCAGACCACGGATGTTCACCGAGCCGTTCACCCGGTTGAAGGAGATGCCGGCCTCGAGCCGCTGCGACAGTTCCGAGATGCTCTGGATCTGCTGGCGGTCGAGCTCCTCGCGCGTGGTGCGCGTCGTGGTCGGGCCGCCGAGTAGCGCGCCACCCGGCTGCCCCTCGCCCTGAACGTTGATCTGGTCGAGGACAACGGGGGCTTCGGCGGTCTGCGCAACAGGCGCGGTGCGGGCCCGGCCCTGCTGCTGCGCAATGGCGGGCGATGCCAGCAGAACCACCATCAAGCTGCCGAGCGCGACCCCTTCGCGCAACCTACCGGAATACGTCCCCATGGCCTTGACCCGTCCTTCTGAACGCTGCGGGTCAGAACCGCCGCGCTTCAATAGTTTTAAATTAATACAAACAAGGTCTTATCCGCCCTGATAAGACAATATTCAGATATTGAGCGACTCGATGACTGTCAATTGCCTGCCACACGAAGGACATCTTCCGATGCAGGAAGAACACATCGGTAGAATTTCTCTAAAGAGTAATATTTGATCGCATCGTTCTAAGCTAGAATCTGCAGCCGTGGCGCGCCGGCTCCCGATCTCGTGATCGCATCCGGCCCCTCGCCCGCCAGCTTCCCGTTGCAATGCAGCGACAGGGCTCCAACATGCGCAGCATCAAGGGACGTCAGAGATGCTCGACCGCCGGATGATGTTGACGGGAACAGGCGCCTTGGCCGCGAGCTTCGCCATTGCCGGCCGGGCGGCCGCCGCGGCTGATATCGACGTCGTCGTGATCGGCGCCGGCGCGGCCGGCATCGCCGCCGCGCAGGCTTTGCAGTCTGCCGGAAAACGGGCCGTCGTGCTCGAAGCGCGGAGCCGCGTCGGCGGGCGCGCCTTCACCGATTCCTCGCTCGGCCCGGCCTATGATGCGGGCGCGATGTTCATCCATTGGGCGGAGCGCAACCCCTGGGTCCAGATCGCCCGCGATCTCGGCATCGCCACCCCCGCCGAATCCTGGGGCAGCGGCTTCAAGATCTTCGCTGATGGCAAGCCGATGGCGGATTCCGACCGCAATCGCCGCCGGAGCGCCTTCGGCCAGATCGACCGCCGGCTGGAGACGGTCGACCTCACGCAGCGCGACATGTCGATCGCCGAGTTGCTGGGCGATCTCGGCCCGGAACTCGCGCCCGTCGCCGCATCCGGCCTGCTGCTCTCGATCGGCGAGGAATCGAGCCGCATCTCGGCGCGCGACTACCAGCGCCTATGGTCGGGGGATGATCTCATCGTCCCCTCCGGCTACGGCAATCTCGTCGCACGGTCCGCAGCCGGGCTCGATATCCGCCTGAACGAGCCGGTCGAGACGATCCGCTGGGATGGGCCTGGCGTCACCGTCACCACCCGCTCGGGAACGCTGCGCGCCAATGCCTGCATCGTAACGGTACCGGTCGGCGTGCTGAAGGCCGGGACGATCCGCTTCACCCCGGAATTGCCGGCCGCGACGCGCGACGCCCTTGCCGGCCTGCATATGGGCGCGCTGACCAAGATCGCCCTCAAGGTCGAGGGCGACCGCTTCGGCATCACGCCGGGTGTGAGCTTCCTCGAAGCCGCAGCCCCCGAGCGCCTGATGAATCTCGACATGTTCCCGGGCGGCCAGGATATCGTCATCGGCTATTGCGGCGGCGACTATGCCCGCAAGCTCTCCGAGGCCGGCACCGAGGAGGCTCGGGCCCATCTCGTCGACCTGCTGGCGAAGATGGTCGGCGCCGATATCCGCAAGGCGGTGAGGCAGGTCTCGTTCCCGGCCTGGTGGACCGATCCCTTCGCCCGCGGCTCCTACTCGATCTGCGACCCCGGCCATGAGGCGGCGCGCGACGCCCTCGCCCAGCCGATCGGCAACCGCCTCTTCATCGCCGGCGAGGCGACCGCGGGCGGCGGCGCCATGACGGTCGGCGGCGCGACGCTCGCGGGCCGCGCTGCGGCAGCGGCGCTCACGCGCCTGAAGGCTTGACGGCTATCAGGTCGCGCCCGGCCGAAGTGCCAGTTCCCAGTTCTGGCCGACGAGATCCTGGCCGAAGGAATGGTGTTTCTCCTCCGCCACCAGCCTGAAGCCCTCGCCGAGATAGATGCCGCGCGCGGCATGCAGGATGTCGTTGGTCCAGAGCACCATGCGCTCGTAACCGGCTGCGCGCGCGAAGCCGATCGCCTCGCGGACGAGGCGCTTGCCCAGCCCGAGCCCATGCGCCCGCTTCTCGACGATCACGAGCCTGAGCTTCGCCGTCGTTGCATCCTCCTGCACGACGAAGGCTGAGCCGACGGGCTCGCCATCCAGCTCCGCGATGAAGCAGCGCTCGCGGCCCGGCTTGAACTCGCGCAGGAACTTCGCCGCGATCTCGGCGACGAGCGCCTCGAAACTCAGATCCCAGCCATAGTCCTCTGCGTAGAGTCGGCCATGCGCCCCCACGACCCAGCCCATGTCGCCGGCCCGGTGCTCGCGAATGACGGGTGTCGGACGGGTGCGTTCTGCGCCGGTGAGAAGTCGCTCGGTATCGGCGAGCGCATCGACAAGCCTCGCCTGCTCGAACGGTGCCAGCCGTCCCAGGATCGCCCCCGCTTGCGCGCTCGAAGCCTCGTCGAGCGGCTGGAAGGCCGCCCTGCCCTTCGCCGTCAACCGCAGGCGCCAGGCCCGGCCATCGGCTGCCGAGCGGCTGCGTTCGAGCCAGCCCTGCCCGGCAAAGCGCTTGAGGATACGTGAGAGATAGGCCGGATCGAGATCGAGCGACTTGGCCATCTCGGCCGCCTGCCAGTCGTCGCGCTGCGCCAGCTCGTAAAGCACACGCGCCTCGGCGAGCGCGAGCCCGGAGCCGTGCAGGCTGCCGCCGAGCGCCCCCACCCAGCGGGTATGGAAGCGGTTGAAACGACGGATCGCTGCGACGGCAGTCTCGGTGGTTTCCATCGCGCACCTCCAGCTGGAGCATTTCCGGCGAGCACCCGCTCGCCTCCAAAGCTCCATCTCTTTGTTTCGACGCCAGTTCCGGGCGCAAAACCGCTGCGCACTTTTGCTGAACGGCTCCAGATGCCAATCGATTTAGTGGACAGAGTCAACTAAAATCGAGACAGCCGCTGAACCTGCCGTTGACCGTCCCTTAACCGGTCTCTGGCGGAGTCGCGCTTTGGCGTTTGCGGCACTCTCCATGCAAGTCGATCTCCTCGCCGGCGCGAGCCACCGCCCCTTCGCGATCCCCCGCTCCCAGCCGACCATCCTCGTCTTCGATTCCGGCCTCGGTGGCCTCACCGTGCTCTCGCGCACCACCCAGGCCTGCCCCGGGGCCCATATCGTCTATGCCGCCGACGATGCCGGCTTTCCCTATGGCCGCCTCAGCGAGGACGCGCTCGTCATCCGCGTTCTCGCCGTGATGGAGCGCCTGATCGCGCGCTTCCATCCCGATCTCGTCGTGATCGCCTGCAACACCGCCTCGACGCTGGTACTGCCGGCCTTGCGGGCGCGCTTCGCGATTCCCTTCGTCGGCACCGTGCCCGCGATCAAGCCTGCCGCGGCCGCGACCCGCAGCGGCATGATCTCGGTCCTCGCCACACCCGGCACCGTGGCGCGCGACTACACCCGCGAACTGATCGAGACCTATGCGGCCAATCGACATGTCACGCTCGTCGGCGCGACGCGGCTTGCCGGCCTCGCCGAGCAGGCCTTGAAGGGCGAAGCCGTCGACGATGCCGTGCTCGCCGCCGAGATCGCCCCCTGCTTCGTCGAGGCGGATGGCCTCCGCACCGATGTCGTCACGCTCTCCTGCACGCATTATCCGCTGCTGCTGGAGCGGATGAAGCGAATCGCGCCCTGGCCGGTCGAATGGATCGACCCGGCGCCCGCGATCGCACGCCGCGTCGCCGATCTATTGTCCGGCGCGCGCGAGCCTGACCTGGCCTGCCCGGACGCTGTCGCCGTCTTCACTAACGGCTCCGGCCTGACCGGCCCCTTGCGGATCGCGCTGGCTGGCTACGGCCTGGCGCAGGTCGCCGTCGAGCCGATGCCGCTGACGAACTGACGGAACAGCGCTCCTCCCCGGACGTTCCGGATGCTGGCGACCATCGCGGAGGGTTCACGCCCATGAGAAAGCTGCTCTTGCTAGCTGCGCTTGCAGCAGGTTTCGCTTTCGTTGGTACTGGCACCAGCACGGAAGCGCAGGCAAAGCCCCATGGCTGGCACAAGGGCCATGGGCATCACGGCTTCAACCGCCATGGCCCGCGCCGGCATTACGGCTGGAATCGCGGCAATCACTATGGCTGGTACAAGCATCGCCCGCGCCGCCACTATGATTATCGGCCCTATGGCTATTGGCGCTGAGATCAGCTTTCCGCGGTCGCGGAATTGACTCGAAGCCGGCTTTCCGTCATACGCCCTCTCGTCGCGCGGCTCCTCACGGGGCCGCGTGGCTTTTTCCGCACCCGTGATCCGCTCTTCTTCGGAAGCTGGATCTGTCGCCCCGGCCAATATGCGGGGGAGCAGGAGGGCGCGGTCCTCAACTCGCGAACCTGAGAGGACACGCGACATGTCGAAGCGCCATGAGGCGAAGTACAAGATTGACCGCCGCCTCGGTCAGAACATCTGGGGCCGCCCGAAGTCCCCGGTCAACCGTCGTGAATACGGCCCCGGCCAGCACGGCCAGCGCCGCAAGGGCAAGCCGTCCGACTTCGGCACGCAGCTCCGCGCCAAGCAGAAGCTGAAGGGCTATTACGGCTCGATCTCCGAGAAGCAGTTCCGCCGCTACTACGCCGAGGCGATCCGCCTCAAGGGCGACTCGGGCGAGAACCTGATCGGCCTGCTCGAGCGCCGTCTCGACGCGGTGATCTACCGCGCCAAGTTCGTGCCGACCGTTTTCGCGGCCCGCCAGTTCGTCAACCACGGCCACATCACCGTGAACGGCAAGCGCGTCAACATCGCCTCCTATCAGGTGAAGCCGGGCGACGTGATCGCGGTCAAGGAGAGCTCGCGCCAGCTCGCCATCGTCATCGAGTCGGCCGCTCTCGCCGAGCGCGACGTGCCGGACTACATCGACGCCGACCACGGCAAGTCCACGGCCACCTACACCCGCACCCCGACCCTGTCGGACGTGCCCTATGCGGTGCAGATGGAGCCGAACCTGGTCATCGAGTTCTACTCGCGCTGATCGGCGGCAACGCCTCCAGCTTTTGAGGCTGTGGCGCTATTCAGGGGATGGCCTTCGGGCCGTCCCCTTTTTCGTTCTGGGAATGGTCTGCTATCGACGGCGAATGCCCTCGGCTGCAATCAGGAGGATCGGATGCCCACGCTGAAGGCGATGTTCGGCGCGCTGGCGATGCTCGCCGGCCTGGTCATGATGGCGACGGGTGTGAACCTCACACTGTCGTCGGCCGCCACGGCCGAAGTCCGCTTCGGGCGCAATGTCCGCGTCGGCGGACACGATTTTTCCAATCAGAGCTTCAATCGCAAGCGACGCGCCCAGATCTATCTCTACGACCGTGCGCCTGCCCGGCCCGGCTGTGCCTGGCGTTCTGACGGCCGCGGCGGCAAGGTGAAGACCTGTCACCTGCGTCGGATTCGCTGAACCATCGACGGAAGACGCGGTCGTGAAGACAATCCTCTCGGTCCTCGCCATCGCCGCACTATTGGTCGCCGGCGCATTGTGGGCGGGCGAGCGGCGGCGCGACGAGCGCTTTGAGGCTGCGATCCTTCGCGACCTGAAACAGCAGCACCCGCAATTGACGCGGATCGAGGCGCAACTGCTGCGCGACGGGCCAACGATCACGGGCATCGCGGTGCCGAAATACTACCTCTGGGCCCGCCTTTTCACAAAGGACAGGCAATTCGACGCCGCAGCCATCCGTCTCGCCGACGACGCTGGCGCAGTTCACGTGCTGCAGATCATCGATCGGGAGGCTATCCGCCGCCAACCCAATGCGCTCCGCAGCATCTTTCCAGCCGTTCTGGTTCCGAAAATCCTGGCGCTGGCCGAGGACAAGAGCGTCCCGACGCCCTGACGGGCCGCCGACCGATCAAGGCTCAGAGATGCGAGCCGACCTCGTTGCGGAAGAAATAGCAGCCCACGCCAACGCAGCCGATCAGGATCGACAGCGCGTAGGGTCCGAACAGGCAGACGATGAAGACGGACCCGATGAAGGCCCGCATCGCCCAGCATGACCATGTCTGCTTCATGGCTCACCTCTCGCATCGCAATCACTGACAAAGCGTAAACATGAAGCCGTGAATCCAAGCTGAATGGATATGGTAAATCCCAAAATATCTATTGAATTCCGTATGTTAGGATTTTTGACGAAAGCAGGGCAAGAGCGCTGCCAGCGTCTCCACCCGGCGCCGCGAGGACGGGTTTCCTGACCGAATGCGATAACGCCGCCGGCAGCTGCCCGCGAATCCTTGGCTCCGCGGGGAACGCGGGTTCACCCCCCGGCACAGCGAAGCCGAGATCGGGAATCCATGCCTGAACCCGCTCCCGAAGCGCTCCGGCATGGCCCCCGGGTGAGGCCCGGATGACCGCGTGGTTCTGCGAATCGCGCCAGCCGGCCTCTTCAGACAAGAACAGCCGCGCCCAGCGGGCACGGCTGTTCTCATAAGCCAGTCAGGTCAGGGATGGGTTTGCGATTCAGTCGCGCTGGTCGTCGCGATCCCGCCAGTGCCTGCGTCCGCCCCGATCGCCATAATCGCGGTCACCGCGGTCCCAGCGATCGCCACCGTCGTCGTCATGCCAACCGCCGCGCCAGGCACGCATCTCGCGGAAGCGCTCGCGCCCTTCCGCCATGGCCTCGCGCACCGAGCGGCGCAGCACCGTCTTCTGCTGGTCGCTAAGCGTCGTCCAGAGCGGACGCACGGCATCGGCCAGCTCCTTGGAGCGGGCCGCACGCTCGCCCTGCCGGTTGGCTGTGGCGTCGAGGCGCTCCATCAGGTCGGCATGACGCAGCGCCTCGCGCCGCTCGCGCATCGCTTTCCAGCGCTCGCCGCGCTCGGAACTGCGCTGCTTGATCAGCCCCTCGACCTTGTCGAAGAGAGCCGTCTGCTCGGGACTGAGCTTGAGATCGGCGCGCACCTTGGACAGGCGCTCTTCCATCCGCTCCTTGGCGCGTTCAGCTCGGCGCTCGCGCCATTCGTCGCGGCGCTGTTCGCGGCTTTCGCTGCGTTCCTGCTTCTGGTCGCTGCCGCCCGCGGAAGGAACCGGCTGCGGCTGCGCCAGAGCGAAGCTGCCGGCGAGCATCGCGATCGACGATGCGGCGATGAGAGCAATGGGTTTCACGGGGCAATCTCCTTGGAACAGTCCAGTCGAAGCGTCGCGTAGCGGGTCTCGAAGCCGATTGGCGATAGCGTGAACCTGATCCTGCCGGCCTGACCCGGCAATGGCCAGCGGATGAAAAGATCGTAATGTAGCGACAACGCCTTCGGCGCGATTCGGTTCGCCATCGGGTTTTCAATGCAAAATCTCATTACCGATGTCCGCGGCCTGCTCATCGGCCAGGCGCATGATGCCGTGGCGGCAACCGGCGTCACCGCGGCGATCTTCGAGCGCCCGACCGTCGCCTCGGCCGCCGTGCTCGGCGGCGCGCCCGGCACCCGCGATACCGCGCTGCTCGATCCGGAAATGACCGTCGAGCATGTCGACGCCATCGTGCTTTCGGGCGGCTCAGCGTGGGGGCTAGGAGCCGCCGATGGCGTGATGCGCTGGTTGGCGAAGGAGGGGCGCGGCTTCCCGGTCGGCGCCTTCCGCGTACCGATCGTCCCGCAGGCCATCCTGTTCGACCTGATGAATGGCGGCGAGAAGCCCTGGGCCCGCGGCGAAGGGGAGCCCCCCTATGCCCGGCTCGGCGCTGAGGCCGCCGCCGCGGCGTCCGCCGGTTTCGTGCTCGGAACCGCCGGCGCCGGCTACGGCGCGACCACGGCGACCCTGAAAGGCGGCCTTGGTTCGGCGAGCGCCCGCGCCGCGACCGGGCAGATCGTCGGCGCG
>JAEWKP010000148.1 GCA_023393655.1 Pseudomonadota bacterium | reverse complement strand
CCATGTCCGAGAAAATCCCCGTCACGGTGCTCACCGGCTATCTGGGCGCCGGCAAGACCACGCTCCTCAACCGCATCCTGACCGAGGACCACGGCAAGAAATTCGCCGTGATCGTCAACGAGTTCGGCGAGGCCGGCATCGATGGCGACCTCATCGTCGGTGCCGATGAGGAAATCTTCGAGATGAACAACGGCTGCATCTGCTGCACCGTGCGCGGCGACCTGATCCGCATTCTCGACGGCCTGATGAAGCGCAAGGGCAAGTTCGACGCGATCATCGTCGAGACCACCGGCCTTGCCGATCCGGCGCCGGTCGCCCAGACCTTCTTCGTCGACCAGGATGTCGGCGACGCGACCCGCCTCGACGCGGTCGTCACCGTCACCGACGCCAAGTGGCTGAAGGATCGTTTGAAGGACGCGCCGGAAGCGAAGAACCAGATCGCCTTCGCCGATGTCATCGTGCTCAACAAGACCGATCTCGTGACGGCGGAAGAGCTCGCCGATGTCGAGGCGGCGATCCGCGCCATCAACCCCTATGCCAAGCTGCACAAGGCCGAGCGCGCCAATGTCGATATTGCAGCCCTGCTCGACCGCAACGCCTTCGATCTCGACCGCATCCTCGATATCGAGCCGGATTTCCTCGAGGCCGGCCACCATCATCACCATGCCGAGGATGTGCGCTCGATCTCGCTGACCGTGCCGGGCGATGTCGATCCCGAGAAGTTCATGCCGTGGATCAATGACCTCACCCAGATCCAGGGGCCGAACATCCTGCGCTCCAAGGGCATCCTGGCCTTCAAGAACGAGCCGCGCCGCTTCGTCTTCCAGGGCGTGCACATGATCCTGGACGGCGACCTGCAGCGCGACTGGAAGGATGGCGAGACCCGCGAGAGCCGCCTCGTCTTCATCGGGCGCGATCTCAACGAGAACGAATTGCGCAAGGGGTTTGAAGCCTGCGCGGCCTGAGCTAAAGCCGCGTCATGACGACGATGACCCCACCCGTCTCGCTGCGCGAGCATGTCACCCTGATCACTGCCGAGACGCATGTCGTCGCGGTCCACTGGCTGAAGCAGGGGCTCGTGCTCGCGCTGGCCGACGAGCGCGTGCTGCGCTGGCGCGACGGCGCCCTCGTCGACAGCGTCGAGGCTCATGCCGGCGGCATCCTCTGCGCGACCGGCGACGGCGAGCGCCTGATCACCGGCGGCGATGACGGGCGTGTCGTCGCGACCCGCTTCGAAGGTGAGCCGGAGGAGCTGGCCAAGGACCAGAAGCGCCGCTGGATCGATGCGATCACGCTGTCTCCATCAGGCAATCTCGCCTGGAACACCGGCAAGACGGTGCAAGCCCGCGACGAGAAGGGCCGCGTCCGCACGCTGGAGGCGGCGAGCACGCCGCAGGGCGTCGTCTTCGCGCCGAAGGGCTATCGCCTCGCCATCGCCCAGATGAACGGCGTCTCGCTCTGGTATCCGAACACCGAGGCGAAGCCGGAATTCCTGGAATGGAAGGGCTCGCATCTCGATGTCGCCTGGTCGCCCGACGGGCGCTTCGTCGTCTCCTCGATGCAGGAGAATGCGCTGCATGGCTGGAAGCTCGGCGACAAGCCCGGCCATATGCGGATGACCGGCTATCCGGCCAAGCCCCGCTCGCTCTCCTGGTCGCATGACGGCTTGTGGCTCGCCTCCAGCGGCGCGGACGGGGCGATCGTCTGGCCGTTCCAGGGCGACGGGCCACAGGGCAAGGCGCCGCGCGAATGCGGCGTGCGCCATGCCCGCGTCACCCGCGTCGCCTTCCATCCGGGCGCGCTGGTGCTGGCGATCGGCTACGACGATGGCTGCATCCTGATGGTCCGCCTGACCGACGGCTCCGAACTGCTGGTGCGGCCGGCTCTGCGCGGCAGCGGCATCAGCGCCTTCGCCTGGGACAAGGCCGGCAAGCGGCTCGCCTTCGGCGCCGTGGATGGCGCCGCCGGCGTGCTGACGCTGCCGAACTGAGCGGCGATGCGCTTCGGTCTCTTCGGCAGGTCTGAGACCCGCAAGGGCGACGAGGCGAAAGCTGAAGCGAAGGCTGCCGCGGAGCGGTTGAAGGCGCAGGTCAGGGAGCATCTCGGCCTGCCCGAGGCGGCGGCGATTGCCGTCAACGAGATCATCTGTGCCGACCCTGCCTGCCCGGGCACGGAGACGGTGATCCTGGTGATGAAACCCGGCGAGAAGACCCGCGCCTACAAGCTGCCGATGGGGCTGGCCGAGGTGACGGCGGAGGCGCTGGCCGAAGCCTTGCGGTCTTAGGGCCTGAAGCCGTTCGGCAAGGTCGGCCGGGGGCGAACATTGCGCGGCCCTGCTAGTCAAACGAGCTGGATGACCGCTTGCCGCCAGCGCCGGTTTCGCTAAAGCTCGTCGTGATGTCTCTGCTCTCGCTCTATGCCCGCGTCCTCGGCGAACTCGGCCCGGAAAAGCGGCTGGGTATCATCCTGGCGCTCGCCAATATCGTGCTGGCGGCGGTCGCCTTCGCCGAGCCGATGCTGTTCGGCGCGCTGATCGACCGGCTGACCACGATCCAGGTTTCGGGCGGGACCCTGACATGGGCCAGCATCAACCTGCTGATCGTCGCCTGGGTCGGCTTCGGCCTCGCCAACATCGCGCTTGGGGTCTTCGTCGCGCTGCATGCCGACAGGCTCGCCCATCGCGCGCGCCTGACAGTGATGGCCGAATATTTCGAGCATGCACTGACCTTGCCGCTCGCCTACCACACGCAGACCCATTCCGGCCGCGTGCTCAAGGTGATGCTCGACGGTACCAATGCGATGTGGGGGCTGTGGCTGTCCTTCTTCCGCGAGCACTGCGCCTCGGCCGTCGCGCTGTTCGTCCTGCTACCCTTCACGATCTGGAAGAACTGGCAGCTCGGGCTGCTGCTGGTCGGGCTCGTCGTGCTGTTCGGCTCGCTGACAGCTTATGTGCTGCGCAAGACCGATCGCCTGCAGAGCAATGTCGAGGCCTATCATTCGAACCTGGCGGAACGGGCTTCCGACGCGCTCGGCAACGTACCGGTGATCCAGAGCTTCACCCGCATCGAGGCGGAGGTGCGCGGCCTGCGCTCGACCATCGCCAATGTGCTGGCGGCGCAACTGCCGGTCCTGTCCTGGTGGGCGGTCGCCAATGTCGCGACGCGGGCGTCGGCGACGCTGACCGTGCTGCTGATCTTCATCGTCGGCACCTGGCTGCTGATGCATGGACAGACGACAGTCGGCGAGATCGTCACCTTCATGGGCTTCGCCACCATGCTGGTCGGACGTCTCGAACAGATCGTCGGCTTTGTGAACTTCATCTTCATGCAGGCGCCGAAGATGCGGGAGTTCTTCGAGGTGCTCGACACGCTGCCGAGCGTGCGCGACCTGCCCAACGCCAAGGACCCCGGCCGGCTCGAGGGCGCGGTCGCCTTCGAGGATGTCTCCTTCTCCTATGACGGCAAGCGGGCCGCGGTGCGCGACGTCTCCTTCACCGTGAAGCCCGGCGAGACGATCGCCGTCGTCGGCTCGACCGGTTCGGGCAAGTCGACGACGCTGGGCCTGTTGCATCGCGCCTTCGATCCGCAATCGGGCCGCATCACCGTCGACGGCACCGATATCCGCGAGATTTCGCTGCTCTCGCTCCGGCGCAATATCGGCGTCGTCTTCCAGGAGCCGATGCTGTTCGCCCGCTCGATCCGCGAGAACCTGCTCGTCGGCAAGCCGGACGCGACCGATGCCGAGATGATGCAGGCGCTGGAGCGCGCGCAGGCGGCCGAGGTGATGGAGCGCCAGGTCGACGGGCTCGACACGCTGGTCGGCGAGCGCGGCCGCACGCTCTCCGGCGGCGAGCGCCAGCGCTTCTCGATCGCGCGGGCGCTGCTCAAGAACCCGCCGGTCCTGATCCTTGACGAAGCCACGTCCGCGCTGGACGCCGCGACCGAGGTCAAGCTGCAGAAGGCGCTGGAGGAGGTGATGAAGGGTCGCACGACCTTCGTCATCGCGCACCGGCTCGCGACGATCCGCAACGCCGACCGCATCCTCGTCTTCGAGCAGGGGCAGGTCGAGGAGATGGGCACCTTCGACGAGCTCGTCGCCAAGGGCGGGCGTTTCGCGGCGCTGGCGCGGGCGCAGTATCTGGTGACGGACAAGCCGATCTCCGAGCAGGACGCGGAGATCCCGAGCCCGCTGGCGCAGAAATTGCGGGCGGATTGACGAGGGCCCGCCCCTCTTGCTGGAATGCTCCGGCAAAGCGACAGAGGGGAATTGTCATGCGATGGCTGGCTGCCGGTTTCATTGTCTCGGGCCTCGCCTTCGGAGCGGGCGCCGCGCTGGCGCAGACCAGCTGGGAGATGCCGACCGAATATCCGGAGACCGCGATTCCCGGAGAAGGGGTCGCGAGCTTCGCTAGGCTGGTCAATGAACGGGCCGGCGGACGCCTGACGATCAAGCCGAGCTTCGACGCCAAGCGCGGCATCAAGTCGGCGCAGATGATCGCAGCCGTGCAGAAGGGCGAGGTTGCGGCCGGCGATGCCTTCGCCGGTGCCCTCGGCACGGTCGACCCGCTGTTCGGCCTGTCCTCGCTGCCTTTCCTCGCGACCTCGATCGCCGACGCGCGCCGCCTGACCGATCTGGCGCGGCCGGCCTATGCGAAGAAGCTTGCAGGCTTCGGGCAGAAGATTCTCTACACGACGCCCTGGCCGGCCTCGGGCATCTGGTCGAAGGCGCCGCTCGATTCGGCCGCTGCCCTGACCGGCCTGTCGATCCGAACCTATGATTCGACCTCGACCGCGGTGATGAATGCGGCCGGCGCCAAGGCGGCCAACCTCTCTTTCGCCGACGCCATGCCCAAGGTGAAGGACGGCTCGGTCGTCGCCGTGCTCTCCTCCGGCGATGGCGGGGCAGGGCGCAATCTCTGGGATTTCCTGCCGAATTTCACCGAGGTGAACTACGCGATGCCGATCTCGCTCGCGACGGTCAATCTCGCGGCCTACGAGGCGCTGCCGGCCGATCTCCGACAGATCGTGGATGCGGCGGCGAAGGAGACCGAACAGCGGCAATGGACGGCGATCCGCACGCGGCTCGATGAAAATTATGCACGGATGCGCGCAAACAAGGTCGCGATCCGCGCGGAGGTACCATCGGACGTGGCCCAGGCACTGGCCAAGGCCGGGCGCCGCGCCGGGGGGGACTGGCG
>JAEWKP010000109.1 GCA_023393655.1 Pseudomonadota bacterium | reverse complement strand
ATCCCAGCCGAGGAAGCTCCAGGCAATCACGCTCTCCGCGCGGAAGGGATGCGCTTCTGCATAGGGGCCGCCATCGGCGAAAGCTTGCTGGCCAGTGGCCCGGAAGGCTTCACCGAAGACCAGCGCGCCCTTGCTGCGCATCACGAGGCTCGTATCGGCGGCACAGGGAAACCAGGGATGGTGGCCGATGCCGAACGGTAGTGCCGTCCGCGCCTCGTTGGTGATCGCCAGCCGGATGGTCATACCGGTCTCGTCGAGGCTGACCTCCTGCTGCGCTCGGTAGCGATAAGGGTCTGTCCCCTCCATGCGGCGATGTTCGAGGACGGTATGGCCACGGTCATACCGCAGGACATCCCAGGCGGCCTGCCAGCCGAAGCCATGGATGGCGCCGCCGGGGTCGTTCTGCGGGACGAGGAAGCGCTGCCCGCCATCGTCGACGACGCAATCGAAGGCGCGGTTGGCGAAAGGCAGCAGCGCCCAGGTTCCGAAGAAATTCGGCGTGGCCGTGCCCGGCTGCCGCCCGGCAGGCGGATAGAGCACGTCGTGGCGGCGCCCGCCCGGCCCGCGCCAGCTCAGGGAGGAGACGATCCCGCCCGCCTCGGGGTGGATGACGGCGTCGAGGCCGCCCGCCTGCAGTCCGAGCATCCGGCTTGTCCGATTCGTTCTCGCCATCAAGGCCTGCAGGGTTGCCGTGAAGGCTGACCTCATACAAGGCCTCAGCGCCGGCCCTTGACCCGATGGGATGCGGCGGAGACAGTCGCCAGCCCTCGATCACCGCGCGTCCTATGGGACGTGCGGTGATTTGTATATTTGCTGTCGCATCGGAGCCTGCCATGCCCAAACCTCTGATCGCGCTCGACTGGGGCACGACCCGTGCGCGCGCCTTCCTGATCTCGGAGACGGGGGAGGTGCTTGAGCGGCGCATCGCCGATCGCGGCATCCAGTCGGTTCCGGCGGGCGGCTATCCTGAAGCCTTCGCCGAGCTCGCCGGCGATTTCCTCAAGGACGCGCCCGATGCCGCGATCGTGCTCGCCGGCATGGTCGGCAGCCGCAACGGCTGGGTCGAGGCGCGCTACGTCGCCTGCCCGGCCTCGCCTGCCGAGATCGCGGCCGCCGCGATCCAGGTCGCGCTCGATGCCGGAACGACCGCTACCATCCTGCCGGGCCTGAGCTGCGACGACGGCGCCTTCGACGTGAT
Organism: Pseudomonadota bacterium; assembly: GCA_023393655.1. Classification (GTDB taxonomy): domain Bacteria; phylum Pseudomonadota; class Alphaproteobacteria; order Rhizobiales; family Beijerinckiaceae; genus Allobosea. The sequence goes on along the minus strand of JAEWKP010000109.1, from coordinate 13,495 downwards.
GCGCGGCGAGGAGACCCTGATCGTCGGCCTCGGCCTGAGCGACGGCATCGCCTGCCTGCCCGGCACCCATTCGAAATGGGCCGAGATCAGGCAGGGGCGCATCACCCGCTTCGCCAGCTTCATGACCGGCGAAATCTACGGGCTGCTGCGCAACGACTCGATCCTCGCCCGGCTCGCCGAAGCGCCTTCGGACGCTGACACGGCTGATGGCGCCGCGCGCGGTCGGCAGGCTGCCAGCCGGCTCGGAGGATTGCTCAACACGGCCTTCGCCGCCCGTACCGAAGTCCTCGCCGGCCGCATGGCGGGTGGTGCGGTCGGGCCCTATCTCTCGGCGCTGCTGGTCGGGCAGGAAATCGCGGGGGCCGAAACCTTGTTCGGCAAGGACCAGACGATCCATCTCGTCGCGGACGGGGCCCTGGCCGAGAGCTACGGCGCCGGCTTGCAGGCGCGGGGACATGCCATTCAACTCGTCACGCCTGAAGCGGCCTTCGTCGCCGGCGTGAGGCGGCTCGCGGCGGATCTCCCGGCATGATCATCGTCTTCGGCTCGATCAATATCGACCTCGTCACGCCGGTCGCGCGCCTGCCTGGCCCGGGCGAGACCGTGCTCGGACCGGGCTATGCCCTGCATCCGGGCGGCAAGGGCGCCAACCAGGCGCTTGCGGCGCGCCGCGCCGGCGCGGATGTCGTGCTCGTCGGCGCGGCCGGGCGGGACCGATTCAGCGAAGCCGCGCTGGCGCTGCTCAGCGCCGACGGCGTCGATCTCGATCATGTCGCACAGGTCGACGAGCCGACCGGCGCCGCCTTCATCGCCACGGATCGCGAGGGCGCCAACCAGATCATCGTCGCAGCCGGCGCCAATGCTGCCGTACGGCCGGATGCCTTGCGGCAGCTCGAGCTTGCGGCGGAGGATATCCTGCTCCTGCAACGCGAGGTTCCCGAGGAGGCGTGCCTGCAGGCCGCCCGCGCGATGAAGCAGGCCGGCGGGCGCGTGATCCTCAACCTCGCCCCGGCCGAGGCGCCGTCGCCCGCGCTGCTGGAGCAGCTCGACATGCTGATCGTCAACGAGCACGAGGCGATCGTGCTGGCACAGGCGCTCGGATGGGCGGACCGCGATCCCGACGCCATCGCGTGCCGGCTCGACAGCGAGCGGCAGATCGCCACGATCGCGACGCTGGGCGCCGCCGGTGTCGTCGCCTGGATCGACGGCACCCGCCATCGCCTCGCAGCGCCGCAGGTTGCGGTCGTCGACACGGACGCGGCCGGCGACAGCTTCACCGGCGCCTTCGCCGCTGCCCTCGCGGCCGGGAAGAGCATGGCGGCGGCGCTGCGCGACGGGCTCGCCGCCGGCTCGCTTGCCTGCACCCGGCCGGGCGCCCAGCCGAGCATCCCTCGCGCAGCCGAGATCGCGACCTTGGCCGCCACGCTCGCAAACGGACCGGGCCGGTAAGCCTCGATTAAGCCTGTCGGCAATCGGGCAGCCTTCCCCGCCCCGCTTGCGCGCAAATGCGTGCAAGCTCTTCACGCTTCGTCAGGGCTCGCTTCCGCATCGTGGACGGGCTGTGGAAGGGTTGGGGAACGCCGTGACGACACCACCGCTGACCTGGGCATTGAGCGTCGCCGGTGCCGCGATCGCCGGAGCGCTCTCCTATACGCAGCTTCTCGCCCCGCGCATGGCGGACGAGGCGCCTTCCGCGGCCATAGCCGCGACGGAACAGAAAGCGCCCGGACCCCGCGTGCCCTCGACGCTCGCCGTCGCGGCCGACTATCGCGGGCACTATATCGTCCACCCCTCGGTCGATAACTACCGCATCAAGATGATGGTCGATACGGGCGCCAGCATCGTGGCTTTGACGGCTGCCGATGCCCGCGCGCTCGGTGTCAGGAACGATGCCTCGTCACGCAAGATCGTGCTCAGCACCGCCAATGGCACCGTCACGGGCTTCCGGACCGTCCTGCGGGAGATCCGGCTCGGCGATATCGTCGTGCGGAATGTCGATGCCGTCGTCCTGCCCGAACGCGCGCTCTCGATGAGCCTGCTCGGGAATTCCTTCCTCAGCAAGCTCCGGGGCTACGAGGTCCAGACCGGGCGCATGGTGCTGCGCGGCTAGGGCAATTCTGAGCGAACCGGACTTCGGTTCGCCTGAGGACCGAAGCTCCGCGTCAGCGGATATGCGATAAAGCAAGGACCGACAACGTCGGGCCATGCCGGCCCGGGCGCGAAGCCCCCTGCCGGCATTATCGCCCGACCGTCAATTGTAGAGCGGGCAAGGATTGGTGCCGGTCCGCACCACCTGTTCGATATTGCCGGTGCCGCCAGCCACGCCGTTACGCGGGCGCGCGTAGATCGGGCTGTCACCGAGCGTGAATGGCTTGTCGAGGACATAGCCGACGAGGGGCGTGTATTGGTAGCTCGCGCGCGCCATGATGACGGAGGTATTCGGAGTCCGGACGCTGTCGGGAACGGCGATCGTGGTTCCCCGGGCCGGTGCGGTGCCATTACGCTGGCTGCTCCAGCAGACCTTCGCAACGCCCGCCGAATCGATGACGACACTGGCGATCACCATCGTGGCCTTGCTGCTGTCATACGGCATCAGGATCGACTGCGCAGCATTGAAGATGTTCTCGACATCCGCGGGCGAAACCGACTGGACGCGTGCCGTGAGATCGCTGAGCGCCGAGGTCAACTGCGTGACCTTGCGGTTGACCATCACGAGCTGCACGACATCCACCATCCCCGTATAGGTGATGAGCATCACCGGCAGCAGCAGGGCGAACTCGACGGCAGCCACGCCGTCCCGATTGCGGCAGAAGCGGCGCCAGAGTCGGGAGCGCAAGCGGGAAGCGAACAGCATGTTCTTAGCCTCCCGCCACGAACGGCTCGGCCCGGAAGGCCATGCTTACGACGATACCACGCCGGCCGGATCCGATATTGGCCAGTGCGGAGGAGGCCCAGCTCGTCAGGAAGAGCTTGTAGTCGAGCACCGCGCGCACGACGACGATGTCGTTGCCCTGCGGCTGGACGTAAGTGAAGCCGGAGGTATTGAGGCTCCCGCCCGCAAGCGGATCGCCTGCGGATGCCGTGGAGGCGAAGCTGTTATAGACCCGCACGTCGACGTACAATTTCGAGCAGTCGATCAATCCCATCGGCGCGAGTTCACAGATATTGTCCCGGAATTTCTTCGCGTTCACCGCGCCGGTCGATCCGGTATAGAGGGTCCGCGACTGCCCTGTGACCAGGGAGCGGGAGACCTGCGACAGCGACTCTTCCAGGACCTGGCTGGTCCAGAACATCAAGGCCGTCTCGAAGATGGCGAAGAGGATCATCAGGAACGGCACGACGACGAACGCGAACTCTACGGCAGTCGCCCCGTCCTGTGAGCGGCGAAAGCGCCGGAGCAGCGGGCGACATACGCGGTGGCGCGGCAATCCGTTCTCCGGCAAGGGCGTCTTTTTTGGTCGGTCGAACATCCGTTTGCCCCATCGAGCTTCGGCCCAGGCCCGAAATCTCTACGGCAAAAGAATTTCAGATCGGTTAGGGACGTCGCCGGCCAGCCGAAATCGACGTGAAGCTTTCGCTAACCATGGGTTCGGCGCCTGACGGAGGTCTCGCGCGCGTACCTGCTAAGCTTCCGCCCCAGAACGTTGACTTTTCCCGGGAACCGCGCGCCGCGTTCGAGCCGCTGCCCTATTTCTTCGGGCCCCCGGTCGCGAGCATGTTGCGCGCGGTCGCCTGCCCCGCGACGCCCGCAAAATATTCCTTCGCGTCGCCCATCTGGACCGAAGGTTGGCAATCCGGACTGCAGGCATAGCTTTCGCGATCCATGCCCCGCTGAACCGTCAGGACCGAATCGGAAGCAGAACCGACCCGAACCAATGATTCCGCCAGCAGCGTCCCGCTGGCATCCAGCGCGATCAGGTTGGTCACGCCGAAGCTTTTGCCGGTGACGATCATGACGCCGTTGCGTTGCATGGAGACATCGGCGATCGCCGGATTGCCGACGACGACCGTTTGAGCCTTCTCGGGCAACCGTACGACCTTGGCGTGGTCGACGGCGACGATGACGCTCTCCGATTGGGCCCGCGGCGCGGCGGCGGCAGCGCCGCACAGGATGATCGCGAGGCTTGTCGCGGCCACCCGGCGCGAAAGCCGGCGGCACCCTTCAGGAGCACGGATGATCAACATGGCGGCGCCTCAAGCTCTGCGACCATGCCAGTAAAGCGGAAAATGATGAATCAAATCCTAAGCGCGCGATGAATAGCGATTTCACGCTGCGAGGCCCAACTTGTCGCAACGGAACATCAGCCGGAACAAACGTCGATTGCCGAACGCCTCAAAAATAAATCAATGAAGCAGGATCAATTAAACGCCCTGTTTACCGATAAGATCCCGCGCATCTGGCTTTATTCATAAGTTCACTGTGGCCTGAAGCCTGCTAAATCGGTCGTTAACCACAGAAAAAACAGAGCGAGAATCAAGCCAATTCTTCGATCCGCTTAACCGATCAGCAAGGCGAGCGGGCTAATGTCGTTCCTGTCGCTGACCGAAGCCACCTCAGAGCACAGGCAGCCGTCAAACCGTGGTGTAAAGGAAATCCAGCATGACCAATCTTTTCGCTCGCTTCGTCAAGGACGAGTCCGGCGCCACCGCCATCGAGTACGGCCTGATCGCGGCCCTGATCGCTGTCGGCATCATCGTCGCCGCGACCACGCTCGGCACCGAGCTCAGCAGCATCTTCGACCGTATCGCGACGAAGCTGAGGAACACCACCGTCTCCTGATCGAGACCGGCCTGCCGACTATGCGGAAGAACGCCCCGGTCACCCGGGGCGTTTTGCTTTTCATGCGGCATTTGGCGCAATCACCGTAAGGGTTTGGTGAGGCGTTTGCGGCATCATCTTTCTGTAGCGGAGTAAATGTCATGACCCTGCCCCAGATCGTCATGCTCGGCGTGTTTCCCTTCGCCATGGCCTATGCCGCCGCCAGTGACCTTGTTTCGATGACGATCTCGAACCGGCTCTGCCTGTTCCTCGTAGCGGGTTTCGCGGTCTGCTGCGTCCTGTTGGGCCTGAGCCCGGCCGCGATCGGCTGGCACCTGGCTGCCGCAACGCTGGTTCTGGTCGTGGCTTTCGGCCTGTTCGCCGCCGGATGGATCGGTGGCGGCGACGCCAAGCTCGTTGCCGCAACTGCGCTCTGGTTCGGCTTCGATCAATTGATGCCCTATCTGCTCATGGCGGCCTTCCTCGGCGGCCTGCTGACCATCCTCGTCCTGCGGCTGCGATCGCGCCCCCTGCCGGCCTTCGCCGAGAACTGGAGGTGGATGCGCCGGCTGCACGCCGCCAACGAGGGCGTCCCCTACGGCATCGCGCTGGCCTTCGCCGCGCTCTTGGTGCTGCCGGATACGACGATCTGGCACGCTGCGATCGGCGTCTGAAAAGCGCCGCGGACGTAACGGAAGCGGATTTCAAAAATATACGTCCAGTTAACCATAAGTTGACGTTTCCAGGCGACGATCCGGAACGAGAGCCAATCACGCTTGGCTGAGGGTCGACCGTCAATGAGTCCCGCACGCATCATCATTCTAGTGGTCGCGCTCCTGGCAGGGCTGGGTGCAGCGCTGCTCGTCCAGAGCCCCAAGGCCCCCGCACCCGTCGCGAAGATCCAGCCGGCACCGACAGTGCCGGTACTGGTCGCGGCGGCCGAGATTCCCGTCGGCAATACGGTGACGGCCAACGACCTGCGCTGGCTCGACTGGCCGCTGGCCAGCGTGCCGGCCGGCGTCATCCGCAAGGACGAAGCGCCCGAAGCCGAAAAGGAGATCATCGGGCAGGTCTCGCGCTACGCCACCCTCGACGCCGAGCCGATCCGCCGCGAGAAGCTGATCAAGACGGACGGAACCGGTTTTCTCTCGGCCGTCCTGCCGGCGGGCATGCGCGCCGTCGCGATCTCCACCGACAGCCGCGGCGCCAACACCGCCGGCGGCTTCATCCTCCCCAACGACCGCGTCGACGTGATCTCCACCGAGCGCGGCGAAGCAGCAAGCGGCCAGGAATCCTACGCCAGCGAAGTCATCCTGCGGAACATCCGCGTGCTGGCCATCGGCCAGAACGTGCAGGAGCGCAACGGCGAGAAGGTCGTGGTCGGCGAAACCGCCACGCTGCAGGTCGAGCCCGGGCAAGTCGAGAGCCTGGTCCAGGCCCAGAAGACGGGCACGCTCTCGCTCGCCCTGCGCAGCCTCAAGGATGCGAACGAAACCGCGCCGCCGACCCAGGCAGACAACTCCATGACGCTCGTGCGCTACGGTGTGACCTCGAAGAGCGTGAAGCCATGATCAGATCTTCTCTCCGCATCGCGACGGCACTCGCGCTCGCCCTCGCCGCCGGCAGCGTCGCCGCCCAGTCGAGCAGGAGCGGCCCCGCTCCCGTCATCAATGTCGGCTCGAGCGAGAACGCGATCTCCCGCAAGCTCGACCTCTCGATCGGCCGCTCGCTCATCGTCGAGCTGCCGCGCGACGCCAAGGAGGTCTTCGTCGCCAACCCGAAGGTCGCCAACGCGGTCGTCCGGACGGCGCGCAAGCTGTTCGTGATCGGCATCGCCGACGGCGCGACCTCGATGTTCGTGATGGATGGCGACGGCCAGCAGATCACCGCGCTCGACATCAATGTCGGGCGCGACCTCAACGTCCTCCGACAGACGCTGCGCACGGCGCTGCCGAACGCGCAGATCGAGATCAAGCCGGCGGGCGATTCGATCCTGCTCGTCGGGACGGTGCCCGATGCCTCGGATGCGACCCAGGCCGTCGACATCGCCAAGGCCTTCGTCGGCAGCGACGCGGCAGGAAAGAGCGGGACGGTCATCAACTCGCTGACCATCCGCGACCGCGACCAGGTGATGGTGAAGGTCACGGTGTCCGAGGTCTCGCGCAAGGCGATCAAGCAGCTCGGCATCAATTCCAGCGGCGAGTGGAAGCTCGGCAAGTTCTCCATCACGCCTTCGATCGACAACCCGTTCGCGCTCTCGCCGCAGGCCCTGTCCGCCTCGGCAATCGGCGCCGGCATCGGCAATTCGCAGAATTTCACGCTGCGGGCCCTGGAGCGGGCCGGCATGGCGCGTGTCCTCGCCGAACCGACGGTGACCGCGATCTCGGGCGAGAGCGCGAAATTCACCGCAGGCGGCGAGGTCCCGATCCCGACCGGCTATACCTGCGACCCGGCCAAGGCCGTCTGCACCCTCGGCGTCTCCTACAAGCCCATCGGCGTCGCCCTGAACTTCACGCCGATCGTGCTCTCGGCCAACAAGATCAGCATGCGCATCGCGACCGAGGTCACCGAACTCGACTTCGAGAACCAGATCGTGCTGCAGGGCGGCTCCGGCCAGCCGACCGTCACCGTCCCCGCCTTCCGCGTGCGCAAGTCCGACACCACGGTCGAGCTGCCATCCGGGGGCACGCTGGCCACCGCTGGCCTGATCCAGCGCGTCTCCAAGAGCTCGATCAACGGCCTGCCCGGCCTGATGAACCTGCCGATCATCGGCGTGCTGTTCCGCTCGCGCGACTACCAGCGCGAGGAGACCGAACTGATGATCACGGTCACGCCCTACATCGCCAAGCCGATGCAGCCGACGCAGGTCCAGCGGCCCGATGACGGCTTCGTCGAAACGCACGACTCCCAGGCGATCCTGCTCGGCCGCCTGAACAAGATCTACGGCAGCGGCGGCGGGCCGATTCCCCAGGCCTACAAGGGCCGCGTCGGCTTCATCGCCGACTAGCGCCCGGCGACAACGATGATGGATGGCCCGACCATGACGGTTTCTCACCGGAACGACTCGACAGGACCGCGCCTGATCGTCGCCGCGCTGGCGCTCGGCGCCATCCTCGGCGGCTGCGCCAAGCGAACGGCGGAGAGCGACACGCTCGCCTTCGGGCCGGACGACGTGCGCGAGCGGCACCCGATCGTCCTGCGCGATGCCCCCCGCTCGCTCGACGTCTTCGTCGGGCGCTCCGGCGGCAGGCTCGATATCAGGCAGGCCGAGGATGTCGCCAGCTTCGCCCGCGAATTCCGTCGCTCCGGCAAGGGTGGTCTGGTGGCCGAGGTCCCGACCGGCGCCCGCCGCGACCATGCGACCCAGGATACGCTGAACGGCATCCGGGCGGCCTTGTCGCGCGGCGGCGTCTCGCCCGGCATCCTCAGCGTCCGCAGCTACCCGGTTCAGGACCCGGGCCTGGCCTCGCCGATCCGCCTGACCTTCGCCTCGCTCCAGGCGAGCGTGCCGCACGCTTGCGGACAATGGCCGACAGACCTGGGCAGCTCCGAGTTCAGGTTCTCGTCCTCGAACGCACCCTACTGGAATCTCGGCTGTTCCTCGCAGGCGACGCTGGCCGCGCAGGTGGCCGATCCGATCGATCTCGTCCGGTCGCGCGACGAAGGCCGTCCCGACATCGTCAAGCGCATGGGCGCCATCACGAAGATCCGCGAAGGCAAGGATCCCTCGACCCAGTACCGGCAGGCGACGCCGCAGATCAACTCCACGGTCGGAGGTGGCACCTGATGCATTCCGAAACCCGCGAGAATTCGGCGATCGAGCTGCCGAGCGACGAGACCATCGCACCGTTGCCGCGCGTCACGCTGCAGGCCTTCTGCGAAACGCCGGCGATCGCCGCGACCATGCAGGCCGCGGTCGCCGACCGGCGCATGGACAAGGCCCATGCCCGCGTCCAGATGGGCGGCCCGGCTGCCGCCGTCGAGGCCTTCCGCTCGGCCCCGACGCCCAACATCATCGTGCTCGAAGCCGTGGCAGACCCGGCGACGCTGATCTCGCACCTCGAATCACTGTCCGAAAGCTGCGACGCCGGCACCAAGGTCGTCGTGATCGGCCATGTCAACGACGTGCAGCTCTATCGCGACCTGATCCGGCGCGGCGTCAGCGAGTACCTGATCGCGCCGCTGGAGCCCCTCGACGTCCTGCGCACCCTGTCGGAGCTCTATGTCGCCCCGGAGGCCCGCAATCTCGGCCGCGTCATCGCGGTGATGGGCGCCAAGGGCGGCGTCGGCGCTTCGACGGTCGCGCACAACGTCTCCTGGGCGATCGCACGCAATCTCGACGCCTCGACCGTCATCGTCGATCTCGACATCGCCTTCGGCACGGCCGGCCTGAACTTCAACCAGGACCCGCCGCAAGGTATCGCCGAAGCCGTGTTTGCACCCGAACGCCTCGATTCCAACCTGCTTGACCGGCTGCTCTCGCGCTGCAGCGACAACCTCGCGCTGCTCGCCGCGCCGGCCGTGCTGGACCGGACGATCGATCTCGACGAGGAGGCGCTCGAACAGCTCCTCGAATTGCTGCGCGCCAGCGTGCCCTGCATCATCCTCGACGTGCCGCACCAGTGGGGCGCCTGGGTGAAGCGCACCGTGCTCAGCGCCGACGAAATCGTCATCGTCGCCGAGCCGGAGCTCGCCTCCCTGCGCAACGCCAAGAACCTGATCGACCTGTCGCGGGCGACGCGGCCGAACGATGCCGTCGCCCGGCTCGTCCTCAACCGGGTCGGCGTCCCGAAGCGGCCGGAGATCAATGCCGGGGAGTTCTCGAAGGCGCTGGGCATCGATGTGCTCAGCACGATTCCGTTCGACGCCCACCTGTTCGGCACGGCCGCCAATAACGGCCAGATGATCGCCGAGGTGCAGGCCGGGAGCAAGGCGACCGAGGCCTTCACCCAGATCGCCAGTGCCCTGACCGGACGCGGCGAAGCCAAGCGGGGCCGGCGCAGCCTGCTCGAACCGTTCGTCGCGAAGCTGAAGCGCCGCAAGGCCTCGTGACGGGCAGGAACCGACGATGACGGGACGATGCCCGCTCACCAGGCAAGAGACCGGCCCGGACCGGGCGGGAGAGTGACGAGATGTTCGGCAAGCGATCCGCAGGCGCAGGTCACGCGCCCAATCTGAGCGCAAGGGCGCCCGCGGCCATGCCGGCTGCCCCGCGCAGCAAGCCCGAGCCGGTTCAGGCCGCCGCGGAAGAGCGCAGGATTACGCCGGTCGCCGAGACGGCTCCGCGATCCGAAGACTACTACCAGATGAAGAGCACGATCTTCGGGGCGCTGATCGAGGCCATCGATCTGTCGCAGCTCGCGAAGCTCGACGCCGAATCCGCCCGCGAGGAAATCCGCGACATCATCAACGAGATCATCTCGCTGAAGAATGTCGTGCTGTCGATCGCGGAGCAGGAGGAACTGCTCGACGACATCTGCAACGACGTGCTCGGCTACGGACCGCTCGAGCCCCTGCTGGCACGCGACGACATCGCCGACATCATGGTCAACGGCGCCGGCCGGACCTTCATCGAAACCGCCGGCAAGATCCAGCTCACCAACATCCGCTTCCGCGACAACGCCCAGCTGATGAATATCTGTCAGCGTATCGTCAGCCAGGTCGGCCGCCGCGTCGACGAAAGCTCGCCGATCTGCGATGCGCGCCTCGCCGACGGCTCGCGCGTCAACGTCATCGCCCCGCCGCTGGCGATCGACGGCCCGGCGCTGACCATCCGCAAGTTCAAGAAGGACAAGCTGACGCTCGACCAGCTCGTCAAGTTCGGCGCGATCTCGCCGCCGGGCGCCGAAATCCTGAAGATCATCGGCCGTGTCCGCTGCAACATCGTCATCTCCGGCGGCACGGGCTCGGGCAAGACGACGCTGCTCAACTGCCTGACCAACTATATCGACCATGACGAGCGGGTGATCACCTGCGAGGACGCCGCCGAACTCCAGCTCCAGCAGCCGCATGTGGTGCGGCTCGAAACCCGTCCGCCCAATCTCGAAGGCACGGGCGCGGTGACGATGCGCGACCTCGTCAAGAACTGCCTGCGCATGCGCCCCGAACGCATCATCGTCGGCGAGGTGCGCGGCCCCGAGGCCTTCGACCTGCTCCAGGCGATGAACACCGGCCATGACGGCTCGATGGGCACATTGCACGCCAACTCGCCGCGCGAGTGCCTGAGCCGTATCGAATCGATGATCACCATGGGCGGCTTCTCGCTGCCGTCGAAGACGCTGCGCGAGATGATCTGCTCGTCGATCGACGTCATTATCCAGGCCCAGCGCCTGCGCGACGGATCGCGCCGCATCACTCACATCACCGAGGTGATGGGCATGGAGGGCGAGGTCATCACGACGCAGGACCTGATGCTCTACGACGTCGTCGGCGAGGATGCCGCCGGCAAGCTCGTCGGCCGGCACCGCGCCACTGGTGTCGGACGGCCGCGTTTCTGGGAGCGCGCGCGCTATTTCAACGAGGACCAGCGCCTCGCCGCCGCTCTCGACCAGCTCGAAGACGCGGGCGTCAGCAATGCCGTCTGAACGGAAGGCCTTACCGGGAGGCGGGGCATGAACACGAGCACGCTCGCCGTCGTCCTGCTCGCCATGTTCGCCGTCGGCGGCGTGGTCTATGCGCTGTTGTATCCGACGCTGAGCGGCCAGAAGCGCGCCGAGAAGCGGCGCAAGGAATTCGCCGGGCCGAACCCGGTTCGCGGCATCGACCGGGAGGCACAGGCGCGCCAGAAGCGCGGCCAGGTCGCGCAGAGCCTCAAGGAGCTCGAGGACCGCGAGAACGCGCGCAACAAGGTCCCGCTCGAGCAGCGCATCGCCCAGGCCGGACTGACCTGGAGCGCCAGGAAATATTACGTGATCAGCGCGGGGGTCGCGGCCGTGCTCGGGCTCACGCTGTGGCTTGCGAGCGGAACCTGGGTCCTCGGTCTCGCCGGTCTCTTCATCGGCGGCTTCGGCATCCCCGCCTGGTTCCTGAAACGCTGCAAGATCAAGCGACTGAAGAAGTTCGGAGCTGAGTTCCCCAACGCGCTCGACGTCATCGTGCGCGGCATCAAGGCGGGCCTGCCCGTCAACGACTGCCTGCGCATCATCGCCAACGAAGCGGTGGAGCCGGTGAAGAGCGAGTTCAGAATGATCATCGAGGGACAGGCGCTGGGCCTGCCGCTGTCGGAAGCCACGGTCAAGCTGTTCGAGCGGATGCCCTGTGCCGAAGCCAATTTCTTCGGAATCGTCATCGCCATCCAGCAGAAGACCGGTGGCAACCTGTCCGAAACGCTCGGCAACCTCTCGCGCGTGCTGCGCGAACGCCGCAAGATGCGCGACAAGATCCAGGCCGTGTCGACGGAGGCGAAGGCCTCGGCGGCGATCATCGGGTCGCTGCCCCCGATCGTGGCATTCCTCGTCTGGCTCACCACCCCGAAATATATCGAGCTTCTCTGGGTCACTCAGTCCGGCAAGGTCGCGCTGGTCGCGAGCGGCCTGTGGATGCTGATCGGCATCCTGGTCATGCGCAAGATGATCAACTTCGAGATCTGAGGCGGACGATGATTTCCCAGATCGCCAGCGCCGTCACCAATCCGCAGTTCATGCTGGGCCTGCTGGCCGCCATCGCGGCAGCCGCGACCGTGCTGACGATCGCGATTCCGCTGACCGAGGGCAACAGCCTCCAGAAGCGGATGAAGAACGTCGCAACGGAACGTGAAAAGATCCGCGCCCGCGAGCGCGAGCGGCTCAACCGGCAGAACGAGAAGGTCTCGCTGCGGCAGGAGCCGAAAGCCTACATGCGGCGCATCGTGGAGCGGTTCAAGCTCGGCGACTGGCTCGGCACCGAAAACGCCAAGAAGCAGCTCGCCATGGCCGGCTATCGCGGCCCCCAGGCCGAGGTCGCCTTCCTTTTCTTCCGTCTTGCCGTACCGGTCGGGCTGTTCCTGCTGACACTGTTCTACGTCTTCGCCATCAACGGTTTCGGCCAGCCCTTCGCGGTCAAGATCGCCATGGCCATCGCCGGCGCCTATATCGGCATCAAGGCGCCGGAGGTCTTCCTGACGAACCAGGCCGGCAAGCGGCAGGCCTCGATGCGCCAGGCCTTTCCGGATGCGCTCGACCTGCTGCTGATCTGCGTGGAAGCCGGCATGTCGATCGAGCATGCCTTCCGGAAGGTCTCCGGCGAGATCGGTAACCAGTCGGTTCCGCTGGCGGAGGAGTTCGCGCTCTGCACCGCCGAGCTCTCCTATCTCTCCGACCGCCGCATCGCCTACGAGAACCTCGCGCTCCGCACCGGCCTCGAAAGCGTCCGGTCGGTCTCGACGGCCCTGATCCAGGCCGAGCGCTACGGCACGCCGCTGGGAACCGCACTGCGCACGCTCGCACAGGAAAGCCGCGACCAGCGCATGAACGCGGCCGAGAAGAAAGCGGCCGCGCTGCCGCCGAAACTCACGGTGCCGATGATCCTGTTCTTCCTGCCGGTGCTGTTCGTCATCATCATGACGCCCGCGCTGATTCAGGTCTTCAAGTGGAAGTAAGGGCGACGCGATCGCCATCCGTGCGACCTGGACGCGCGGCGGCGATCCAGAACAATTCCCCAAATCCCGGATTTGCTCTGATTTCCCGTTTCAGCATCGGGCCCGATGACGAAGAAGGGCGGGGCCCCGCGGCGCCGGGCGGCGTGGTTTGGGGGGGGGGT
>JAEWKP010000094.1 GCA_023393655.1 Pseudomonadota bacterium | reverse complement strand
CATCGAGAAATTCGTCGAGGTCGTCGCGGCGCTGGAGCCGACCTTCGGTGGCATCAATCTCGAGGACATCAAGGGCCCGGAATGCTTCGAGATCGAGGAGCAGCTCAAGGCCCGGATGCAGATCCCCATCTTCCATGACGACCAGCACGGCACGGCGATCATCGTCTCCGCCGCGGTGCTGAACGGGCTCGACCTCGCGGGCAAGAAGATCGCCGACGTCAAGATCGTCGTGTCCGGCGCGGGCGCCGCCGCGCTCGCCTGCACCAACCTGCTCGTCGAACTCGGCGCGCAGCGCCAGAACATCTGGCTCACCGATATCGACGGCGTGGTCTACAAGGGCCGCAACACGCTGATGGACCGCTGGAAGGAGGTCTATGCGCAGGAGACCGATGCCCGCACCCTCAGCGACGTTATCGGCGGCGCCGACGTCTTCCTCGGCCTGTCCGCGGCCGGCGTGCTCAAGCCCGAGATGGCCAAGCAGATGGCGGCGAAGCCGCTGATCCTGGCGCTGGCCAACCCCAATCCCGAGATCACGCCGGAAGATGCGCTTGCCGTGCGCCCCGACGCGATGATCTGCACCGGCCGCTCGGATTATCCGAACCAGGTCAACAACGTCCTGTGCTTCCCCTATATCTTTCGCGGCGCGCTCGACGTGCAGGCGACGACGATCAACGAGGCGATGAAGCTCGCGGCAGTGCGCGCCATCGCCTCGCTCGCCCGCGAGGCGACCTCCGACATCGCGGCCCGCGCCTATGGCGGCGAGGCCTCGACCTTCGGCGCGAACTCGCTGATCCCGAACCCGTTCGATCCGCGCCTGATCATGCGCATCGCGCCGGCCGTCGCCGAAGCCGCGATGGCGACCGGTGTCGCCCGCAAGCCGCTGGTCGATGTCGAGGCCTATCGCGAGCAGCTCTCGCGCTTCGTCTTCCGCTCCGGCTTCCTGATGAAGCCGCTGTTCCAGAAGGCCAAGGCCGACCCCAAGCGCGTGATCTACGCCGAGGGCGAGGACGAGCGCGTGCTGCGCGCCGCCCAGGTCGCGCTGGAGGAAGGGCTCGCCGTTCCGATCCTGATCGGCCGTCCGAGCGTGATCGAGACGCGCATCCAGCGCTTCGGCCTGTCGCTCAAGCCCGGCGTCGATTTCGAGGTGGTCAATCCCGAGGACGACCCGCGCTATCGCGATTATGTCCAGACCTATCTCGACATCGCCGGCCGGCGCGGCATCACGCCCGAGGCCGCCCGCTCGCTGGTGCGCACCAACAACACCGTGATCGCGGCGCTCGCCGTCGCCCGCGGCGAGGCCGATGCGATGATCTCGGGCCTCGAAGGCCGGTTCATGTCGCGCCTTCGGCACATCAAGGACATCATCGGCCTGGCGCCTGATGTCTGCGACCTTGCGGCGATGACCCTGATCATCACCAACAAGGGCGCCTTCTTCATGTCGGACACGCATGTGAAGCACGATCCGACGGCGGAGGAGATCGCCGACATGACCGTGCTGGCGGCGAGCCATGTCCAGCGCTTCGGCATCGACCCGAAGATCGCTCTGCTCTCGCATTCCGATTTCGGCGCGGCCGATACACCCTCTTCGCTCAAGATGCGCAAGGCGCTGAAGCTGATCCGCGAGCGCGCGCCGCATCTCGAATGCGACGGCGAGATGGAGGCCGATACCGCCCTCGTGCCGTTGATCCGCGAGCGTGTCCTGCCCTCCTCGACGCTGAAGGACATGGCGAACGTCCTGATCTTCCCCAATCTCGACGCCGCCAACATCTCCTACCAGTTCGCCAAGGTGATGGCCGATGCGCTGCCGGTCGGCCCGATCCTGATCGGCACGGCGAAGCCCGCACATATCCTCACCGGCTCGGTGACGGCCCGCGGCGTGGTCAACATGACCGCTGTCGCGGTGGTGGAGGCGCAGGAGAGCGCGGCTGCCGCAGCCGGCAAGTGAGCCTGTAGCCAACTCCTGACAATCAAGGCGCGAGAACCGCGGCTACGTCGTCGTTTTCGCGCTTGGCAGACTCAACACAACAGGGTCTACTTCCCTTGAAGTCGGGCATCGCTCGCAACGACGCCCGGCTTAAGGGAGGTTGCCATGCTCGACGTCACGCGCCGCCATGCCCCTTTGGCCTTCGCCGCCATCCTGGCCGCGACCCGCGCAGCAGCCCAGGGCCGCATCGTCTTCCACCGGGGAAATGACGGCGATCCCGAGACACTCGATCCGCACAAGACCTCCACCGTCGCCGAAGCCCATCTGCTGCGCGACCTGCGCGAGGGCCTCGTCATCCACGACATGAAGGGCGAGGTCGTGCCCGGCGTCGCCGAGAGCTGGACGATGAACCCGGACGGCAGGAGCTGGCGCTTCAAGCTGCGCGGCAATGCGAAATGGTCGAATGGCGACCCGGTCAGGGCCTCGGATTTCGTCTATTCCTTCCGGCGCATCGTCAATCCCGAGACCGGCGCCAAATATGCCAACCTGCTCTTCCCGATCCGCAATGCCGAGGCGATCCACAAGGCCGCTGCTGGCTCCTCGCTCGAAACGCTCGGCGTCACCGCTCCCGACGAGAGCACGCTGGAAATCGCGCTGGAGCAGCCGACGCCCTATCTGCTGGAACTCCTGACCCATCAGAGCGCCCTGCCCGTGCATCCACCCAGCGTGGCCAAGGCGGCGCAGGAGCCCGAGCGGCCGGAGAACTGGATCACCAACGGCCCCTATACGCTCAGGGAGCTGGCGCCGAACTCGCATATCCGGCTCGACCGCAACCCGCATTTCCACGCGGCCGCCGAGGTGAAGATCGATACGGTGATCTTCTATCCGGCGTCCGACCTCGCAGCGGCGGTGCGGCGCTTCCAGGCCGGCGAGTTGCACCTCACAACCGATATCCCGGCCGACCAGTTCAAGAGCCTGAAGGAAAAGCTCGGCGATCAGGTCCGGATCGGCCCCTATCTCGCGACCTATTTCCTGATCATCAACAGCGCCAAGCCGCCCTTCGACGACGAGCGCGTCAGGCGGGCACTGTCGCTGCAGATCGACCGCGAATTCATCGCCGACCGGATTTGGGGCGGCACGATGCTGCCGGCCTATGGCGTGATCCCGCCGCATATCGGCAATTACGGTGAGCGCGCTGAGCTCGATTTCCGCTACGCCTCGGTGCTCGAACGCGAGGACGAGGCCAAGCGCCTGCTCGCCTCGGCCGGCTTCGGCGGCATCCCGCTCCAGGTCGAATTCCGCTTCAACACCACCGACAACAATCGCCATACCGCCGAAGCGATCGCGGAGCAGTGGCGCGCCATCGGCGTCGAGACGCGCTTTGTCCAGACCGATTTCCGCACGCATTTCGCCTATCTGCGCGATGGTGGCGATTTCGACGTCGCCCGCTACGGCTGGATCGGCGACTATTCCGACCCGCAGAATTTCCTGTTCCTGTTCGAGAGCGACAATGCCGGCTTCAACATCGGCAAGTACAGCAATCCGCAATTCGACGCGCTGATGAAGCTCGCAACCGCGGAACTCGACATCGCCCGGCGCGCCGCGATCTTGCGCGAGGCCGACAGCATCGTCATCCGCGACGAGCCTTGGATTCCGGTGCTGCACTACTCGACCAAGAACCTGGTGTCGCCAAAGCTGACCGGCTTCGAGCAGAACCTGCGCGGCGCGATCCCGACGCGGTTCCTGAGCCTGAAGGCCTGAACCGGCCCTGCACCAGACGCCGGGCCGTTTCCCCGCCTTGAGGCTCGCAACCGGCGCGAAGCTTCGCTAGGAAGGACCCGCGTTCCCTTCCAATCAGCGAGTCCGCATCGATGAGCCGCATCGTCTACGTCAATGGCGCCTATCTTCCCGAGGAAGAGGCCAGGATCTCCGTTTTCGACCGCGGCTTCATCTTCGGCGACGGCATCTACGAGGTTTCGGCCGTGATCGGCGGCAAGCTCGTCGATTGCGAGGCACATCTCGCCCGACTCGAGCGCTCCTGCGGCGAAATCCGCCTCAGCCTGCCCTGGTCGAAGGCCGAGCTCGTCGCGATCCACGAGGAGCTGATCAAGCGCAACGCTCTCGACGAGGGCGGCATCTACCTGCAGGTCTCGCGCGGCGCCTCCGATCGTGACTTTCCCTTCCCGAAGGATGTCCAGCCGACCCTGGTGATGTTCACCCAGGCCCGCAATTTCGTGAATGCGCCGGGCGCCAAGACCGGGATCAAGGTCGTCTCGACGCCGGACCTGCGCTGGGCGCGCCGCGACATCAAGAGCGTCAACCTGCTCGCCCCGGTGCTCGCCAAGCAATTCGCGCTCGAAAGCGGCGCACAGGAAGCCTGGCTCGTCGAGGACGGCGTGGTGACCGAGGGCGCCTCCTCTACCGCCTGGATCGTCAAGGGCAAGACGCTGATCTCGCGTCCGCTCTCGAACAAGGTTCTGCCGGGCATCACCCGCAAGGCGGTTCTGGCCTATCTCGCGGAATCCGGCTTCACCTTCGAGGAGCGCGAGTTCACGCTGGAAGAGGCGCTCGACGCCGAGGAGGCCTTCATCACCTCCGCGACCAGCCTCGTCATGCCGGTGACCTCGATCAACGGCCACACGATCCATAACGGCGCGCCCGGCCCGACCGCGCAGCGCCTGCGCGAGATCTATATCGACTACGCCCGCAAGGGCGGCGTGCTGGGCTGATTTCCTACGCAGACACTCAACGTCATGCTCGCCCTTGTGGCGAGCATCCACGTCTTGAACGCTGCTTTTGACGAGCGAAGACGTGGATGGTCGGGACAAGCCCGACCATGACGGATGGCGCTAAACGCCACCCGAGAATGACGCGCCGGCGGCCAGCTCCCCCGTCACATAGGTCGCGACGACGTTGCGCTCGTCGCCCAGCGTGACGAGCACGAAGAGCTCCTCCGCGAGATCGCGCACCGTCTCCAGGCGATGCGCCATCGCCCGCGTCGCGCCCGTATCGAGTACGACGACATCCGCCTCGCGGCCCGGCTCGAAGCTTCCGATCCAAGCGTCGAGGCCGAGCGCCACCGCATTGCCGCGCGTGATCGCATGCAGGGCGTCCAAAGCCGACAGGCTTTGCCCTTGAAGCTGCAGCACCTTGTAGGCCTCGGCCATGGTCCGCAGCATCGAATAGGAGGTGCCGCCGCCGATATCGGTCGCGACCGCGACCTTGACGCCGCGCTGCCTTGCATGGGCCCAGTCGAACAGCCCCGAACCGAGGAACAGGTTCGAAGTCGGGCAGAAGACCGCGACGGCGCCGGTCTCGGCAAAGGCCTGCCATTCATTGTGGGTCATGTGGATGCAATGGCCCATCAGGCTCCGGGGGCCGAGCAGGCCGTAGCGCCGGTAGATATCGGCATAGTCGGCCGCCTCGGGATAAAGCGCGCGGGCCAGGGCGATCTCGGCCCGGTTCTCGTTGATATGGGTCTGGACGTGGCAGTCGGGATGCTCGGCCGCCAGCCGCCCGGCCGCCGCCATCTGCTCCGGCGTCGAGGTGATCGCGAAGCGCGGCGTGATCGCGTAGAGCTGTCGGCCCTTGCCGTGCCAGCGGGCGATCAGCGACTTCGAATCGCGATAGCCGCTCTCGGCCGTGTCGGTCAGCGCCGCCGGGGCGTTGCGGTCGATCATCACCTTGCCGGCGATCATGCGGGTGTTGCGCCGCTGCGATTCCGCGAAGAACGCCTCGGCCGATTGCGGATGCACCGAGCAATAGACCGCCGCCGTGGTGGTGCCGCTGGCCAGGAGCTCATCGAGAAAGAAGCGCGAGAGCTTCTCGGCATGGCCCTGCTGCGCCAGCTTCTGCTCCTCGACGAAGGTGTATTTGTTCAGCCATTCCATGAGCTGGGCGCCATAGGAGGCGACCACCTGCGTCTGCGGCATGTGGATATGGGCGTCGATGAAGCCCGGCATGATCAGATGCGGGCGATGGTCGACGATCTCGGCATCCACCGGCAGCGTCCGCAGCAAGTCCCGCGCCTCGCCCGCCGCCTTGACCAGCCCGTTCTCGATGACCAGCAACCCGTCCGCGACATAGCGATGCGCGGCCTCGCCTGCCGTCTGCGGATCATCGACGAACCAGAGCAGGCGGCCGCGCAGGGCGCGCAATGGAGTGGAGGTGGTCAAGTCGGGCAGCTCCGGCACAATTCCACATCACATCTGCACCAAATCGAAGCTTCCGGCCAAGGCCGGATCGTGCCTAATCTGCGGGCATGAAATGGCGATCCGAGTGGAGCGAGAGGGATGCGTGAGAGCTTGCGCTTCCTGCTCGGCGACAGACTGGTCGAACTCGACCGCTGCGATCCGACGCTCACCGTGCTCGACTGGCTGCGCCTCGACCGGCGCATGACCGGCACCAAGGAAGGTTGCGCCGAAGGCGATTGCGGCGCCTGTACTGTCGTCGTCGGCCGGCTCGACCGCGGACAGCTGCGCTACGAGGCGATCAATGCCTGCATCCGCTTCCTGCCGACGCTGGACGGCTGCCAGCTTCTCACCGTCGAGCACCTGAAGGGCGCGGATGGCGCCCTGCATCCAGTCCAGCAGGCGATGGTGGAATGCCACGGCTCGCAATGCGGCTTCTGCACGCCGGGCTTCGTGATGTCGCTCATGGCGCTCAGGCTCAACGAGGCGGAACCCAGTTTGTGCCGCATCGAGGATGCGCTCGCCGGCAATCTCTGCCGCTGCACCGGCTACGAGCCGATCATCGCCGCCGGCCGTCGCATGGACGAGATCGCGCCGCGCGAGGCGGATCGGTTCCTGCTGGAACGGGAGGCCGTGGCGGCCCGGCTCGCGACGCTGAACGATACCGAGACGCTCTCCCTGCAAGGCGATGGCGGCCGCTTCTATGCGCCTGCGACGATCGAAGCGCTGGCCGAACTCGTCGCGGCTTATCCGCAGGCGACGCTCGTCGCCGGCGCGACCGATGTGGGCTTATGGGTCACCAAGGCGATGAAGCGCCTCGATCCGGTGATTTCTCTCGGGCGGATCGAGGCCCTGCGCGCCATCACCGACGAGGGCGACCATCTGCGCTTCGGTGCGATGGCTGGTCATATCGACGTCCGCACCGCGCTGGCTGCCCTCTCCCCGCAGCTCGACGAATTGATGCGCCGCTTCGGTGGCGAGCAGGTGCGCAATGCCGGCACGATCGGCGGCAACATCGCCAACGGCTCGCCGATCGGCGACCTGCCGCCGGCTTTGATCGCGCTCGATGCGACGCTGGTGCTGGCTCGACGCTCCGAGGCCGATATCGAACGCCGCAGCATCCCGCTCGAAAGCTTCTTCATCGAATATCGCAAACAGGACCGGCGCCCCGGCGAGTTCGTTGAAGCCGTGCTCGTGCCGAAGCTGGCGGACAGCGTGCTGTTCCATGCCTCGAAGGTCTCGAAGCGCTTCGATGAAGACATTTCCGCCGTCTGCGGCGCCTTCCGGCTGACGCTCGGCAGCGATGGGCGGGTCAGCGAAGCCCGCCTCGCCTATGGCGGCATGGCCGGGATTCCGAAGCGCGCGGCCGCGGCCGAAGCAGCGCTCGTCGGCCAGCGCTGGAACGAAGCGGCCGTCACAGCCGCCGTGACCGCACTGTCGCGGGATTTCACGCCGCTCGACGACATGCGCGCCTCGGCGCATTATCGCCTGACGATCGCCGGCAACCTGCTGCGCCGCTTCCAGATCGAGACGACGCAAGTGCAGACGCAGACGCGGGTCGCCGGCCTGCTGGCGGAGGCCGCCCATGGCTGACGCGCGCCGCAAGCTCGATATCGGACTGGAGAGCGGCCCCGTCGGCAGCTCCCGCATCCATGATTCCGCGCCCAAACACGTTGCGGGCGAGGCGCTCTATATCGACGACATCGCTGCGCCCGAAGGTCTGCTGCACGCCTATCTCGGCACGAGCACGATCGCCCATGGCCGGTTGCTCTCGCTCGATCTGGAAGCGGTGCGCGCGGCGCCGGGTGTCGTTGCCGTGCTGACGGCAGCCGACGTGCCCGGAGCCAACGACATCTCCTCGACGCATCTCCATGACGAGCCGGTCTTCGCGATTGAAACCATTCTGTTCCACGACCAGCCGCTCTTCGCTGTCGTAGCCGAGACGCGCGAGCAGGCGCGCCATGCTGCGACGCAAGCCAAGGCCGAATACGCCGAACAGGCACCGCTGATCGACATCGCCGCCGCGCGCGAAGCCGGCGGCAAGCTCGTCACCGCCCCGCTCAAGCTGGAGCGCGGCGATGTCGCGTCTGCCCTGTCCACGAGCCCGCGCCGGCTGAAGGGCTCGATGGTGATCGGCGGGCAGGAGCATTTCTACCTTGAAAGCCAGATCGCGCTCGCCATCCCCGGCGAGGACGAGGACATGGCCGTACTGGTCTCTACCCAGCATCCGAGCGAGGTCCAGCACATGGTCGCGGCCGTACTCGGCGTCGGCTCGCATGCGATCACCGTCGAGGTCCGTCGCATGGGCGGCGGCTTCGGCGGCAAGGAGACGCAGGCCAATCTCTTCGCCTGCGTGGCAGCCATCGCTGCCCGCAAGCTGAAGCGCCCGGTGAAGCTGCGCCCCGACCGCGACGACGACATGGCGATGACCGGCAAGCGCCATGATTTCGTCTGCGATTACGAGATCGGCTTCGACGACGAGGGCCGCATCCATGCGCTCGACGCGGTCTATGCAGCGCGCTGCGGCTGGAATGCCGATCTCTCGGGGCCGGTGACCGATCGCGCCCTGTTCCACATGGACAATTGCTATTTCTATCCTGCGGTACGCGCCCGCTCGGAGCCGCTCTTCACCCACACCTGCTCGAACACCGCCTTCCGCGGCTTCGGCGGGCCGCAAGGCATGGTCGGGGCCGAGCGCTTCATCGAGGAGGTCGCCTATGCGACGGGGCTCGACCCGCTGGAGGTGCGTCGGCGCAATCTCTATGGCGGCGCCGGCCGCGACGTCACGCCCTATCACCAGACGGTTGAGGACAATATCGCGGCGGATGTCATCGCCGAACTCGAACGGCGCTGCGA
>JAEWKP010000050.1 GCA_023393655.1 Pseudomonadota bacterium | reverse complement strand
GATG
Organism: Pseudomonadota bacterium; assembly: GCA_023393655.1. GTDB lineage: Bacteria > Pseudomonadota > Alphaproteobacteria > Rhizobiales > Beijerinckiaceae > Allobosea. Next base: position 3,111 of record JAEWKP010000050.1, on the reverse strand, counting down.
CAGCAGCACGCGGCAGCGCTCGATATGGCCGAGGAAGCGGTCGCCGAGGCCATGGCCTTCATGCGCGCCCTCGATCAGGCCGGGAATATCGGCCAGCACCATCTCGCGCCCGTCGACGCGCACGACGCCGAGGCCGGGATGCAGCGTGGTGAAGGGATAATCGGCGATCTTCGGCTTCGCCGCCGTGACGGTGGCGAGGAAGGTCGACTTGCCCGCATTGGGCAGGCCGACGAGGCCGGCATCGGCGATCAGCTTCAGCCTGAGCCAGACCCAGCGCTCCTCGCCCGGCAGGCCCGGATTGGCATGGCGCGGCGCCTGGTTGGTCGCGGTCTTGAAATAGGCGTTGCCGAAGCCGCCATTGCCGCCCTTGCACAACACGAAGCGCTGGCCGGGCTCGGTCAGGTCGGCGACCTTGGTCTCGCCGTCCTCGTCGAGGATCTCGGTGCCCGGCGGCACCTTCAGCACGATCGCCGGCGAATTCGCGCCATGGCGATCCTTGCCCATGCCGTGCTCGCCGGTGCGGGCCTTGAAATGCTGCTGGAAGCGAAAATCGATCAGGGTGTTCAGCCCCTGCACGCATTCGATGACGATGTCGCCGCCGCGCCCGCCGTCGCCGCCATTGGGTCCGCCGAATTCGATGAATTTTTCGCGGCGGAACGAGACGCAGCCGGCGCCGCCGTCACCCGCCTTCACATAGATCTTGGCCTGGTCGAGGAATTTCATGCTGTTTCACTAGTGATGAGCGGAGGAAAGGGCAATGGAGCGGATCATGCCGCCTGCCGGAAAGCGCTCATCTCCTCGCGGAGCGCGTCGGCGAAGCGCTGGGCCGCGAGCCCCGGGCGCGGCGCCATGAGCAAGCCGACCGTCAGCTCGAACAGCGGCGGCAAACCCTCGGCCGCACCGAGACGGCGCAGCGAGGGCGGCACGGCGCTTTCGGTGATGGCCGTGACGCAGAAGCCGCCCTCCACCGCCGAGAGCACGCCGGACGTATGCGAGCAGGAGAAGACCAGCCGATAGGCCAGCCCCGCACTGTTAAGCGCCGCGAGGATGCGTGGCCGCGCCCGACAGCCTTCGGAAAACAAGGCGAGCGGCAGCGTCTCCTGCAATTCCGGGCGGTGGCCGCGCGCCGCGACCCAGATCATCGGCTCGCGCCTGAGCACCTCACCCATCGGCCTGTTGGGGTCCTGGGTCACCACGGCCAGATCGAGATCGCCGGCCTTCAGCGCCGGTTCGATCCGCTTCGAGATGTCGCAGATCACCTCGAGTTCGACCTTGGGGTGCTCGACCGCGAAGCGCGCGATCAGGGGCCTGAGATAGGCGTCCATATAATCGTCGGGCACGCCGATGCGCAGCCGGCCGGTCGGTGTCTCGCCGGCAAGGTCGGCCAGGGCCTCGCGCTCCACCGCGAGCAGGCGCCGCGCATGGGCGAGCAGGCGCTCGCCCGCATCGGTCGGGGTGACGCCGCGGCGCGAGCGCTCCAGCAGCTTGTGGCCAAGCTGGCTTTCCAGATCCTGGATGCGCACGGAGATTGCCGATTGCGTCCGGCCGAGTCGGGCGCTGGCCGCGGTGAAGCCGCCGGTCTCCGCCACCGCCACCAGCATGCCGAGCGCGGCGAGGTCGAAATGGGCGGTCATGACGTGCCTCCTTGGGACGCGCGAGATCCATCGGTTTTAAGAATGGTTAAATCAGAATAATCCGTTTTTCCGATTGATGGAAGCGCACTATATCGTCGCATGAACGAGACTGAGCCGGCCGCGCCGTCGCGACCGAAGCTGGCCTCACGATCCATCAGAAGACACCATGTCCGCTCCCGCGATCCCTGTCCGGCCCGCATCGCCCGCGCTGGCGATGTTCCTCGCGCTGCTTGCCGGCGCCACCTGTATCGGCTTTTCCGGCATCTTCGTGCGCCTGGCCGATGTCGGCCCGGCCGCGGCCGGTTTCTGGCGGATGCTGTTCGCGCTGCCGGTACTGGTCGCCTGGACGGCGCTGGAGCAGCGCAGGCCGGCGGGCGAAACGATCGGCCGCGGCGCCTTCATCGCGGTCGCGCTGGCCGGCCTCACCTTCGGCATCGACGTGACGCTCTACAATGCCGCGCTCGGCCATACGACGATCGCCAATGCCTCGCTGCTCGGCAATCTCTCGCCGGTCGGCGTTGTGCTCGGCGGCTGGCTGCTGCTCGGCGACAAGCCCTCGCGGCGCATCCTCGGCGCGCTGATGCTGGCGGTGGCCGGCGCAATCCTGCTGGTGCTGCCCAAATTCACCGGCGCCGAGCGGGTCACGGGCAATCTCTTCGGCGACAGTCTCGCCGTCGGCGCCGCCTTCTCCTATGCCGCCTATATCCTCGCGGTGCGCCGCGCCCGCGACCGGGTCGGCGCCGGCTATGTCAGCCTCGTCTCCAGCGCGATCTGCGCCGTGTTCTGCCTCGTGGCCGCACTGATCCTGGGCGAGCAGGTCATCCCGGCGAGCCTGCAGGGCTGGCTCGCAGTCGCCGCGCTCGGCCTCGTCTCGCATGCGCTCGGCCAGGGCCTGATCACGCTCTCGCTCGGCAGCTATGGCGCCGGCGCCGCCTCGCTCGTGATGGTCTGGCCGGCGCTGGTCAGCGTGCTCGCCGCCTGGGCGCTGTTCGGCGAGCAGCCGACGCCGGTCCAGGCTTTCGGCGGCGTCGCCATTCTCGCCGCCGTGCTGATGGTCCGCCGCGGCTGAGGCGCCCCGTCAGGCCGCGGCCTTCACGCCATAGTGCAGGATCACGGTGCCGTTCTTCAAAGAGCGGGCCGCGATCAGCGCATAGTGGCGCTTTTCCGCGTTGGGCTTGAACAGGGGCGTTCCCTGGCCGATCGTGACTGGCGCCACCGCGATCATGACCTCGTCGACGAGGCCCGCCGCCAACAGCGATTCCGTCAATTCGGCGCTGCCGAAGACATAGATGTCCTTGCCGGCCTCCGCCTTCCGGCGCGCGATCTCCCCGGCGATATCGGCCGTCTCCGTCGTGTTGTTCCAATCGGAGTCGGTCAGGCTGCGTGAGGCCACGAGCTTCGGCAGGGCGTTCATGAAAGCCTTGGTCTCGCCCTCTTCCTCGGCCGAGGTCCAATAGGCCTTCATGCCCTCATAGGT
>JAEWKP010000067.1 GCA_023393655.1 Pseudomonadota bacterium | reverse complement strand
GTTCAACAGGGCATAACTGAAGGCCCAGCTCGCGGAGATGGCGAGCGCATAGCTCGATAGCTCCGTGCCGACGCTGAACGGGATATGGATCACCTTGCGCGCCAGGATCTCGATGGTGATCACCACGGAGGATCCGACGAGCATCAGGCCGCCGATGCGGGCCATCCAGAGCGAGATGGCCGCGACGATCGCGTGAAATGCGCTCATGGCAATCTGCCCCGAAAAGCCCGCAGGTTACTGCGCCTTGGCCTCGACGCCCGCGACCTTGCCGACCGTCGCGTTCCACTCGGCGACGCATTCGGCGCCGCAGCGCTTGGCCCAGTCGGGCAGGATCCGCTCGCGCAGGATCTTCTGCGCGGCCGCCTTGTCCGGCTCGGAGACGGTGACGAATTTCATCTTGGGATTGGCTTCGATGCCGTCCTTGCAGGGGCCGAGACCGGTATTGCAGTTCACGCCGTCCTGGATGTCGCTGCCGGCCTGCGCCCACATGCGATCCTCCAGTTCGGCGAACTGCTGTTCGAGAAAGGCGCGGGTCTTCGCGTCGAGCTTCGCCCAGCTGTTCAGATTGGCGCCGAAAAACGTCATCGACCAGCCCATGGGCAGCGCATAGAGATGGTCGCTGACCTCCCACCACCGTGCGGTATTGCCGGCTGACGTGCCTGTCACCGCGCATTGCGCGACGCCACGCTGCATCGCCGGGATGACTTCGGCGAAGGGGACGTTCACTGAGGAACCGCCGGCGCCCTCGACCATCTGCGACATCGCGCGGTTGAAGGTCCGCACCGCCTTGCCGCGTAGCGAATCCAGCCCCGTGATCTCGCCCTTGCAGTAGAACATCTGAGCCGCCACCGGGCTCATGCTGAGCAGCTTGGTGTGGTATTTCGTCTCGAGTGTCTTGGCGAGCGCAGGGCGGAAGGCGTCAGCAGCCTTGCGCTGCGTGACGATGTCGACGGTCACGCCGGGCAGATCGAGGCCGTCGAAGCGGGAATCCTCGCCCGCCATGTAGGACATCGTCGCCTCGGAGATATCGAAGACGCCCTGCCGCAGCAGGCGCAGCACCTCGGGGCCGCGCAGGCCGAGTTCCTCGAGCGATCCGAACGTCGTGGTGATCGCGCCATTCGTCTTTGCCGCGAGCATCTCGGTGAAGAACGGCTTGTAGACCTTCTGGAACAGGTTCTGCGTCTGGTTTCCGCCTGAGACCTTGAGATTGATCTTGGGGAAATCCTGGGCTTGGGCGCCGAGCGCCGACATTCCAAAGGCTGCCAGAAACGCCAATACACGAAGCGGTCGCTGCATCACTCTCTCCCTGGAAAGGTCGATTATTCGACTTCTGGCAGGCAGCCTAAGCCGCATTGCAATCGCAAATCCAATTGGATTATCTCGTGCGACAACATTGGAATTTTCAATGCGCCCGACGATCGCGGAATTGGAGGCCTTTGTCTGGACCGCGCGCCTCGGCTCCGTGCAGGCGGCCGCGAGGCATCTTTTTCTCGCGCAGCCAACCGTGTCGCTTCGGCTGAAATCCCTGCAGGACGAGCTGGGCGTCAAGGTTTTCGATCGCTCCGGCTCGACGCTGCGCCTGAGTCCGGACGGCGAACAGCTGTTCGGGCATGCGATCTCGATCATCGAGGAGCTCGGCCGCATGCGCGAGCGTGCAGGTTCGACCGGGGCGCTTCACGGCACGGTGAAGGTCGGCATGCCGGAAACCTTCGCGGTCGCCTGCCTGACGCTGATCCTCAAGGACCTCGGAGCGCTCTATCCTCGGCTGCGGCTGGAACTCTCCGTGGCCACCAGCTCCCAGCTCGAGGACGAACTCCGCGAGCACAGGCTCGACGTCGCCTTTCTGGTCCACCCCAGCGACGGCATTGCGATCAGGCTGGTCGAGCTCGGGCGCCAGGAGGCGGCATGGATCGCCGCCAGGAGCCTCGGCCTCGGCCCGATCGTGCGGCCCGCCGATCTGCAGGACTGTCAGATCCTGACGAACCCGCCGCCATCCGCCATGCACCGGCAGATCACCGAGTGGTTCAGCGCAGCAGACGTCAAGCCGCGCCGGCTGGACTTCTGCACGGGCCAGATGGTCATTGCCCATCTGGTTCAGGAGGGCGTGGCCGCCGCCTTCCTGCCCGTAAAGCTGATGGAGCCTGCTCTCGCCGACGGGCAGGTCGTGAAGCTGCGGGCCGTGCCGGACTTCGCGCATGCCTCGCTGTGCGCCGGCCACCGCATCGGCGGAGCGACGGCCGAGATCGAGGCGGTGATCGCCGCGGCGCGACGGGTTCTGGGGACGATGCCGTTCCTGCTGCCGCCGGCGCGGAGGGGAGCCGACAGCGAAGGTTGATCTCGGACCGGCCCGTCAGCGCGTGCCGTCCACCTTGAGATAGTCGATCGCGTCGAGCGCCTTCTGGATCGATTTCAGCATGGCGCTGACCGGGGCGGTCAGGCCCCCTTCCGGATAGCTCGCATAGACCCTGCCGTGATTGAGGTCCGGAACCGGGCGCAGAACCGTGACGAGGCCGGCCTTGACGTCGGCCTCCATCATCCGGACGGGCAATACGCCGAGTGCCACGCCCGACGAAACGAGATGGCCGATCACGGCGACGCTGTTGCAAAGATCATGGCGAAGCGGTTCGAGGCCGGCGGTCGCGAACCAGTCCTTGATCTGTCGGAACATGGCCGATCGCGGCTGATTGCTGACGATCGGCAAGGGGCAGAGATCCGCGGGACGGATTTCGGGACCGAGCCCCCATTTGACCGAGGCGACCCAGGCCGTGTCCTGCACGCCGAGCGGAACCAGCCTCATCCCGGACGCCCGATCGGGTTGACCAGGACAGCGAGGTCCAGCCTGCGGTCGTTGAGCTCGCGCTCCAGCTCGTAGCTGATCGAGACGGCGTATTCCGCCTTCAGCAGCGGATAATCCGCCCGCACCGTTTCCAGCAGGCTCGGCAGGCAGGTCATCGCGAAGCCTTCTCCTTTGCGGCTTCACTCCAGGCCAGCGCGGCCGAGCTCGGGGTCATCATCCCGCCTTCGATTCCGATGATCCTCTACGGCGTTGCCGCCGAGGTCTCGATCGGCGAACTCTTCGTGGCCGGCTTCGGCCCCGGCATCCTGATCGCCGGCGCGCTGATGTTCTCGGTCTGGCTCTGGTGCCGCATCAGGGGCTATGGCCGCAGCGATCACGAAGGGCGCATGCAGGTGCTGGCGTCAACGCGGGCGGCGGGCCTTGCCCTGATGATGCCGGTGATCATCCTCGGCGGCATCTATGGCGGTGTCTTCACGCCGACCGAAGCCTCCATCGTCGCGGTGTTCTATGCGCTGATCGTCAGTTGCTTCATCTATCGCGAGCTCGATTTCGCCACGGTTATCGCGATCCTGCGCAAATCGGTGGTCTCTTCAACGGTGATCATGCTTATCATCGCGATGGCGGGCCTGTTCAGCTTCCTGCTGACGCGCGCCGGCGTGCCTGCCCAGATCGGGCCTATATCATCGCGACCTTCGACAGCGGCTGGACCTTCCTGCTCGCGGTCAATCTCTTCCTGTTCGTGATCGGCATGTTCATCGAGACTTCAGCAGCGATCATCGTGCTGGCACCGATCCTGGCGCCGGTCGCGCTGCGCTTCGGCATCGACCCCGTGCATTTCGGGATGGTCATGGTGGTCAATCTGGCGCTCGGCATGATTACGCCGCCCTTCGGCGTCAACCTGTTTGCGGCCTGCGCGGTCGCCCGGATTTCGCTGGACCGGATGACGAAATCGCTCCTGCCCTTCATCGGCGTCGTCTTCGCCTGCCTGGCACTGATCACCTACATGCCCTGGATTTCGCTCGCCTTGCGGGATTTCGTCTACCGCTGATCTTTTGCCGCGAGCGAGCGGCTTATCGCGCGCAGGGGACGTGGCCGATCTCGGGAGCGACCGGGCCTCATATCTTTTGACGATCGGGAACAGCACGTCTCGTGCGCGAGCGCTGCTCTCCAAAGCCGGGGCTTAGTGCCGCCAGGGTCACGCCTCGGCGGCTCTCCTACTCGTATGGAGAAGCGCGAGAACGAAGACGAGCGACAACAGCAGCACGATCGTCGGTGCCGGCGCGCTGTCGAGGAAGAACGACAGATAGACGCCCAGCAACGAGCCGCTCACGGCAATGGCGACCGATGCCAGCAGCATCGTGCTGAAGCGGCGGGTCAGCAGGAACGCGATGGCGCCGGGGGCGATCAACATGGCGATGGCCAGGATGATGCCGACAGCCTGCAGCGCGCCGACGATCGTCAGCGAAATCAACGCAAGCAGGCCGTAATGCAGCAGCTTGACCCGCAGGCCGATCGCCTGCGCCTGCGCCGGATCGAAGGCATGCAGCAGGAAATCCTTCCACTTGATGCCTATCACCGCGGCGGTAAACGCGGCGATCGCCCCAGCGCCCGCAATGTCCGCCCCGGAGACGCCGAGCATGTCGCCGAAGAGGATGTGGTCGAGATGCACGTCGGACTGGATCTTGACGTAGAGCACGAGGCCGAGCCCGAACATGCCCGAGAAGACGACCCCCATCACCGTGTCCTGCTTGATCCGGCTGTTCTCCTTCAGGAAGCCGGTCGCGGTGGCGCAGACCATGCCGGCGGCGAAAGCGCCGATCGCATAGGGAAAGCCGAGGATATAGGCGAGAACCACGCCGGGAAACACGGCATGGCTGATCGCATCGCCCATCAGCGACCAGCCTTTCAGCACGAGGAAACAGGACAGGAGCGCCATCGGCACGGCGACGATCGCCGAGATCACCAGCGCATTGACCATGAAATCGAACCGGAAGGGCGAGAGCAGCGTCTCGATGAGAGCCATCACCCGGCCTCCAGCTCGCAGGCGGCGCGGCGGCGGGCCGCCAGCAGGCCATGTTTGGGCGCGAGGAAGAAGGCGATGAGGAAGATCGTGGTCTGCAGCACGACGATGATGCCGCCGGTCGCTCCGTCGAGAAAATAGCTGATATAGGCGCCGGTGAAGCTCGTCAGCGCGCCGATCGCCACCGCGATCACCAGCAGCCTCGGGAAACGGTCGGTCAGCAGATAGGCGGTGGCGCCGGGCGTCACGACCATGCAGATGACGAGGAAGGCGCCCACCGTCTGCAGCGCCGCGACCGTCGAGGCCGAGAGAAGGGTGAAGAACATCAGCTTCAGCGCCGCCGGATTGAGGCCGATCGAGCGCGCATGGCTCTCGTCGAAGAAGGTGACCATCAGATCCTTCCATTTGACGAGCAGGATGGCGAGCGAGACGAAGCCGATGGCCGCGAGCTGGATCGTATCGGCCGGGGTGATGGCGAGCACATTGCCGAGCACGATCGTCTGGATGTTCACCGAGGTCGGCGACAGCGACACCATGAACAGGCCGAGCCCGAAGAAGCTGGAGAAGATCAGGCCGATGATGGCGTCCTCCTTCAGCCGCGTGCGCTGATTCAGGAAGAGCATGGCGCCAGCCGCGAGACCGCCGGAGAAGAAGGCGCCGACCGAGAAGGGCAGCCCCAGCATGTAGGCGCCGGCCACACCCGGCACGATCGCATGCGAGAGCGCGTCGCCGATCAGCGACCAGCCCTTCAGCATCAGATAGCAGGACAGGAAGGCGCAGACGCCGCCGACAAGGGCCGAGACCCACATCGCGTTGCGCATGTAGCCATAGGCGAAAGGTTCGAGAAGAACGGCGATCATGGCCGCTCTCCGCCAGGCGCCTCGGCCTCGCGGCTGGACGCCTTGCCCTCGCGCAGGATCAGCGGCCGCTCGTCATCGGTGAAGACGCCGACCGGCGCCTGCCCTTCGCGTCCCGCCCCGCTCAACACGAAATGGCGCAGCACGCCGCCGAAGGCGCGCTGCAGGTTCTCCTGCGTGAAGGTCTCCGCCGTCGGGCCATGGGCCAGCACCGTGCCCTTGATCAGGATGGTACGGTCGCAGAATTCCGGCACCGAGCCGAGATTATGCGTCGAGACCAGCATGACCCGGCCTTCGGCCCTGAGCTCGCGCAGCAAGGCGATGATCTGGTCCTCGGTCTTGACGTCGACCCCGGTGAAGGGCTCGTCGAGCAGGATGACACGGCTGTCCTGGGCCAGCGCACGCGCGAGGAAGACGCGCTTCTTCTGTCCGCCCGAGAGTTCGCCGATCTGGCGCTTGCGAAAGGCGCTCATGTCGACACGCTCGAGCGCGGCGGCGACGGCCTCGTGATCGGCCGCCCTGGCGATCCGCATCATGCCCATATGGCCGTAGCGGCCCATCATCACGACATCCTCGACCAGAACCGGGAAGGTCCAGTCGACCTCCTCGGCCTGCGGCACATAGGCGATGAGGTTGCGGCGCAGCGCCTCGCGCACCGTGATGCCGAGAATGCGGATATCGCCCCTCGCAAGTCGGACGAAACCCATGATCGCCTTGAACAGCGTCGAGTTGCCGGAGCCGTTGACGCCGACGAGCGCCGCGATCGTGCCGGTCGGGATGCGGAAGCTCGCATCCCGAAGCGCTGTATGGCCGTTGCGATAGGTGACCGTCGCATCGGTCACCGTGATGCCTGCGCCCTCCTCCGCCACGGGCGGAAGCGAGCGGCCGGCGACGGGAGCATTCACCGCGTCAATCCCTTGGCGATCGTGTCGGCAGTGACCTTGAGCAGGTCGATATAGGTCGGAACCGGGCCATCCGCCTCGCTCAGCGAATCCACGTAGAGCACGCCGCCATAGGCCGCGCCGGTCTCGCGCGCGACCTGCTGGGCCGGCTTGTCGGAGATCGTGCTCTCGGAGAAGACCACGGTGATCTTGTTCTTGCGCACGGCGTCGATGACCTTCCGGACCTGCTGCGGCGTGCCTTGCTGATCGGCATTGATGGACCAGAGATAGAGCTCCTTCAACCCGAAATCGCGGGCGAGATAGGAAAACGCCCCTTCGCTGGAGACGAGCCAGCGCTTCTCCGCGGGAACGGCGGCAAGCTCGGCCTTGATCGGGTCGATGACCGCCTTGATGCGGGCCTTGTAGGCCTCGGCATTGGCTTTATAGGCGTCGGCGTTCTTGGGATCGTGCCTGGCGAAGGCGTCGCGGATATTGTCGACATAGATCAGCGCGGCCGCCGGCGACATCCAGGCATGCGGGTTCGGCTTGCCCCTGTAGGGCCCCTCGCTGATCCCCATCGGCTCGACGCCCTGCGAGACGACCACGCTCGGGACGTTCCTGAGGTTGCGGAAAAACTTCTCGAACCACAATTCGAGGTTGAGGCCGTTCCAGAGGATGAGCTGCGCGCCCTGCGCGCGCTGGATGTCGCCCGGGGTCGGCTGATAATTATGAATCTCGGCGCCCGGCTTGGTGATCGACTCTACGACGGCAGCATCGCCGGCGACGTTGCGCGCGATATCGGCGATCACCGTGAAGGTCGTGACGGCCTTGAACTTCTCCTGCGCCGCAGCGGGCGCGACACTGCATGCGACGAAAAACGCGGCGCCCATCAAACCGATGAGAGCTGATCTGCGCGAGCCGACGGCCATCGAGGCATCCTTATTGACAATGAATTGCAACAAACTCCTTCTAACCCGAAGCCTGTAAATTTTGCAAGTGCGAGTTATTAGCAATTACAGGATCGGCGATCATGCCCGCGCAAGAGACCCCGCTGAACCACAGATCAGAGCGCTGTCGCGGGCGGCTGACTTGTCCATCGAGGCCCCAGCCGCAGTCGCGGCGCGCCCGACACGATTCCAACGTGTGACCATTGCCTTCGGAGAACTGCGCGCCATCCACAATCCCGCATTGCCGAAGCGGCGGGGATCGACTATCCAGCCTGCACCGTTAGCGCCCGTAGCTCAGCTGGATAGAGCGTTGCTCTCCGAAGCTGGGTTTTCGCCGAAATCGCCAGCGAAGCACCTGCACAATAACAGATCCTTACGCCAAGAATATGCACGTGCGATCCGATCACAACTCGGCTCGGCATGGCCGCGCCACATCAATTGCCCGGCCAAGCCTCGTGGAGCTGATTTCGCCTCGCATAGGTCACGGCGAAGCAGCCACTGAATTCCGATGGTTGGGGATCGGCAGGGGGCGGGCGCTCAAGCACGTGCGACCCAGCTGATCTTTGACGCTCTCGCTCTGCGAGAGGGTAATGCTGAAGACCTCAAACCGGTCCTGGCTCGAGTTAACGACATACTCTCCGATCAGTCCCTCATCGCGCCCCCGCGCCTGGTAGTGAGACCATCGAAACGAAAGAACGGGGCCGCTGCGAACCCACCGGCTCTCGGTGGCCTTTACCGCTGGAACATCATTGGTTTCGACTGGTGAGGACGCTTCGATCGGCGCGTCAACCTCGCGATAATCATTCGGGCGACCGAAAAATCGATCGAGGCAACTGGCTTGCAAACAGGCGGGCACGCTCCAAGTGGCTTTTCATGCCCGTCGAGGCTGTGTCTGCGTCTCCTGCGAGAATAGCCGTAGCTATTGCGCGATGCTCCCGATTGGAGAGGGCCAGCGTCTCCGGCGTTAGCATCCCGCTCAGCTGGAACATGATCAACGGCAATTGCATTTGCCGACACAGCACGGCGAGCTGCTCGTTGCCGCTGATATCCGCGACGGCCTGGTGGAAAACCCGGTTCTCGTCCAGATAGGTCATGCCGATGTTGCGCGGCGCCTCGCGCCAGATCGGCGCAATAGCCTGTTCGAAGCGCCCCCGGACTCCGGGCAGGTCGATATTCTCGCTCGCCAACCGCGCCGCCAGCACCTCGAGCGCGCCGCGTATCTGGAACAGCTCCTGCGTTTCCTGGCGTGACAGTCGCCTTACGATGGCGCCGCGATATGGGATGCTCTCGACAAGCCCTTCGGCCGACAGCATGCGGAACGCTTCGCGAAGCGGCCCCCGGCTGACGCCAAACTCGGCCGTCAGATCGGCTTCGATCAACCGCTGGCCAGGGGCATAGCGGCCACTGAGGATGCCGTCCTTCAGATGTAGGAACACGCGCTCCACCGTGCCGCCGCGCATTTGGCCAGGAGCGTCGATGTCAACAGTCAGGTTCGTCACGGAAGGCTTGAGCACGATCGGTATCTCGCATGGCAGAGGTGGGTTGACAAGGGATTGTGCGCCAATATTGTCCTACAAATCTGACGGCCAAAATGGTCCAACAATAGCCGAGAGCCATCGAACCGCGCACCGGCACACGAGGTGGAGGAAACAATGATGATCGGCACGCCCGGGGCGGGCACAACATCGATTTGCACCGCCGATGCCGCCAGCATCGAGATTCGGGGGCGCGACCTCGCTGGTGATCTCATGGGCGGGATCAACTTCACCGAGTTCTTCTTCCTGCTCGTCACCGGCAAGGCGCCATCGGAAAAGCAGCGCTTTTTTCTCGACGTTCTGCTGGTCGCGATCGCCGAGCATGGGCTTACGCCAACGGCGCAGGCGGCCCGCATGACACTGGCGGCCGATCCCGATTGCCTCCAGGCGGCGGTCGCGGCCGGAATTCTCGGATGCGGCACGGTTGTTCTGGGAACGTCGCAACTGTGCGGAAACATGCTGGTTTCGGCCCAGGAGCGCGTAATGGCCGGGGAAGACGCTACCGCAGTTGCTCTGGACATCGCGACGCAGACTCGAGCCCGCCGCGGCAAGCTTCCAGGCTTCGGCCATCCCCTCCATCACCCCGTCGATCCGCGCACGCAGCGTGTGCTGGCACTGGCCGAGCGGGAGGGCGTCGTCGGCCCTCATATCAGGCTGGCGCAGGCCTTCGAGCCGGCCGTCGCGCAGGTTTGGGGGCGCCCGATGCCGATGAATGTCTCGATGCCGATCGCCGCCGTTCTGCTCGACCTCGAATTTCCGCCGGCGATGATCAAGGCGATCCCGATCCTGGCGCGAACGGCTGGGGTGCTTGGCCACCTCGCGGAAGAGCAGGAGCGGCCGATCGGCTTTCTGATGTCCCATCATGGCGAGAGCGCAATCGCCTACGAGCGTAATGGAGCCGGCGAGCCATGATGTTCCAGCCTGAGATCGAGAGTCGGCCATGGCGCGAGCAGCACGGCATCGATGCGCCGCTCTATCGCAGCCAGCTCGATTACCTTTTCGACAGGTCTCAGTTTTACCGTGAAAAGCTTGTCGAAGCAGGTTTCAAGACAGCTAATTCGGCCGGCGGGCTCGACGACATTGCCCATCTTCCTTTTACTGAAAAAGATGAGCTGCGCGCCAGCCGATCCGACGCCGACCCGATCGGAACGCATATCGCCGTGCCGCTCGAACAGGTTTGCCGCGTCTTTTCAACCAGTGGCACGACGGGCATTCCGAGCTATATCCCGCTGACGCGAAATGATCTCGAGCGGTGGGTCGTGACCTCATCGCGCTCTTACGCAGCCGCAGGCGTTCAGGCCGGCGAGCGAATCGTGAGCACCTACAATGCCGGACCGTTCGTGGCTGGCGCGGCGCTCGACGCCTTCAATCGCCTGGGCCTTTGTCACATTCCGGTCGGCAGCGGCAATACCGAACGGCTGATGGCGGCCGTGAAGCTCCTCAAGCCTCAGATCCTCGGCTGCACGCCGTCGTATGCTTTCCATCTTTCCGAATGGGCAAAGGAGCGCGACATCGATCTGCGATCGAGTTCGATCGAGCACATCCTGGTTGCAGGCGAGCCAGGCGGGGGGGAACCCGCGATGCGCGGCAAGCTCGAGGCCGCCTGGGGCGCAAAGGTGACCGAAGCCATGGGCATCGGCGACATCTCAGTCTCGCTCTGGGGGGAATGCGAACACCAGAACGGCATGCATTTCAGCGGCCGCGGTTTCGTCCACATCGAGCTGATCGACCCCGAGACCGGCGCTGCGGTGCCGCTGGAGGATGGAGCGACCGGCGAACTCGTCCTCACGCATCTCGCACGCGAGGCGGCCCCGTTGCTGCGCTTCCGCACCCGCGATCACGTGATGTTCTGGAACTCGCCCTGCCCGTGCGGCCGGACCTCGCCACGGGTCCGCTGCATCGGCCGCACAGACGACATGCTGATCGTGCGCGGCGTCAACCTCTTCCCGTCGGCGGTTCGCGAGGTCGTCAACCGTTTCGCCCCGAAGGTCAGCGGCGTCATCGCGATCCGGCCGAGGATCAAGGCTGTCAAGCAGGAGCCGCCCCTGCCCGTCGTGGTCGAACTCGGAGAAGGTGTCGTGCCGTCGCCGGATCTGGCCGAGGATATTCGGCGGGAGATTCGTTCGGTGCTGGTAGTAACCACCTCGATCACGCTGGTGCCGCAGGGCGCCCTGCCGCGCTCCGACTACAAGTCGAAGATCCTCGATTTCAGCGAAGCTATCTGAGCGCCGTTTCCAACAACCAGAACAATGCGATCAGAGGGAGGAACAGATGAAACTCAGACATGCCGTGCTCGGTGCCCTTGTCGGTTTGTTGCCCGCCGGCGCGTGCCTTGCTGCCGAGTTCGAGCTGAAAATCTCACACATGTTTCCGCCGACCCATTTCATCCAGACGCTCGTGCTCGAGCCCTGGGCGAAGACGATCGAGGAAAAGTCCAACGGCCGGGTCAAGATGCAAATCTTCGCCGCGGGCTCGGCGCTGGGCGATGCGACGCGCCAGTTCGATCAGGTGCGCGGCGGCGTTGTCGACATCGCGATCGGCATTCCCGCGATTCCGCGCGGGCGCCATCCGAGGACGACGCTGATCGAGCTGCCTTTCACAATCAAGACCGCGGAAGCCGGCACCAAGGCGCTGACCCAGCTTTATGATCCGTATCTCAAGGACGATTTTCCGGGCACGGTGATGCTTTCGCTGACGGTGACCGAGCCGAGTGCCATCCACACCAAGACATCCGTGGCCGATCTCGACCAGCTCAAAGGCATGCGTCTTCGCGCCCCGACGCCGAGCGTCACCGCCATCCTCAATGCCTTGGGCGCGACGCCTGTGGGCCTGCCGCCGACCCAGATTTACGAGAATGTCGAGCGCGGCGTGGTCGAGGGCAATGTCATGCCATGGGGGCCGGTCGGCGCATTCAAGCTGCATGAAGTTCTCAAGAATCACCTCAACGCACGCCTCGATGCGGTCGCAATGTATACGCTCATGAATGAGCGCCGCTACAATTCACTGCCGCCGGATATCAAGAAATTGTTCGACGACAGCAAAATTTTCTTTGCGCAGAACTGGGGCAAGTGGTGGAAGGACACCGATCAGATCGCAATCGACGCGGCCAAGAAGGCGGGAAACACTGTGCGGGACCTGCCTGACGCCAGCCGCGACGCTTGGCGCGCCAGGCTCCAGAAGGTCGTCGACGACTATGTTGCCGAACAGGAGAAGACGGTCCCCGGCTCGCGCAAGATTTACGATGCGATGGTCGCGGCTCTGAAAAACCTTGAATAGCAGCTGCTGCTGCGCCCATGCGGGTCGGCGGTCCCCCTTGATCCCGACCCGACCTCGTCCTCCATCAGGCCGTGATCCCTCCCATGAGCAGAGCAACTCGAATTCTGGCGCTAGCCGGCACGCTTGCTTTTCTTGCCGCGGTGGCTCTGACCATCGTCGATATCGCACTGCGCAGCGTCAGCACCGGCACAGTCAAGGGAGCGGTCGATCTCGGCCAGCTTTGCGTCATGATCGGAGCGATGTTGGCGATCCCCTACGGCTTCATGACCGACCAGCATGTTGCGATCGACCTGTTCACCGACAGGCTGCCAAGGCGGGTCCAGGTCGCGCTCAGGGTGTTCTCGGCCGTGCTCGGCGCGATCTTCCTGGCCGGGGTCTTCTGGTTTTCGCTGCAGCAGGCTCTGATCGAAATCGCGGGCGGAGACCGGAGCCAAACAATCGGGATCCCGATGGCTTGGTACTGGGTGCCGTTCCTGACCGGTATCGGGC
>JAEWKP010000063.1 GCA_023393655.1 Pseudomonadota bacterium | reverse complement strand
GAGCAGGCCAACGGCATCGACGAGATGGCCCGCACCGTCGCGCATATGGACGAGATCACGCAGCAGAACTCGCTCCTTGCGGAGCAGAGCGCCAAGGTCGCTCGCGATCTCCAGCAGGAAACCGCGGCGCTGAGCACGATGGTCTCCGCCTTCCAACTCGGCGACGACCGGCACAGGGCTGGGCCGCAGCTGGTTCATTCCGCAGCTCCTGCGCCGGCACGCGCTGCGGCCCCGGTGATGCGCGGCCGGCGCGTCGCTGGCGGCGGCACGGCCGACGGCTGGGCGGAATTCTGAGGCGGATTGTCGACGCTGAATTGGGGATGTTCGGCGCGTGCCTCTTGTCAGGCGCGCGCCGATAGGCTTTTCGGTCGGAAACGGCGCCTGTCGCGTCGCGCAAGTCCGGAGCGCTGTCCATGGCCGAACCGTCCTCGAACAAGGCTTTCCCGGTTTCCTGGGATCAGTTCCATCGCGATGCCCGCGCGCTGGCGTGGCGCCTCGCCGAGAAGGGGCCGTTCGAGGCGATGGTCTGCATCACCCGTGGCGGGCTGGTGCCGGCGGCGATCATCTGCCGCGAGCTCGGCCTGCGCATGATCGAGACCGTCTGCGTCGCGAGCTACCACGACTACAAGAACCAGTCCGAGCTCAAGGTGCTCAAGGACATCGCCCCGAACATCAAGGCGATCGGCGACGGCACCGGCAAGGGCGTGCTGGTGGTCGACGACCTCACCGATACCGGCAAGACCGCACGCGTCGTGCGCGAGATGCTGCCGAACGCGCATTTCGCCACGGTCTATGCCAAGCCGGCCGGCGTGCCGACGGTCGACACCTTCATCACCGAGGTCAGCCAGGATACCTGGATCTATTTCCCCTGGGATCTCGGGCTCTCCTATGTCGAGCCGATCGCCAAGGGGCACAAGGGCTGAGCAGGCCCCGTCGCCGCCTCAAGCCGTCGAGGGCGAGCGGAACGCGACCAGCATGCCGGT
Source organism: Pseudomonadota bacterium (assembly GCA_023393655.1). Lineage (GTDB taxonomy): Bacteria > Pseudomonadota > Alphaproteobacteria > Rhizobiales > Beijerinckiaceae > Allobosea. The sequence continues at coordinate 22,911 of JAEWKP010000063.1, read as the reverse complement.
GACGACGATCGCCATGCCGACCAATTCGGTGGGCGAGGGCACCTCGGCCAGCAGCAGGGCGCTGGCGGCGGCCGTCGCGACCGGCACCAGCGGCAGGAACAGCGTGGCCCTGGCCGCGCCCAGCGTCGCGACGGAGCGGGCGTAGAGATAGAGCGCGACGACTCCGACCAGGACCCCCTGATAAAGCGCCTGCAGCACGAGTTCGGCGAAGGGCACGCGGGCCATATGGATCGGCAGCGCCAGCGCCACGATCACGAGCAGCGGCACCGAGAGGATGCATGAGGCGGCGGTGATCTCCAGCGAGCTGGCGCCCCAGCGGCGGGCGAGCAGACCGAAGATCGACCACAGCAAGGCGATCAGCACGAAGAGCAGGTCGCCGATCCAGGCGTCGGGCCGCGACGGCGCCATGGCGAGCGCGTCGCGTGAGAAGATGCCGATGCCCAGCACGATGATGCCGAGGCCGATGAGCCGCATCCGTCCGGCGCGTTCGCCGGTGACGAGAAAGACCAGCAGCGCGGTGAAGACCGGGATCAGGCCGGGGGAGATGATCGACGAGTGCAGGGCTGGCGCGAAATGGGCGCCGCCGACGAGGATCAGGCTGTAGAGCGGGCCGATCAGCAGCGCCATCACCCAGGCGCGCGGCCAGCCGAGCGAGCCGACCGGGAAGGGCCGCATATGCCGGAGCGACCAGGGTAGCAGCACGGCTGCGGCCGAGACGAAGCGCAGGATCGTGACATCGGCCGGCGTCAGGTCGATCAGCATGGCGTGCCGCGAGACGACCGACTGGACGCCCCAGATCAGCGCGGTCACCAGGCCGCAGAGGATGCCGAGCCATTGTGCGCGGGAGGTCATGAACGGGCGGCTTTCGGAGCAGCGGGGCAGGCGGCGGGGCGGTGCGCTGCTATGCCCCTGTGCGTGAAGCGCCGCAATGGCGCCGCACGCAGCCCGCCCCGGCGTTGCCTTATGCCGCGCTCGCGGCGCTGGTAGGCAGGGTCATCGCGGCCAGTGGCAGCAAACGGGAATCCGCGACGGCCGCCAGGCGGTGCCCGTAGCCCGCGAGATAGCCCTCATGATTGGCGAAGGCGATGAAGTTCTGCACTGAGGATTGTCTGACCAACATAGCCCGGTCCCAGCGTTCCGTCTCCGGGCCGATGAAGAACGGGCCGCCTTCGCCGATGAAGAGCAGCGAACCGCCGCTGGCTTCGAGATAGGGCTGCGTATGGGTGACGTAGCGGCGGAACGCTTCCGCTCCGCTGATCGCCTCCGCGGGCGCCAGCTCCGGCGTGGCGGCATAGTCCGCGGTATCGCGAAAGCGCAGGAGATTGAGCATCACGACCTCGCCGACGATATTGCGGCGGAAGAGGTCACGGCCGGATTCCCAACTGGGTGTGAGATAGGCGGTCACGGTGCTGGTGCCGAGAAAGCGGAGCCGGTGATCAGCGCCTGTGCGTAGGTTTGGATATCGGCGGGCCAGCTTCGGCAGTACTCGGCAAAACGTGCATCATCGCCGGCGAATAGCGCGCGCGACGCTTCCTCGAAACCTTCGCGATCCCCCGCCATCGTTGCGATGAAGGCATAGGCAGCCGCTTGCGCCGCCCGTGCACGGCTGCGCCCGCCATCGGTCTTGCGAGCTTCGTCAACGAGGCGCCGCAGGGCCTGCGAGGCGCCGCCTGGTTGCAGGGCGAGCCAATCCCAATGGCGCGGCAGAAGAGTGACCTCGCGGGCGACGACGCCGAGCTTGGGGCGACCCCTACCGCGCGGTGCGTCGTCGGTTGCGGCTGCCGCTTCGTCAGGGAGTGCATAGCGCGCCGTGATCTCGGCTTCATCGCCCCGCAGGTCGAGATCGACCACCTTTCCGGTCGCGTCGTCGAAGACGAGGATTGCGGCGGCTGGATCGGCTGCCAGCGCAGTCCTTACGACGAGCGCGACGGTAGCAAGCGGGCCGCTGGCGATGCGGGTGGTGTTCTGGAAGGCCGTATGAGGCGTGGGCTCGGACATCGGGGCTCCTTGATCGCGGGTTTATTATCCGGGTGAATTGGATCATGCAATATGACCCGGATAAAATTTATCATCCCGATCCTGGCCGGCGCTTCGTCCGCGAAAGACGCGGAGGGAAGCCAGACCGGCTTTGAAACCAGCCGCGACCTCACTAGTTTGACTGACAGACGAAACGCCGACCGGGAGACGCGCCAGACATGGCCGCCACCAGCTTCGACGCCGCGGACGCACGGATCACCATCTTCCGCGCGCTGCTTCAGACGATCGCCCGCCACGGCAAGGGCCGCATTGCGCTGGAAGACCCGGAGCGCCAGCCGATCACCTATGGCCGGCTCGTGCTCGGCGCGCTGGTGCTGGGACGCAAGCTTGCGGCGCTGACGGCGCCGAAGGAGCAGGTCGGCGTGCTGCTGCCCAACATGCAGGGCATGGCGGTGACGCTGTTCTCGCTCTTCGCCTATGGCCGCGTGCCGGCGCTGCTGAACTTCACGGCCGGCGTCCGCAACCTGCGCGCGGCTGCCGAACTGGCTGAGCTCAAGACCATCGTCACCTCCCGCCGCTTCGTCGACCAGGGCAAGCTCGACGACGAGATCGCGGCGCTCGGCGAGGGGCGGCGCGTCGTCTATCTCGAGGATGTCCGCAAGGAGATCACCAGCTTCGACAAGGCGCTCGGCGCCGTGCAGAGCCTTGCGCCGGGGCTCATGCACCGTTCCTACGAGGCGCGGGCCGACGATATCGCGGTTGTCCTCTTCACCTCCGGCACAGAGGGCAAGCCGAAGGGCGTGGCGCTGAGCCATGCCAATATCGTCTCGAATGCAAGGCAGGTCTTCGCCCATGCCGTCGGCGCGATCTCCGAGCAGGACGTCTTCATGAACCCGCTGCCGGCCTTCCACTCCTTCGGGCTGACGGCCGGGCTGATGGTGCCGCTGCTGCATGGCATGAAGGTCGTGCTTTATCCAAGCCCGCTGCACTACAAGCAGATCCCGAAGCTGATCGGCGACATGAAGGCGACCTTCCTGCTCGCCACCGACACGTTCCTCCAGGGTTATGCCCGCGCTGCAGAGAAGGGCGATCTCGGCAGCGTGCGCTATGTCGTGGCCGGGGCCGAGCGCGTGAAGGCCGAGACCAAGCGGATGTGGGAGCCCTACGGCACCACCATCCTCGAGGGCTATGGCTGCACCGAATGCTCGCCGGTGCTGGCCGTCAACACGCCGGCTGCGATGCGGGAGGGCACCGTCGGCCAGCTCCTCCCCGGTATCGAGGCCAAGCTGGAGCCGGTTGAGGGTATCCATGAGGGCGGGCGGCTCACCGTGCGCGGGCCGAACGTCATGGCCGGCTATCTCGACCCCGATCGGCCCGGCCGGATCATCCCGCCGGAGGGCGGCTGGCACGATACCGGCGATATCGTCGTGATCGAGGATGGCTTCGTCGCGATCCGCGGCCGGGCCAAGCGCTTTGCCAAGCTCGGCGGCGAAATGGTCTCGCTCGCGGCGGTCGAGACCATGGTCGCCAAGGTCTGGCCGGACCAGAACCATGTCGTCGTCGCGCTGCCCGATGCGCGCAAGGGCGAGCAGCTCGTTCTCGTCACCGAGACGCCGAATGCCGATCGGGCGGCTCTGCAGGAAGCTGCGAAGGCGCAAGGCTTCCCGGAACTGTGGGTGCCGCGCGCGATCCTGGTGACGCAGGCGATTCCCGTGCTGGGCAACGGCAAGATCGACTATGGCTCGACGCGGGAACTCGCGGCCTCGCGGCGGGCGCTGCTGTGAAGCCGCCTCGCTGCCTTGTGGCCACAATTGTAATTCTATTACGCTGGATGATGATTCCGGGCTCCACCCTGGCGCTGTTGCGCGTCGCTACTCTTGCCCCTGTCCTGTCGCTGACGGGGCCGTCCGACCTGTCGGCACAGGCGCAGGCCGCATTCTATGTGCGCCGCGACGAATGCGTCGAGGCGGGTCGGCTGACTGCGGAGCAGTGCGAGTTCGCCTATCGCAACGCCCGCGCCGAATTCGAGCAGGCGGCGCCGCGTTATGGCTCGCGCGCAGCCTGCGAGCGCAATCACAAGCGCTGCGGCGCGCAGATGATCTCGGCCGGCGGCTGGGAATCCTTCGGCAAGGGCGGGGCGAGCTATGTGCCGCGCTTCATCGGCGTGCGCGTGACCGGCGACGGCGCCGCGCGCCGCGCCCTGCCGGTGGTCGAGGGCACGGCCAAGGTCGCCTTTGCCGGGCGCTCGGTGACGGAATTGCAGGACAAGGTCGCCGGCCGGCGTGGCATCATCGGCCAGGCCAGCAGCGTCGGGCGTGGGGCGCATGGCCACTCCGGCCAGGGCGCCGCTCCCTATGTCAAGCGCGGCGACCGTGACGACACGGTGCGCGTCCCGATGGAAGAGAAGACGATCGGGTCTGACGTCAAGCCGGGGCTCTATGTCGATCCCGACGGGGTCGAGTGGTACAAGCCCGCCCGCCCGCATTGAGCGCTGCGCGGCCGGAGTGCGATCGCCAAGGCTTGCGCCGGCTGACGCTGCCCGTTATCGCTGTGCCCGCCGCGGACGTGGCGAAACTGGTAGACGCACGAGACTTAAAATCTTGCGCCTTCAAAGGCTTGCGGGTTCGAGTCCCGCCGTCCGCACCATTCGCCTCGCGGTGATTCCGGGTTGCGCGATGGCGCACCACCAGGCGGTCAGCTCTTCCTGAAGATCACGCTCAGATTGTTGGCGGGCATCTCGACGATTCCCGGCGCGCCGAAGCCGTTGGCTGCGCCGAGCGCTGCGACGGCATCGAGATCGCGCAGGCCCCAGGCGGGGTCGCGCCCGCGCAGGCTCTCGTCGAAGGCGGCGTTGCCCGGTTCGAGCGGCCGGCCCGGCCGGCGATAGGGGCCGTAGAGATAGAGCGGTTGACCCCGCTTCAAGAGGCGCCCCGCCTGCCGGAACAGCCCCTCCGCCGCGGCCCAGGGCGCGATGTGGATCATGTTGATGCAGAGGATTGCATCAGTGGATTCGACCGCCCAATGCAGCGCTGTCGCATCGACGACGACCGGCGGAAGAATGTTGCCGAGGCCGGATTCCCGGGTCCAGGCCGCGATGCTTGCCACCGCATCCGGAGAAGGATCGCTCGGCTGGAAGGTCAGGCCGGGCAGGGCGCGGGCGAAATGCACGGCATGCTCGCCGGAGCCGGAGGCGATTTCCAGCACACGCCCGGATTTCGGCAGCACCTCGTGCAGGACGGCGAGGATCGCATCGCGATTGCGCTGGGCCGAAGGCGCGCGCAGGCGAGGATCGTCGGTGGCCTGCTGATCGGCGTTCGGCTGCCAGAAGCTGGGCTTGCTCATCATCCGCTCACGAATCTTTCGTCCGGCCCATCGCGTTGGGGCGATGATCCGCTATAAGGGGGCTGGAAGCGGGCCGCCAGATGTCGCGGCTTCGCAGCAAGCAGGCTGGTTTTGTTAACCGAAATCCTGATCGTCGTGGCGCTGACGATCGTCAATGGACTCCTCGCCATGTCGGAACTCGCCGTGGTTTCGTCACGCACGGCGCGCCTCAAGGTTCTCAGCGATCAGGGCAGCAAGGGCGCCGCGACGGCGATGCGCCTGGCCGAAGATCCCGGTCGCTTTCTCTCCACAGTCCAGATCGGCATCACGCTCGTTGGCGTGCTTTCGGGCGCCTTCTCCGGCGCCACGCTCGGCGCGCGCCTGTCTGAATGGCTGGGCACGCATGGTTTCTCGCAATCGATGTCGGACACGCTCGGTGTCGGCCTCGTCGTCGTCGCGATCACCTATCTGTCGCTGATCCTCGGCGAGCTCGTGCCGAAGCAGATCGCGCTGCGCGACCCCGAGCGGGTGGCGGCGCGGGTTGCACCGGCAATGTCGCTGCTCTCGAAGATCGGCGCGCCCTTGGTGTTCCTGCTCGACATCTCCGGCAAGGCGGTGCTGCGCCTGCTCGGCCAGAAGGGCGAGTCGGAGGAGAGGGTCACCGAGGAGGAGGTCCGCACCATCATCGCGGAAGCCGAGACCGCCGGCGTGCTGGAGCGCGACGAACGCGAGATGATCGCGGGCGTGATGCGCCTCGCCGACCGTTCGGCCCGCGCCTTGATGACGCCGCGCCGCGAGGTCGAGGTCATCGATCTCGAGGACAGCGCCGAGGAAATCCGCGAGCAATTGCGCGTGACGCGACGCTCGCGCCTGCCCGTGCAGGACGGCGAGGCGGATTCGATCATTGGCGTGATCGTGGTCAAGGACCTGATCGAATTCCTCCAGGCCGGCGATACGCAGGACCTGCGCGCGCTGGTGCAGGAGACGCCGATCGTGATGGATACGGCCGGTTCTCTCCAGGTCCTGCGCGAGATCCGGTCCAGCCGCGTGCATATGGCGCTGGTCTTCGACGAGTACGGCCATTTCGAGGGGATCATCACCCCCGGCGACGTGCTGGAAGCGATCATCGGCGCCTTCCAGGAAGAGGAAGAGGACGAGCCGGCCATCGTGACCCGCGCCGACGGTTCCTATCTCGTCGCGGGCTGGATGCAGGTCGACGAGTTCTCGCATGAGCTCGGCATCCCGATCCCGCGCGACGCCGATTTCCAGACGGTCGCCGGCTTCATCCTGGCCGAGATGAACCATCTGCCGAATGTCGGCGAGAGCTTCGACAAGGGGCATTGGCGCTTCGAGGTCGTCGATCTCGACGGCCGACGCATCGACAAGATGCTGGTCACGCGGATCGAGTGATGCCGGACACGGCGCGGGAGCCGGAGCCATCGGCGCGGCTCCCGACGCTTGGCGAGGCGACCCGCGTCTGGGTGCGGATCGGCCTGCTGTCCTTCGGCGGGCCGGCCGGGCAGATCGCGCTGATGCACAGGGAGCTGGTCGAGGAGCGCCGCTGGATCGGCGAGGAGCGCTTCCTGCATGCGCTGAACTACTGCATGCTCCTGCCTGGTCCCGAGGCGCAGCAGCTTGCCGTCTATATCGGCTGGCTGATGCACCGGACGATTGGCGGACTGATCGCGGGGCTGCTCTTCATCCTGCCCGGTGCGCTGGTGATGCTGGGGCTGAGCATCCTCTATGTCACCTGGCGCCATGTCCCGTTGATCGATGGGGTCTTCTTCGGCGTGAAGGCGGCCGTGCTCGCCATCGTCATCGAGGCGGGCCTGAGGATCAGCCGCCGGGCGCTCAAGACCGATGCCATGGTCGGCGTCGCCGTTGCGGCCTTTGCCGGCATCTTCCTGTTCAAGCTGCCGTTTCCGCTCATCGTCCTGCTGGCAGGGCTCGCCGGCTGGCTGGGCAATAGCATCCGGCCCGGCTGGTTCGGCAAGGGCGGAGCGGGCGGCGGGGCGGATGCCGCTGGCGAGGGCTTGCTCGATGCTCTGCTCGCGCGGGGAGAGCTCGACCATGTCAGGCCCTCGCTCGGGCGTGCGGTACGCGTGTTGATGGTCTGGCTGCCGCTCTGGCTCGGCCCGGTGGTGCTGTTCCGGCTGCTTGGCGGCTCGGCCAGCGTCTGGACGCAGATCGGCGGCTTCTTCAGCACGATGGCGGTCGTGACCTTCGGCGGCGCGTATGCGGCTTTGGCTTATGTCGCGCAGGCGGCGGTGGAAGGTTTCGGCTGGCTGGCGCCGGGCGAAATGCTGGACGGGCTGGGCTTGGCCGAGACGACGCCGGGGCCGCTGATCCTCGTGCTCGAATTCGTCGGCTTCCTCGCCGCGTTCCGGGCGCCGGGTAGCCTGCCGCCGCTCGTTGCCGGCGGGTTAGGGGCGCTACTGACGGTCTGGGTGACCTTCGCGCCCTGCTTTCTCTGGATATTCCTGGGCGCTCCCTATGTCGAGGCTCTGCGCGGCAACCGGGCGATCTCGGCCGCGCTCGGGGCGATCACCGCCGCTGTGGTCGGCGTCATCGCCAATCTCGCGCTCTGGTTCGGGCTGCATGTCCTCTTCCGCGAGGTCTACAGCCTGTCCTTCCTCGGGATGAGTCCCGAGGTACCGGTGGTTGGGTCGCTCGACTGGCGCGCGGCTCTGCTGGCTGCCTGCGCGGCCATCGCGCTTCTGCGCTTCAAGCTCGGCATGGTGCCGGTCCTGGCCCTCTGCGCGGTCGCTGGCATCGCGCTCAAAGGTTGGTTGTGAATCTCAGCGGCGCGGCTCGTCCGGCTCGATGATGCGGTATTCAGCGTCGATGACCTCGACGCGATCCTGCTGACGCGGCTGGCCCGCGAACGGATTGGCGGGGTCGATGCCCGCCGCCTTCAGCTTCGCCTTCAGGCGCCAGACCGCGATCGCGCCGACGACCAGCACGACCGGGATCATGATGAGCGCGAGGCTCGCGGCCAGCACGAAAAGCGCGACGCCGACGGTGAGGCTCGCCGCCATGGCGAGCCAGGCCTGCCAGCGCGGCATGGCGCGGGCGCGGCCGTTGAGCTGCTCATAGAGATTGACGCGGATCATGTGATGTCGGTCCCTTCCTCGGCACAGAGATAGGGAGCGATTGCGGCTTTGACGAGATCAGGCAGCATCCTGCCAGTCGTAGAGCCAGCCATAGCGGTTGCGCAGGCCGTTCGGGCCGAGCCGTTTCAGCGCGAAATCGCGGGCGATGCTGAGCGGCCAGCCCATATGATAGTTGCGGCCATTGCCCCGGCTTTCCTCCTGCACACGAGCGACGCGTTGGGCGCGGGTAGCGGCATAGGCGGCGAAGGCTGCGGGCACGCCGGGCGCGCCATCGCGGCTGAGCGCCTCGGCGAGCAGGCGGGCGAGCACGGCGGCATCCTCGATGGCGAGCGACGCTCCCTGCGCAAGGAAGGGCAGGATCGGGTGGGCGGCATCGCCCATCAGTGCGATCCGCCCCTTGGCCATGGCGGCGGGCTTGCGGTCGAACAGCGACCAGACCTGCCAGCCCTCCGCCGCGCCGGTGAGCTCGCGCAGGGCCGGTGAGGCGCCGGCGAGATGGTCGGTGACGACTTTGCGATCGCCCTCGCGGGTCCAGCCCTCGCGGGCTTCCTTCGCTTGCCGGACGACGACGAGGTTGATCTCCCGGCCGCCGGCGACGGGGTAATGCACCGCGTGGCGGCCGGGGCCCATATGCAGCGTCACGCGCGGCTTGTCGCCAGCACGGGCCGGCACGACCGCGCGCCAGGCTTCGTAGCCAGTGAAGACCGGCGGCGAGGCGTCGCCCGAGAGATCGCGCACGCGCGACCACAGGCCGTCGGCGCCGATCAGGCCGAGAGCAGAGAGCGTCCCGCCGATCCCGTCACGGGCGGCGAGCCCGACCGTGACGCCTTCGGCAGTCTGGCTGACTTCGTCCACGCTACGCCCGACCATCAGGCGGATATTCGGCATGGCGCGGGCGGCGTCGAGCAGAACGGTGTGGAGGTCGTTGCGCTTCATCATGCGGAACGGTGTCGGCATGCGCTCGGGGCTGGAGGGCATCTCCAGCACCTGCGAGCCATCGGCCCAGCGCCGGATCATCAGGCCGTGCGAGGTGACGCTGATGCGCTTCAGCGGCAGGGCGAGGTCGAGCGCATCGAGCACGCGGCCGGAATTGGAGGTGACTTGCAGGCCGGCACCGGTCTCGCCGAAGCCGGTGCGCTTCTCGACGACGGTCGCGGCGATGCCGCGCCGCGCCAGCGACAGGGCCATGGTCAGGCCGCCGATGCCGGCGCCGGCGATGACGAAATGAGGAGCGGACACGAGCTGGCGCCTTCGATGATGCTGCTGCAAGACGAGGCGCGGATGCCCCTCAGAACCCGCGCCGCCGTCAGGGCCTGTTCAGGCTCAAGCCGCCTTGGCCGAATCCGTATAGGCGCATTCCGGCGGGATGCAGGCAGCGCCCTTCAGCGAAGGCTCGTATTTGAACAGCGTCGAGCAATAAGGGCAGACGATTTCGTGGTCCGCGCCCATGTCGAGGAAGACATGCGGATGGTCGAAGGGCGGCTTGGCGCCGATGCACATGAACTCATGCGCGCCGACCTTGATGACGGGAACGCCGAGGTCGTTGTGGAAATGCGGGATGCCGGTCGCGGCCATGGTCGTCGCTCTTCGAAGGTCTGAAATTCGGCCGCAACCTATCGCGTGAGCCGGCCCGACGCCAGAGCCTTTCCGCATTTCTGCGAAACGCGAAAAGGCTCTACCCTTTTGTTTTGTCGCATTTTCTTGACGCGAACCGGTATCCACTTCGCTCGAAAATGCTCCAGTGCGCGATTTGTATCAGCGTCCATCGCGCAGGCAGGAGCGCGCAAGCTCGGTCATCCGGGCGCTTTCCTGCGGCGAGAGCAGGTTGTCGAGCGCCTTCTGCCAGAGCTGCTCGCGCTTGAGCCCGTCGACGGTGCAGGCGCAGACCATGCGGCAGATCTCCTGGGGTACGTTGGGACCGGAGCAACTGCGCTGGCATTCGTTCCGGAAGGCGCGCTCTTCCGGCGAGGTTGGGGCGACGACCTGCATCGACAGCATCAGCGCGCCGATGAAGAGCGGCTGGTGGACGAGATAGACCAGCAGGCTGTGGCGCCCGCCCCAGGCGGCGATTCGGGTCGCCCGGTTGCCCGGCCGCCAGCTGGCCAGCGCGGTGCCGTCGAGACGTGGCAGGATCAGGCGGGCCAGCACGATCCCGCTCAGCACGCATCCGAACCAGGGGAAGACCGGCACGAAATCGGCCGTGTGGATTTCCGCGCGGGAGAAGCCGATCCCGGCAGCCCAGGGCTGGTCGAGCAGCGGATGGGCGACCAAGGAGGGCAACGCAAAGGCGATTGCGGCAGCGACCGCGACGACGATGGTCGGCAGGCGCAGGAAGGGCAGGGCAAGCACGCTCGCGACCGCGACATGGTGCAGGATGCCGAAGAAGATGAAATCGCCCGGCATGAAGCGCCAGGTGCCGAGGGTGACCAGGGCGGCCGCGGCCGCGACCATGGCGAGGCGCTTGAGATAGGCCTTGAGATCCAGGCCCTTGCGTGTCGCCAGGACGAGACTGAAACCGACAATGGTCAGGAAGGTGCCGGCGATGCCGCGCGCGAACAGGCGCCAGCCCGGCTCGGTGACGATATCGGTCTCGATCAGCCGGAACATCGAGAGGTCGTAGGCGAAATGGTAGACGAACATGGCCAGCAGCGCGACGCCGCGGGCGATGTCGACGATGGCGAGGCGCGACGATTCGCGGGGAGCGGGCTGGGTCATGGGCCATCGTTCATCATGGCGGGCGCTCAAAATCAAGCCGCGCCATGGCGGGTACCCAAATCCGCCCGGTCATGGCAGGGAAGGGCGACCGTTCCGATCTTGCGATCCGAGACCCGCATGCAGAGCTTTTCTTCCGACGGCGTGAAGATCGCCTTCATCGACATGGCGCCGACCAATGACGAGCCGAAGCACCGCACCATCGTGCTCGTCCACGGCTTCGCCTCCTCGCACATGATCAACTGGGTCAATACCCAGTGGACGAAGACGCTGACCCATGCCGGCTACCGCGTCGTCGCGCTCGACGATCGTGGCCATGGCCAGAGCGAGAAGCTCTATGATCCTGCCGCCTATTCCTCGCAGATCATGGCCGAGGATGTGCGCCGCTTGATGGACCATCTCGACATCCCGCGCGCTGCGGTGATGGGCTATTCGATGGGCGCGCGCATCTCGGCGCATCTGGCGCTGGCGCATCCGCGCCGGCTCGAGGCCCTGCTGCTCGGCGGGCTCGGTATCCATCTCGTCGAGGGCGTCGGGCTGCCGCTCGGCATCGCCGATGCGATGGAGGCGCCGTCGCTCGATGTGCTGACCGATCCGATGCAGCGCATGTTCCGCGCCTTCGCCGAGCAGACCAGGAGCGACCTCAAAGCCCTGGCCGCCTGCATCCGCGGCTCGCGCCAGACCTTGACCGCCGAGCAGGTCGGGCAGATCTCGATGCCCACCCTGATCAGCGTCGGCACCAAGGACGATGTCTCCGGCTCCGGCCCGGAACTCGCGAAGCTCATTCCGGGCGCGGAAGCCTTCGACATCGTCGGGCGCGACCACAATCTCGCGGTCGGCGACAAGAGCCACAAGCAGGCCGTTCTCGACTTCCTCGCGCGTTTGTGAGAATCTCACGCATGAACAGAGGCAAACCGGAAAAGCGGGCGACGCCAATGTGTTGTCGATCTTCCCTGAAATTCTGATTCCGCTGTCTCGCTTTTCGATTCAACACCGGTCCGGCCTGAGCTTTTGATGCGGACGCCAGCTTCAGGCTAGGTTGTCCTTCCGCCGAACCATCTTTCCGGAGAATGACCATGCCGTCAGGGCGCTCCGTCGTGGAAGCACGCGACTTTGCAACCGGGCTCGACCGGGTCGATCCCGTCTGGTCCCGCCTGCGGACCGAGGCCGAGGCCGCGGTTGCCGCCGAGCCGGCGCTCGGTACGCTGATCGTCGCCTCCGTCCTTAACCAGCCGGGCTTCGAGGCTGCTGTTGCTCATCGCGTCGCAGCTCGGCTCGGCCATCCCGCCGTGACCGCCGACCTGATCGAGCAGGGCTTCGCCGAAGCGATGGCCAGCGACGAGACGATCGGCGCCGGCATGCGCGCCGACGTGATGGCCGTGCTCGACCGTGACCCCGCCTGCTATCGCGTGCTGGAGCCGGTATTGTTCTTCAAGGGCTTCCACGCGCTGCAATGCCACCGCCTGGCGCATTGGCTCTGGAAGCGCGACCGGCGCGATTTCGCGCTCTACCTGCAGGCTCGCTCCTCCGAGGTTTTCCAGGCGGACATCAATCCGGCAGCGCAGATCGGCAAGGGCGTCTTCCTCGACCATGCGACGGGCCTCGTTGTCGGCGAGACCGCCGTCATCGAGGACGATGTCTCGATGCTGCACGGCGTCACGCTCGGCGGCACCGGAAAGCAGGGCGGCGATCGCCATCCGAAGATCCGCAAGGGCGTGCTGATCGGCGCCGGCGCCAAGATCCTCGGCAATATTGAGGTCGGCCAATGCAGCCGGATCGCGGCTGGCTCGGTCGTGCTCCAGCCGGTGCCGCGCAACAAGACCGTGGCGGGCGTGCCGGCCAAGGTGGTCGGGGAAGCCGGCTGTGCCGAGCCTTCGCGCTCGATGAACCAGACTTTCGCCGGCGATTGCGGCGCCTATATCTGACGCGCTCAGTCGGCCGAGCCGGCGAGCCAGTCCATGATCTCGGCCCGGCGCGGATGCGCGCCGGTAGCCGTTCCGGCTGCGAGAGTCAGGCGATCGGGCGTCGGCATGGCCTGCGCGAAGGGCGTGACGAGCCTGCCCGACGCGAGATGCGGCCCGACGAGACTCATCCGCCCCATCAGCACGCCTGAGCCGGACAGGCAGGCGTCCAGCGCCAGGCTGTAGAGCGAGAAGGCCGGGCCCCGGCCCGGATCGACCTTGGCGCCGGGTGCGGCGAAGGCGAGCCAGCGCGCCCAGTCGTTGCGCCAGACCGCGTCGTGCAGCAGTGTCTGCGTGACAAGGTCGGCTGGGCTCGTGAGCCTTGCAGCGAGAGCGGGCGCGCAGACCGGCAGGATCGCGTCGGCGGCGAGTTGCAATCCACCGCTTGCCGATGCGCTTTCGCGGTAGAACAGCGAAAGATCATACGGGTCGCGCTGCGGATCGGGCGGTTCTTCCATCGCCGAGATCGAGATCTGCAGGTCCGGGAACGCGGCCTGCAGCGCCGGTAGGCGCGGCGAGAGCCAGAGCTGGGCGATGCAGGGCAGGGCGGCAATCGCGAGTGGCCGATGCGGTTGGGCTTCGCGCAAGGCCTGTACGGCCTGCCCGAGCATGTCGAAGCCGCGCGTCAGGCGCGGCAGGGCCTCGCGTGCCGCATCGGTCAGGGCGACGCCTTGCGGCAGGCGGCGGAACACGGCGAAGCCCAAGGTGGCTTCGAGCTGCCTGATCTGCTGGGTGACGGCGCCGGCCGTGACGCCGATCTCCTCGGCCGCCTTGACGAAGCTCTCCAGTCGTGCCGCTGCCTCGAAGGCGCGCAAGGCATTGAGCGAGGGCAGGCGCGGACGCGGCGGCTTGACCGGCAAGGCTGTCTCCCTGTCGAGGCTGAGAATTCCTCAGCCTGCAAGCGAGGAATACTCGTTTGCGCGCGAGCCGGCAAACCGCTGTTATGGCGTCAACGAGGGATTGGTCGGTTCGGGAGACAGGCGAGATGACGGCACTGGGCAGGCGCGACTGGGTTCCCCAAGCGAGCGAGGATTACGTGCTGAAGATCGCTGGCGAGACGGCAGGCCAGCCGCTCGATGCGATCGCGGCGCGGATCGAGGCGCTCGCCACCGAGAACCGGACGATCCATGAGCGCGACTGCGTCAATCTCAACCCGGCGACCAATGTGATGAACCCCAAGGCCGAGGCGCTGCTCTCGGCGGGGATCGGGGCGCGGCCCTCGCTCGGCTATCCCGGCGACAAATACGAGATGGGGCTGGAGGCGATCGAGCAGATCGAGATTATCGTCGCTGAGCTCGCGGCCGAGGTGTTCGGCGCGAAATATGCCGAAATCCGCGGGCCTTCCGGGGCGATCGCCAATCTTTATGCGTTCATGATCGCGGCCAAGGCCGGCGACTGCATCATCGCCCCGCCCGGCGAGATCGGCGGACATGTCACCCATCACGGCGCGGGCGCGGCCGGGCTCTATGGCATCGTCACCCATCCGGCGCCGATCGATCCGGTGCATTACACCGTCGATGTCGAGAAGCTGCGGGCCGATGCGCTGCGGCTTAAGCCGAAGCTGATCTCGATCGGTGGCAGTCTCAATCTCTTCCCGCATCCGATCCGCGAGATCCGGGCCATCGCCGACGAGATCGGCGCGATCGTGCTGTTCGATGCGGCGCATATGTCCGGCATGATCGCCGGCCATGGCTGGCAGCAGCCGCTGGAGGAGGGCGCTCATCTGATGACGATGAGCACCTATAAGAGCCTCGGCGGGCCGCCCTCGGGATTGATCGTGACCAACGATGCCGAGATTGCCAAAAAGCTCGACGCCATCGCCTATCCCGGCCTCACCGCCAATTTCGACGCAGCGAAATCGGCCTCGCTCGCCGTTTCGCTGCTCGACTGGAAGGCGCATGGCCGCGCCTATGCGCAGGAAATGGCGAAGACGGCGAAGGCGCTGGCGGAGGCGCTCAGTGAGTGTCAGGTGCCGGTCTTCGCCCGCGACCGGGGGATGACGACCTCGCACCAGTTCGCGATCGAGGCTGCTGTTTACGGTGGGGGGCAGGCGGCGGCGAAGAAGCTGCGGGCGGTGAACATCCTCTCCTGCGGCATCGGCCTGCCGCTGCCGGCGGTCGAGGGCGATGTGAACGGTCTCAGACTCGGTACGCCGGAGATCGTCCGCTTCGGCATGAATGCGGCGGATATGCCGGAGCTCGCCGGTTACATCGCCGAGGGGCTCAGCGGCTCGCGCCCGGCCGAGGCGGTGGCGAAGGATGTCACGGCCTTCCGAGGCCGGTTCCGGACGCTGCATTTCATGCGCTAGGAATCGTTGCCCGGTGCGAAAAAGCAGAGCAGTTCGCCGGAATCGTCGATGCAGAGATGCCAGCGGCCGTCCGGCGATTGCTTGGCCTTGTCCTGCGGGATTTCGAGCGTCAGCGGTTTCTTGCGCTCGCTCGACCACATCGGGTGCTTGCCGGGGGCGATCGTGACGACGAAGCCGCCGGTGACTTCCTGCACGGCTTCCGCCTCGATTGGGGAGCAGTCGGAATCGAGGCAGCAATAGAACGGATAGTCCCAGCCACTCGGCGCCTGATGGGCGAGCGCGACCGTCGCTCCCGAAACCAGGACAGCAGCGATCATCGAGGCAAGAACACGCATCGGCCAGCCCTCACCGCAGAGGCTGCGACCGGAAGGCGGCAAATGCGTGGCAGGCGCTCTCGGCGTTCGAGCGGAACGGGCTAGGCGTCCGCTCCACTGCCGTAGCGCTCTTCCATCTCCGCGCGCATGGCGTCCGCGCCGAGCAGGCGCGATCCCGCCATCTTGACCGAGCGGACCTCTCCACCGTCCCGCTCCAACGTGACGGCCTCGCCGGGGCTGTGGAAGCCGGAGGCGCGGACGATGCGGCCGCTATCGGGAGCTTCGATCGCGATCTCGGCGGCGTCGAGGAAAGGCGTCAGCAAAGCCGGGGCGGCACAGAGCACGCGATCGGCGACGGGCACGAGATCGGTCGCGCCCCAGAGCGTCCACCAGCGCCCGGTCCAGTCGCGCGTCTCGGCCGAGGGAGCGCCACGCTCGGCAAAGGTCTTGAGGATATGGGCGACGCCGTCGAGCCAGGGATGGGCGAGGCCGTCGATGGCGTTGGTCAGGACCGAGATCGTCAAGTCCTGCTTCGGGATGATCGCGGTGCGGGTGATGAAGCCTTGGAAGCCGCCGGAATGGCCGACCCAGCGCCAGTCACCCTCGCCGCCGGAAATCGTGCCGAGCCCGTAATGGCGGCCGAGGCTGGATTCGTCGTCCGGCCAGAGCCGGCGGATCATCTCGCGGCGGCTCCTGGCCGAGAGGATGCTGCGCTCGGCATTTGGCGAGAGCTGAGCGAAATAGCGCGCGACATCGGCGGCGGTGCCGACGAAGCCGGTGGCGGATGCCATGGCATGGCAGTGATTATCGGCCGGGATGACCGCGCGCCCGCCGAGCAAGTACCTGCCGGTATGGCCCTTCGCCATCGGCCTCTGGCCCCAGAAATCGATATCGGGCTTGGTCTCGGTAAGGCCGACCTTGGCGACGACCTCGTCGGTGATCCATTCGTTGTAGCTCCGCCCGGTCACGGCCTCGATGATGAGGCCGAGCAGGCCAAAACCGTGGTTCGAGTATTTGAAGCGCTGCGAGCCGGGGAGGACCGGCGGCTTCGCGAGATCGGCGAGCAGTTCCTCTTTGCTGCAAAAGGGCTTGCGGTCGAGGAACTGGCCGGCATCGGGTCCGTCGCGCGTCAGGCCGGCGCTGTTGGAGAGTACCTGGCCGACGGTGGCCTTGGCGACCTCCGGATGCAAACCGTTGATCAGGCTGCCGACCTCGTCGTCGAGCCGCAGGCGGCCCTCGTCGACGAGGCGCAGGACGCCGGCCGAGGTGAAGCTCTTCGAATGCGAGGCGATGCGGAAGCCGTGGCGTGGCGTCAATGCTTCGCCGGTCGCGAGGTTCGCGCTGCCGAAGGCGGCTTCGAGCACGATCGCGTCGCCATCAGCGATCGCAACAGCACAGCCCGGCTGGTCATGGTGGCGGCGCTGGAAATCGAGCCAGGTCGCGACATAGTCGAGGGCGGGAGCAAGCCACGGCTTCATGATCTCAAGTCCGTCAGGGTTCCGGAAGAGCGTGAGCATCGCACGATTCCGCCGATGCCGGACAACCACCGGAAAGGCTGGCCGGCCATGCCCATGGCGGTTGCTTTCGCTTGCCCTTCCCGGCCTGTCGTGGCATCGCTCCCGGCCAATTTTCGAAAGGACCCAGGACCGTGGACAAGACAGAACTCGCCAAGCTCGAAGGCTATCTGCGCCGCACCTTCAACAACCATGCGATCAGCGTACGCGCCCGGATGAAGAAGAACGACTCGGCCGAGGTCTATCTCGGCGAGGAGTTCATCGGCATCATCCATGTCGACGACGAGGACGGCGACCGCTCGTTCAACTTCACCATGGCGATCCTCGACGTCGATCTCGAGGACTGAGGCGCTTCGCGCCAGCATGCCGGGAGGAAGCCGGTCCGGCTTCCTCGATGCGTCAGCGGATCAGCCCGTCGAGCGTCCGCCTGACACCGCCGAGCATCACCGCCCAGTCGGCGATGATGGCGCGGGGGAAGCGGATGTTCACGTCCATGCCACGATGCTGGAAGGTGATGCGGCAGGGCTCGTCGAGCCCTGAGCCGGTGTCGATCGGGCAGCGCGCGGCAAAGCCCTTGCCATCGGGGACGGAGACGTAGAACTCGTCGTTCTCGAAGGGCGAGCCCTTGCGGAAGCCGCGAACCACGAGGCCGCCGGGATTCGACCAGACGGTCGGCGTCAGGAAGCGGGCATAGGTCGCGAGCTGCCGCGCCGGCTCGTTGACCCGGTCGGGCGGGCTCAGCGTGACAAGGAGCCGCTTGCGGTTCTCCGGCTGGGCCGGGCCGAGGCTCGGCCAGTCCAGGCGCAACCGGACCATGCCGACGAGCCGGCTCGTATCGCCCTCATCGTCGATCCCGGAGAGGTCCTTCGGGATCATCAGGGCGACATCGCCGACGCGGGCCGGCTGCGGCACGGCTCCCGGTTCGTCGCGGCGATGGGTCAGGTAGACGGCCAGCGCCGTCGCCAGCACGCCTGCCGTCAGGACCAGCAGTACCGCCTTCAGCAGGGCGCCGTCGGCGCGCGGCAACGGAGCGGCCCGCTGCTGCAGGCGCATGCGCACCATCGAGGTCAGATGAGCGGCCTGGTGGCCGGGCCGGTGGTAGGGCAGCGATGCGGTCATCCCGGTGCCTTGCGCGCTAGGCTCTTTATCGCATTCTCGCTGTCGCGGACCTTCGGCTCGTCACGCGAACCGGTGGCCACTCCGCTCAAAAATGCTTTCGTCGCGACCACTGAATCACCGACGGCTTAACGCGCCGTAAACCATGACCGCGCCGGTACGGTTAACCATTGGTTAAATCTGTCCTTCACAGGCCGCAGGCCATGCGGCAGGCTCGGGCGTCGCCCTGGTCGAGAGTTCGCGTCCGTGACCATCCAGCCTGCCGCCGTCGAGGCGCTCCAGTCCCTGTTCCTCGGCTTCGCCTTCGCCGGGTTGCTGGCGAGCGCCTTCGAGCTGTTCACGGCGCGGCGCGCGGATTTCAAGCTGCTGCAGGCCGGCGGTCTTGCTGCCGTCGCCAGCGTCCCGGTGGTCATCTTCAGCGCGCCCTTCCTGATCCTGCGCAACACCGTGTACGGCCGGCCGTCGGATGGGAGGCCGTTCTCCTTCGTCATGCTCGCGAGCATGACCGCGGCGGTCTGGAGCCTCGTCTCGGGACGGGTCGTGCTCGACCTGTTGCATTTCCTCGGCGCTTGACGACGGGCGCTGCCGGCCTGCAATCCTGAGGGCTCGAACCGTCAGGACAAGCCGATGCCCCTCTATGCGCTCGATGGAACCAGCCCCGAAACCGCCAAGGCCGGAGACTGGTGGCTCGCGCCCGATGCACATGTCATCGGCCGCGTCAGGTTGGCGGCCGGGGTGGGGATCTGGTTCGGCGCGGTGCTGCGCGGCGACAACGAGTGGATCGCGATCGGCGAGGGCAGCAATATCCAGGAAGGCTGCGTGCTCCATACAGACATGGGCTTTCCGCTGACGCTCGGCGCCAATTGCACGATCGGCCATCGCGCCATCCTGCATGGCTGCACGATCGGCGAGAACAGCCTGGTCGGCATGGGCGCGACCGTGCTCAACGGCGCCAGGATCGGCCGCAACAGCCTCGTCGGCGCCAATGCTCTGGTGACGGAGGGCAAGGAATTTCCCGACAATTCGCTGATCGTCGGCTCGCCGGCCCGCGCGGTCCGGACGCTCGACGAGAAGGCCGCGGAAGGGATCACGGCCTCGGCGCGTGCCTATGTGCAGCGCTGGCGCCAGTTTGCGGCCGGCCTCCAACGGCTGGATTGAAGCCAAAACGCAGCGGGCCGGCTTCCCGTTAAGGAAAGCCGGCCCTTGGCGAAACCCGATCCCTTGGGGAGGGGTGGGTGGGGACGTGACCGAGCCTCGCCGTCCTTAGCGCCGCAGCCGGCTTGTGGCTGCGGCAGTCTGTCTCAATGCTGCACCGAGGCGACCGTCGGGGTCTGCGCGCCGCCGAGCGAGGTCCAGCCCGTGCGGTACTGGGACTCGCGCTTGACGTAGACGTAGCCGGTCTGGCTCCAGGGCAGGATGGCGTTGCGCTTGTTGTCGAGGATGAAATCGCCGCGATCGGTGCGGATCATCAGCACGGCATGGCCGGCATTCTCCTCGTCGATCACCACGGTGACCAGCATGGCGCGGCGGGGCAGGCCGGCTTCGGCCAGGCGCTTGCGCTTCAGCAGAACGTAGTCCTCGCAATCGCCCTTGCCGTCGGTCGGAATGTCCCAGCGGTCGACGAGGCCCCAATGATCCTCGTCGGTGATCGCCTCGATCTCGCGATTGATCGTGTTGTTGACGCCGACGATCGTCTTCCAGAGCTTGGAGTTCACTTCAATCCGCTCGGCCTCACGGGTGTCGACGCGGCATTCCGATGGCATACGCTTGCAGAAATCCGTCCAGGCATAGGGTGCGCGGGCGTCGCCGGAAGCATTGGCCGGAAGACTCGCCACCGGGATGCCGGCCGAGCCCTGGGCCTGTGCTGAGGCTGCGCCGGTCATGACGACCATGGCGGCCAGTGCGGTACCAATCAGATTGCGATGGAGTGAGAGCATGTCGTCCCCTTTCTGTCCCGGGGAGACGATGCGCGGCGGCAGATGGATTCGAACTGAAATGGATACGTACAAATTTATGTATTCGGCCGGTTGGGCGTCCAAGTAAAAATCAGGATCAACCTTGTTCGAAATCGGAAGTAATGATTCGATGCGATGGCACAACCAGGTGTTAACTATTAATTGTTCGTTGTGCTGAAAGGGTCGATTAACCTACTCATTCGTTACCGCGCCGAGGGGCGGGAAGGAGCCGGTTGACCCACCGATTCCGGGCGTAGCCGTGGAGAGGGCCGCAGCATCGAGTGGAACGCCAGCCTGCGATGAGGAATTGTTCCCGATCGACTCAGGTTCGAAAGGCTTGCCGCTATGACTGCACTGACGATCTGGACCTATGATTGGGTGCCCAAGGGCGTGTGGGGTTTCGTCCGCGACCTCAGGCTGAGATGGGCGTGCGAGGAAGCCGGTCTCGCCTACGACGTTCGCACCGTCCCGTTCGACGGTCGCGAGACCAACCATCTCGCGCGCCAGCCCTTCGGCCAGATTCCGTTCCTGGACGATGGCAAGGTGAAGCTGTTCGAGAGCGGGGCAGGCTTGCTGCATCTCGCCCGGAAAAGCGAGACGCTGATGCCGATCGATCCGATCGGAGAAGCGGAAACGCTGCAATGGACACTGGCCGCGCTCAATTCGATCGAGATGGTCGCCGTGCCCTGGTGGTTCCTGACAGTAACCGGTGCTCCCGACAATCAATTGACGGGATGGCTCGAGATGCGCCTCGGCCAGCTCGAAACGCTTCTGGGCGAGCGCGAGTGGCTCGCTGCCGGCCGCTTCACCGTCGCGGATCTGCTGATGGCGGATGTGCTGCGGGTCGAGAAGCTCCGCGCCTTCGGCGACCGGCCGGCGACGGAAGCCTATGTCGCCCGCATCACCGATCGCCCGGCCTTCCGCAAGGCCGAGGCCGATCAGACCGCGTTGTTCAAGGCTGCCGACGCGAAGCGACGTGCTTGAAGGCGATGCGGAAAGGGCAGGAGGCCCGCAGCGCGGGCTTCAGAGCTCCAGGTTCTCGTCGAGCAGGTCGGCCGAGAGCGGGAAGCGGAATTCGGCGGCATAGCCGCCATCGAAGCGGCGCACGACGCGCGCCGGTGTCGTGCCCAGGCGAACCGGCGTGTTGATCGGCAAGTCGAGGTCGCTGGAGAAGGCGGCGCCCGAGAGCGAGATGTCGATGATGCGGACGATATGCTCGGCGCCGTCATCCATCGTCAGAACCGAACGCGGATTGCGCGGCACGATGCGCTCGTGGCGGCGATCCTCGGGCAGGCCGAGCTCTTCGCGATTGGCCAGCCAGGTCAATTGCGCGGTGAATTTCTCGCGCTTGCGGCTGGTCGCGGTAATGGTCATCGCGAAACCTTCGGCCGTGGTGCGCACGCAGGTGCCCTCGATGCGGCCGAGATGCTCGAGATAGACGATGACGCGTTCGCCGGGCCGGGCCTTGGCCGGCGCCGCGAGATGGACGCCGCCAGGTGAAATGTCGATCGACTGGCAGGGATATTCCATGCGGTTCGGCAGCATGTAGCGCCCCAGCAGCACGACCTTCATACGGAAATGCCGCCTGCGCTCAGCAGGGAAAGCAGCCGCACGGGGCGTTTTGAGGGCGCTCAACATCAATTACCGACCTGGATTCCCGGGTGATCCTAGGCGGGCTGGGTTAACGTAACGTTCAGATCAGGCCCGCCCGCCCGGCAATACCACGAGGCGAGGCGGTTCGGCACGGCGCGGCGAGACTGGCGGGCGCGCGGCCGCCGCAGGCCAGAGCATCCTGAGCGAGATCATCCGCATCGATTCGATGGTATCGAGACCGAGCCAGTCCGGCGACAGGGCAGGCGAGAGCGCGCCCAGAACGCGGGCATGGGTGCGGCCCCGATAGCGCAGCGGCAGCAGCAGCAGTTCGAGATAAATCGGCGTGCCGGTGGCCGATTTGCCCGAGAGGCCGGCAACCGCCCCGGCGCTCTC
Organism: Pseudomonadota bacterium; assembly: GCA_023393655.1. Lineage (GTDB taxonomy): Bacteria > Pseudomonadota > Alphaproteobacteria > Rhizobiales > Beijerinckiaceae > Allobosea. The sequence goes on along the minus strand of JAEWKP010000063.1, from coordinate 634 downwards.
GTCCATCACGGTCTGGACGAGGCGGCGCATGTCGCCCTGGGCCTCGACATCGGCCCAGAGCGCGGTGAAGGCACGGCCGCGCAATTCCCTGCCGATCAGGGCGCAGAGCCGCGTCCCGGCGAGCCGGAAGACCGGGCCGATCGGCTCGTTCTCTAGCACGAAGGTGTCGGCGAGGGCATGCCGCAAGGCTCCAGGCTCGATCTCGCCGCGTTCCGGCGCGGCCCGGTCGCCGCGCAACCCGTCCCAATATTCGAAAACCAGACGTGTGCTCGCGTTCTTCATCCTGTGCCCATATCGCCGTCTGTCTCTCCCTGGAGCGGCCTTGCGTCCGAAGACGACGCGGAACCGTTCGAAAGGAAGACGAATCAATCTCTCGGAAGATCGCTGACGCATTCGCCGTGCCGTCTTGCCACCGCCGCCTGAGTCGGGGGAGGCGGCAGGGTCGTTAGGGTTAATCAAGTGTTAGGATTGTGGATGATCGTTAAAATGCGCATCAATTGCCCCGGATTTCGCGGATGCGGACAGCATGCGCGGCACGAGGTGGAGGGGGGCGTGAGTCAGCCGCCCGGCACGACCGGGCGGCCTCACAGCCGGCGAAAAAGGGGACGGCGCGAGCTGCTCCCCTTTTTCGTTG
>JAEWKP010000023.1 GCA_023393655.1 Pseudomonadota bacterium | reverse complement strand
GCCGCAATCCGCGTGCCGCGTCGGCATCAAGGGCCATCGCAGATGACCATTGCCTGAACGCGCTCCGTAATCGGAAGCCGGCGATTATTCGACAGCCGAGGTCAGTTCGCGATGTTCGTCATGCTGGTTTCGCTCGGCTTCGGAGCTCGAGGAGACCAGGCGCAGGACCGGGCGGACCGCCGGCTGCGCCGAAGCGGGATCTTTCCGTCCGGCGACCGCACGCCGGATTTGAGCGCGCCGCGCGATAAGCGACATCTGTTGCTTGTGTTTCATGACTGAATGACCCGGAGCCGCACTTTCATCATCGCTCCAACGCAAGTGTTCGCGCAGCCCCCATTTGGGGTGTCCGCTTTCGAAAGGCCGGTGCGACGCCTGGATCAGGTTCCGAGAATCAGGATCAGGGCCGCTGTAGCGTTGATCGCCGACAGCAGCCAGTGCGGCACGGTGAAGCCGGTGACGTGTGCGGGATCTTCGTCCTGAGCGAGCATGGGCCTTGCCTAAGTGCCCCACAGAAGCGCAGTCTGGGCGTCCGGACATCCCCCATTTGGGGGTGCGTACGAAAGAATCCGACATGCGATTCGAGTGCGGGCCCGGCGCTGTTAGCGCGGCGGACACGGCCGGGTCGAGACGAGCCATCGCCATGATGCAACGCGATTGTTCATGATCGTCTCGAAGCGCATTGCATCTGCCGCGCCTCGCCACTATAAGCCGACCCGTCGGAGCGTAGCGCAGCCCGGTTAGCGCACTTGTCTGGGGGACAAGGGGTCGGAGGTTCGAATCCTCTCGCTCCGACCATTCAAATCCCTGAAATCGTTGAGAAAATCCGATCCTTCAAATGAGGGCGGATCGGGGATTTTTGCGGCCTCTGCGGCCCCGTCTGCGACTCGCCTGTTCGGGGGCTGTTCTAGAGCGACACCTTCACGAACTGCGAGACCTCGTCGGCTATGCGGGATGGGCCGGGTCTGCGTCCGAACGATGGATTCGCCCTTCGCTCGCGTCGTTGCGGCTTCTCCCGTGATTAACCCTTCCTTAGGCTTGTCGTTGCCCTCGCGCCGTCGCGCAGCCAATGTTGCGGGCGGGGCGGGCAGGGCACGAACAGGCGGAAGCGACCATGTCCATGGCGAGTCTTGCGATCACGGACGCCGGGCCGGGCCGTCGGGAGACGACGGAAGCCTCCGGCTCGCTTGCGAACTTCTTCACCGGGATCAAGCCCGATTGGCATTCGCAATGGGCCTGGGACCACTATGAGGCGACCATCCTCGGGCTCGCGCATCAGTTCGGCCTGCGCCGCGTCTGCGAGATCGGCGGCGGCCGCGATCCGCTGTTCACCCAGGAACAGGCCGCCCGCAACGGCATCGACCTGATCGTCAACGATATCGATGCCGGCGAGCTGGCGCTGACGGCGCGGGGACTCAAGACCGCACGCTTCGACATCGCCGGGGACCTGAGCGAGCCGGACGTCGCGCGCGGCGGCTATGACATGATGGTGTCGCGCATGGTCTTCGAACATGTCGACGGGGTCGAGCGGGCCTGGGCCAATATCCATGAGCTGCTGGCGCCCGGCGGCGTCGCGCTGGCCTTCTTCCCGACGCTCTGGGCGCCGGTCTTCGCCCTGAACCATGTCCTGCCGGAGAAGGTCTCGCACGCCATCGTCCACGCCCTGTTCCCGGCGCGTCGCGACGGTGGCGGCGATCCGAAATTCCCAGCGCTCTATGATTGGTGCCGCGGCAACCCGGCCTTGCTCGAGCCGATGCTGAAGCGGGCCGGCTTCGCCGAAACCCATGTCCAGCGCTTCTGGGGCCACGGCTATTTCGACCGGATGCCGGGGTTGAAGCAGGTCGATCACGTCTTCAATGCGCTGGCGGCGCGTGTCGGCTGGAGCTTCGTGACGACCTACGCCTATGTCGTCGTCCGAAAGGGCCGGGGCTGAGCCCGCTTCGCCGGCCTCGAGACGGCTTCGACCGGGCTGGAGAGGACCTGCCTCAGCCTGCGGTATGGCCGGCTTCGCCGTCTTTTGCCCAGCGTGATCCATCCATCGCCGGCCGCTGTTCGCGTGCCGTGCCCCTGGTGGAGGGGAAACGCAGCCTGCGCCCGATCGGGCGTTCGACCCAGCGATAGAGCAGGGTGGATGCAACGGCTGCGACCAGGATCGCGACCGCGATGTAGATCTCCAGTGGCAGCGACCCGCCGACCAGCCTGATCCAGACCTCCCGCAGCGGGCGCAGCGCGAAGGGGTGGAACAGATAGAGACTGTATGAGGCGTTGCCGAGCCCGATGAGGAGCAGTGCCAGGCGCGGCGGAGCGCCGCGATAGAGCGCCGCACCGCCGACGATCATCACGGCGGGGATGCCCCAGCGCAGCGCCGGCAGGGTCGTTTCCCCGGCGTCGAGGCCGTGAAGCCTGAACATGGCGGCGAAGCCGAGAACCACCAGCAACGCAGCGCCCGGTCCCGGAAGGCTCACGCCTTGCCTGTGAAGCAGCGCCAGCAGGCAGCCGAACAGGAATTCGAGGATGATCTGCTGCGTCCAGAAGGCGAGTTGTACCTGCTCCGGCTGCAGCAGCATCCCCGCCAGGGCGAGGCCGCCGATGACGAGCGTGAGCGCGGTCATTCCGCGCCGCAGGGGCAGCAGCATCGCCCCGGCAAACAGCACGTAGAAGAACATTTCCAGATTGAGCGTCCAGCCCAGCGCCATCACCGGCCTGGTCTCGTCGCCGCCGCGCAGGCTCGGGATGAAGAGATAGGAGGCGAGGATGTGCTGCCAGTCGCCGAGCGGAACGTTCAGGAGCTGGGGAACGGCGAGGCCGCCGAGCAGCAGGATGCTGGTCAGGAGCCAGTAGAGCGGCACGATCCTGGCGATCCGCCGGGTGAGGAATATCCGCCATGCTCCCGGCCGGCCGAACAGCTCGGCCGAGGTGTGGACCATGATGAAGCCGGAAATCACGAAGAAGATGTCGACGCCGATGCCCCAGCGCATGAAGGACAGGTCGATGGCGGGCAGGCCCACGCGCGCGCCGATCGCCTCCGTCTCATGGGCGGCATGGCCGAGGACGACCAGCAGCGCGGCGATCGCGCGCAGGGCCTGGATGCTGTCGATCTGGCCGGAGGGTGCCGTTCCGCTGGCTGGTGGCGCGGACGCCGTCAAGAGCGTCCCTCCGCGCCGCCCTCGCCGGGGCCGAGCGCCGCCAGGCCCCAGATCAGTCCGAGCATCAGATAGAGGTGCCGCCAGTGGTCGCTGTCGATCTGGAAGCCCTGCAGGATGGTGACGAAGAGCACGGACCAGATCGCGATGGCGTGGAGCTGGGTCGGGCCGGGCCGGAACACCACCCGCCAGCCGACATAGCAGGTCGCCACCATGAGGGCGACCCATGACAGCCCGCCGAGCCAGCCATAGGAGGCGAAGGCGTTGATGTAGACGTTGTGCGGATCGGCCTGGTTGAAGAGCCAGCGGAACTGCAGCGGCCCGAAGCCGTTCGGCGCGTCCAGCAGCATCGGGATGGCGCGCAACTGGTTGCCGAAGCGCCCCGTGACGCCCTGGTCATATTCCTGGTCGAGGCTGGCGCGCGCATCGAAGACGTTGCGGATGTCCTCGAAGGACAGCGCGATCAGCAGCGCGACCACCATGACGACGAGCGCCGCCAGCGACATTGCGACGATCCGGCGCCCGCTGGCGGCGCGCGAAGCGGTCAGGAAGGTGAGGGCGATCATGAGCGCCGTCGAGACGACGAGTACGCCCCACGCGCCGCGCGAGAAGGTGAAGAACAGCGCGGCGAGCGGAATGCTCAGCGTGATCAGGCCGCGCGCCATGCCGACCTGTCCGGTCAGGATGCGCTGCAGCACATAGACGATCGGCAGGGCCAGATAGGGGCCCAACACGTTGGGGTCCTTGAACGTTCCCGCCGCGCGGCCATAGAGCGTGAAGATCGAGCCGAGCCCGGCGATGTCGAAATAACCGAGCAGCCCCGCAAATCCTGCGATCCAGGCGGCGAACAGCCAGCCGCGGCGCAGTGTCTCCAGTCGGCCGGCCGCATCCTGGGACATGATCCCGGCGATGAAGACGCAGGTGATCATCAGATAGACCGACACCGCCGTGAAGCGCACCGAGTCGCCGTCGCCCATCCAGGGAATGAGCGAGAGGATGCCGCCGATATTGTAGCCGAGCAGCAGGATCGCGAGCGGCAGGAGCTTCTGCGAGAACCGGATGCCGGTGAGGGCGAAGACGAACAGTGCCAGCAGGAAGACGATCTCGTAGGGCGAGGGCTCGACCAGGGCGAGTCCGCTGGCGGCGCCGAGCAGCCAGAGGGTGCCGCGCTTGATGGCGGCGTAGGAAATCGCCAGGCGCGGGGCCCGGTCTGCCTGCGGCTGGTTCTGCGCCAGCGCGCTCAATAGGCATTCTCGTTCTTGGTCAGGAGCGAGAAGGGCGTTTTCGCCAGGATGTAGAGGTCGAGCAGCACTGACCAGTTCTCGATATAGTAGAGGTCGTGCTCCACGCGCCGCTGGATCTTTTCCTCGGTGTCGGTCTCGCCGCGCCAGCCGTTGATCTGGGCCCAGCCGGTAATGCCGGGCTTGACCTTGTGACGCGCGAAATAGCCGTCCACCACCTGCTCATAGGCGCGGTTCGAGGCCTTGGCATGGATCGCATGCGGCCGCGGGCCTACCAGCGACAGGTCGCCCTTGAACACGACGTTCAGGAGCTGCGGCAATTCGTCGATCGAGGTCTTGCGGATGAAGCGGCCGACGCGCGTCACGCGCGGATCGTCCTTGGTGACCTGCTTGGCAGCGTTATGGTCGGCCATGTCGTTGCGCAGCGAGCGGAACTTCAGGACGTCGACAGTCTCGTTGTTGAAGCCGTAGCGCTTCTGGCGGAAGAACACCGGCCCCTTGCTGTCGAGCTTGATCGCGACCGCCGTCGCCAGCATCACCGGCGAGAGTGCGATCAGGGCGAGCGTGCCGACGACCTTGTCGAACGCCCATTTGACGACAATGTCCCAGTCCGCGATCGGGCGGTCGAAAACGTCGAGCACCGGCACGGCGCCGAAATAGGAATAGGAGCGCGGCCGCAGGCGCAGCTTCGACAGATGCGCCGAGAGGCGGATGTCGATCGGCAGCACCCAGAGCTTGCGCAGCATGGTCAGGAGCCGCGCCTCCGCCGAGATCGGCAGGGTGAAGATGACGAGGTCGAGCTTGGTGCGGCGTGCGAATTCGACGAGGTCGTCGATCGTGCCGAGCTTGGGGTAGCCGGCGACGAGATCGGGCGAGCGCTCGTCGTTACGGTCGTCGAAGACGCCGCAGATGCGCAGGCCCGTATCCTTCTGGCTTTCCAGGGCGCGGATCAGCGCTTCGCCGGCCTCGCCGCCACCGACGATGGCCGTGCGCCGCTCCAGCCGGCCGGTGCGGGTGAGATAGCGTACGCCCGTCGTCGTGATGGCGCGCCCGGCGAGCAGGGCGCCGGCACCGGCGAAATAGAAGCCGATCAGCCAGCCGCGCGAAACCTGGTCGCCGATCTTCAGGAAGAAGAAGGCCGCGAGCGCGACCAGGAACAGCATCGTCCAGCCGGCGACCAGGCGCACGCCGCTGCCGATGAAATGGCGCAGCGCTCCGATCGGGTAGAGTTGCAGCGCCTGGAAGACCGCAAGCGAGCCGAGAGCCAACGCTGCGACCGTCACCTGATAGGGCAGCGTGTACTCGACCTTGCCGGCCGCATAGAGCCAGTAGATCAGCCCGCCGGTCCCGAGCACGGCGATCAGGTCGAGCAGCCGCGCCGCGCCTTCGATCATCACGGGCGACAGCGTCGGCTTGACGGGAATGGCCGCGATGCGTTCGGCCAGCGGGTGGAAGCGCCGCGTCTGGCTCTTGTCGGACCCGCCGAACATGGCCGGCGAGGCCGAGGCGGCCGCATCCGCCTTCATCATATCGCGGACGTCGAAAGTCCCCATGACTCTTACACCCTCAACTCGGAGCGCCGCGCCGGAGTGCGGCGATCCCGGTTCGGCTGTATCCGAAATTGCTCACGGAACGTTTAATCCGACCGCTTGCTGTTTCGGTGGATTCGTAAACCGCCGGGGCGGGCCGATGGCGCCTGTGGCGGGGCTCTGCGTACCCTGCAAAAAACGGATGGCGAAAAAGTGGATTTTGTCTTGGTCGGCCAGTGATTTGGCGCAGGTTTAAAACGCCTGAAAAAGCTTCGATTTTCCCGCAAGTGATTGTTATTGCAAGTGATCGCGTGTTGACAGAATAGAGCGGCATAGGCATATTGGCTGTCGATGAGTGTCTGAGAAGCATATAACGCTCAAGAAGAGCGCCACGCCCCGACAGGTGTTTTTGCCTATGGCGTCGGTTGCTGGAGTAATTCTCCGGCTCAGTCTTCTTTTTGGATCCGTCGATTTAAAACTCTAACGATTGCTTGGCTGTCCCTGCGTCGCACCCGTGACGTCCAGCGCCGGCTTCGCCCGTGTGCAACATGTCTTTTCATTGGTTGGTTCTGCTCGCGGCGATCGCCGTCGAGATCGTCGCGACGGCCGCGCTGAAGTCGGCCGTCTCCACCTCATGGCTCGTCGGCACGCTGCCGTTGATCCTGATCGGCTTCTCCTTCATCCTGCTCAGCATTGCGTTGCGGGTCATCCCGATGGCGGTCGCCTATGCCGTCTGGGAAGGGCTCGGGATCGTCGGCATCGCGCTGATTGGCCATGTGCTCTTCGGCGAGCATCTGACCGCCGCTCGCGCGGCCGGCCTTGCCGCGATCCTGGCCGGCATTCTCCTCATCGAGAACGGAGTGGGGCACGAACACAGCGAGGGTGACGGGAGGCTCGTGTGATCGCTTCCTTCGCGCAGGCTGCGCCTTTCCTCTGGCTGCTGCTGGCCGTCATGCTCGAAATCGGCGGCACCTATCTGCTCAAGCTCTCGGATGGCATGGCCCGTCGCACCATGGGCGCCGGCGGCATCGTTCTCGTCATGGGCGCCTTCGCGGCGCTCGCCCAGGCGATCGAGGGCATGGACCTGTCGGTCGCCTATGCGGTCTGGGGCGGAGCGGGTCTGGTAGTCACCGCGATCATCGGCGCGCTGGTCTTCGGCCAGCGCATCAGGCCGGTGGGCTGGCTCGGCATCCTGCTCGTGGTTGGCGGCGTCGTCGCGCTGAAGATGGTCTGAAGCGGGGCTTCAGGATATGCCGCGCGTCTGCAGCGCATCGCGATAGGCGGCGATGACGCCGTCGATCATGTCGTCCAGGCGGAAGTTCTGGTGGACATGGCCGGCGAGGTCGGCCGCCTGGGCCAGGCGCTCGGCGTCCGGCGTGTCGAGCATCGCCCGGATCGCCCCGGCAAGGATCGTCGGGTCGTTGGCCGGGATCAATCGCTGGCGATGATTGGGGCCGTAGATCTCGCCGATACCGCCGACATCGGTCGAGATCAGCGGCTGGGCCGCCGCGGCCGCTTCCAGGATGACATAGGGCAGGGACTCGGCCCGCGACGGGATCACCATGGCGCGGGCGCGGGCCAGCGCCTTGCGGATGGGGGCCGGCGGCTCGAAGACGCACTGGTTGGCGATGCCGCGCTCGCGCGTCATCCGCTTCAACTCGTCTTCGTCCGGCCCGGAGCCGATGATCAGGATGCGCGGCGTCAGATTGTCCCGTTGGCGCAGCAGCGCCAACGCATCGATCAGTGTGTCGACGCCCTTGGCCGAGCGCAACTCACCGAGATAGAGCAGGTCGAATTCCGCCGCGACATGGTCGATCGGCTCGAATTCCGCATCGGAGACGCCGTTGAGAACGACCCGGTGGTCCGTGCGCGGCAGGTGGCCGACATGGGCCTCGAAACGGCCGGCGATGAAGCGGCTCTCGAACAGGAACATGTCGGTCGCGCCTTCGAGCAGGCGTTCGACGCTCATATAGACCTTATGCTCCGTGCTGCCGGGCTTGTAGTTGAAGCTGCCGCCATGGGGCGTGTAGGCGGTGACATAGCGCCGGCCGGGCGAAAACAGGGCCGGGATTCGGCCATAGACCCCGCCTTTCGAGCCGTGGCAATGCACGACATCCGGTGCGAGGCGCCGCCGCAGCGATATCTCGGAGAGCTGTGCCTTGAGGTCGGTGATGCTGGGGTAACGCGACATCGGCACGCGCGTCACGCCCAGCGTCAACTGGCCGCCAAGTTCGCTGAAGGTCGCATCGGCTCGTGCCCCGCCGGTGCTGGAATCGCAGAAGATGCCGACATCGTGCCCGCGTTCGACTTGGCCGCGGGCGACGTCGAGAACGTGCCGGAACAGCCCGCCGAGCGGTGCCCGGAAGACATGCAGGATTCTCAAGGGGCGGGAAGCCGGGCTGTCCGTCATGGGGCGCGGCGCGATCTCAGAACCAGCGTTCCTTGATGACGATGGTGTCGCCGGGCTGGACCGGATAGGTGATCGGCACGGTCGCGGTCACGGTCTGGCCCTCGATCTGGCGCGTCACTTCGGCAGAGGAGCGCAGGCCGCGCGGCGTGAAGCCGCCGGCGATGGCAACGGCCGTCTGCACGGTCATGCCGTTCACATAGGGGAACTGGCCGGACGTGGTGACCTCGCCGAGCACGAAGAACGGCCGGTAGGTATCGACTTCGACCGAAACCTTGGGCTCGCGCAGATAGCCGCCGCGCAGCTTGGCCTCGATCGCCTGTGCGAGCTGCTGTGTCGTGCGCCCTTGCGCCTCGATGGTGTTGATCAGTGGCATGGCGATCCGCCCGGCACCGTCGACCGCATAGATATTGGAGAGATTGTCCTGTCCGAAGACGATGATGCGCAGCCGGTCGCCACTGGCGAGCCGGTAAGGGCCAGCCGGCTCGGCGAGCGCATAGTCCGACGCCGGATAGCGAGGCGCGCAAGCGCCCGCAGTCATGGCGGCGGCCAAGGCGAGAGAGGCGAGGCGTCGACTCATCACTGGCTTACCCGTGCAGAACTGGCCTGATCTTTAGGCTCGGCATGGTTAACAAACACTTCCCGCGGGCATCGGCCGGCCAGGCGGCGGTGCCGGTCGAGATCGTTCTGGAAGGAAAGGGCGCGCGAAAACGCTGCCGACTGCTTGGCTGTGGGGGTAGCTGCAGTCGGCAGCGGCCCGATCATGGCGACACGTTTGATCGAACGACTCAAGATTCGCTTCTCTGGCTGAAGGGCCGATGAAGCCGCCGGTCGGGGTGGCTGTAACGGGTCGTTAATCTTCGTTGCCATGTGCCGGGCCTTGCGCCCCGAAATCGCCGATCGCGGGCTGTCGAGGAGTGCGATGGCGGCTGATGGGCACGCCTGTCGTTTACGATTGAAGGGACGGCTGGGTGGGAAATCTCGTTTCGCCGGTGAGGGTTGCCCGCGCAGATTAAAGGGTGCGACGCCGCTCTTCTCGCCCCTGAGAGCCGGTCTTGGGGCTTGGATTGGCTGGAATCGAATCGCCCCGCCGTGGTCGGCGTCGAGGGCGGAAAGGGCGGCTGCTCCGCCAGTGATGTTAACTAAGGCGATGAGATCGTTAGGGGTTCATTAGGCTTACTGAGCGTTCAATGTCGCCCGCGTCCCTTCCGAGGGACAGGAGTTTTGCGTCGATAGGTGGGCCCATGACCGCTCAAGCTGGGATTGATGCGCGCGGCGCCGGCGAAAGCCGGGGCGACATGCTCGATCTCTCCGCCCTCTGGGCGGCGATCAAGCGCCGCAAGTTCTGGATCATCGCGCCGACGCTCGCCGCGCTCGGCCTGTCCTTCGTCGCGGTGAACGTGGTGACGCCGCGTTATACCGGCGAAGCGAAGCTGCTGCTGGAGAGCCGCGGCGGCTTCTATGCCCTGCCGGGGCAGACCCAGACCGATAGCGGCCAGTTCGATTCCGAGGCCGTGCAGAGCCAGGTCCAGGTCATCATGTCCCGTGACCTGGCGCGCGAGGCGATCAAGCGGATCGGGCTGGTCGGCAATGGCGAGTTCGATTCAGGGGTCGGTGCGTTGAGCGCCATGCGCAAGCTCGCCGTGATGATCGGGCTCGGCGGCCATCCGGCCGACCGCTCTCCGGAGGAGCGTGTCCTCGAGAAATATTATGACCGTTTGCTGGTCTACCCCGTCGGCCGCTCGCGCATCGTCTCCGTCGAGTTCACCTCGCGCGATGCGGCGCTTGCCGCCAAGGGCGCCAACACCATCGCCGAGACCTATCTGGAGTTCCAGGAAGCAGCGAAGCAGGAGAACGCCCGCAGCGCCTCGAACTGGCTCTCGACCACGATCGAGCCCCTGCGCAAGCGCGTCGCCGAGGCCGAGGCCAAGGTCGAGGATTACCGCTCGAAAAACGGTCTGTTCTCCGGCCCCAACAATACGACCATCTCGTCCCAGCAGCTCACCGACCTGTCGGCGCAGCTCTCCAGCGCTCGCAGCCAGCAGGCGGAGTCGCAGGCCAAGGCGGGGTTGATCCGCGACGCCATCAAGCAGGGGCGCACCTTCGAGATCCCGGATGTCGCCAATAACGACCTCGTCCGCCGGCTGATCGAGCAGCGCGTCAACCTGCGCGCCCAGATCGCAGCTGAATCACGCAGCCTCCTGCCGGAGCATCCGCGGATCAAGGAACTCAACGCCCAGCTTCTCGACCTCGAAGGCCAGCTGCGTGCCGCTGCCGAGCGCACGGTGCGCACGCTCGAGAACGAAGCCAAGATCGCCGGCCAGCGTGTCGAGAGCTTCCAGGCCGCGCTCGACGGCCAGAAGAAGAACGTCTCCAGCGCCAATGACAGTGAAGTGCAGCTGCGCGCGCTGGAGCGCGAGGCCCGCACCCTGCGCGAGCAGCTCGAGCAGTACATGCAGCGCTATCGCGAGGCCGTCGCGCGCGACACGATGAATGCGACGCCGGCCGATGCGCGCATCATCTCGCGCGCCGTGGAGCCGACCGAGCCGTCCTTCCCCAAGAAAGTGCCGGTGGTGCTGGTCGCGACGCTCGCGACCTTCCTGATCGCGCTTGCGACGATCGTGACCCGCGAATTGCTCAATGGCCAGGGCAGGTCCCTGCCGGACGCTCCGCGCGGACCGCGCTGGGTGTCCGCCGGCTCGTCGGAAGATGAGCTGGGCGCGCCTGACCCGGTGCCGGGCGCGCCGCGCCAGGCGCGTGTCGCCGGTTTGCTCACACATGCTGGAAAGCTCGGTCAGACCCGGCTCGACCTCGATCGGCCCGAACTGACGCTGGCGGAGATCGCCGAGCGGACCCACGAGCCGGCGCGCGGCATGGCGCCCCTGGCGCTGGTTTTGGATGGCGCGGGTGATGGGGCCGCCAGGCCGCGCGATCTCGCCGAATTGCTCGCCCAGCGCTGCCGCTGCGTGCTCGTCGACCTGTCCTCGGATCACGGGGGCGGGGAGGCCGGCTTCTCGGAGCTGCTTGCCGGCGAGGCCCTGTTCTCTGACATCATCACCCGGGCGTCCGGCTCGCGGCTGCATCGTATCGGCGCCGGCCGGGCCGGCCGCGCTGCGGTTCTGGCAGCGCCCGATCTGGTCGATGTCGCGCTCGATGCGCTCTGCGAGACCTATGACTGGGTGCTGGTCGCCGCCGCCTCCCACGATGACGGCACGGTGCTGGCGCCGGTCGCCCGCCGGGCGCAGGCCGGGCTCGTCATGAGCGGGCAGGTCGGCAACGGCCATGCCCTCGAGACGGCCTACCGCCTGAGCGAACTGACCGAAGCGCCGGTCACGCTGATCCTCGACGCCGAGGGCGGCGTGCCCATGCCCCCGGTTTCGCGCACGGAAATGCCCGTCGGCGCGTGAGGGAGCAAGGCGGCCCTACTCCTCCTCGGAGCGCCTGTTCCTGAGCCAGCCCGATGCGCGCTGGGCGAGCTTCAGTGCCATCGGCGAGCGCTTGATCCGCCGCTTCAAGTCCCGCTTCGTCCGGGCGATCCGGGCGAAGACACGGCCCTTGAAGGTCAGTGGCAGGAAGCTGTCGACGAGATCGTCATGGTCGTCGCAGAAGGTCGTCTTGTAGCGGGCTTCGCCGACGCCGAGATCGAAGACCGCGATACCCTCGCGGGCTTTCAGGCGGATCAGTTCGGCCAGCAGCAACTCGCCCGGGCTGGTCTTGACGGTTTCGCTGGCCATGTCGAACGAGGTTGCCATGCCGGAGAAGCGATCGCCCTGTAGCGCGCCGACATAGGTCGCCACCGAGCGGCCGGCCAGATCGAGGGAATAGAGTTCGATCGACGGGCGAGCGCTGCCGCATGCCATCGCCGCCCGCTCCAGGAAGGCGCGCATCGCCGGCTCGGCGAAGGGATCGGGCACGCCCATGCTGCGGAAGCGCTCGGCCTTCTGTGACAGGAAGGCGTCGATGATGCGCGTGATCTCTTCGGGCGTTGCCGCCCGTACCAGCGTCGATGGCCCGAAATCCTTGAAGCGGCTGTGCTTGTTCTTGAGCTTCTTGCGGGCATGGCTGCTCATCGAGCGCTTGAGCGTCGCGTCGCCGTCGCCAGGGATCAGGGCGAGTTTGTAGGCACGGCTGGGGCTCGGACCGGCGGCGAGTTGCGCAGCGGGATTGTTGGCACCCTGCCAGGTGACAGGCTGGTTGACGAAGGCCAGCGCGTCGAGCCCGCCGATGGCGTTGCCGATCTCCGTCAGCATCTGCGTGGTTAGCGCCGCATCGAGCTGTGCGGCGAAACCCGGCGCGTATAGCCCCATATGGTAGTTCGCGTGCTTGCCGCCGATGAACTCGGCGAAGCGGAAGCCGCTGCGCCCCGTGACGGTAAGCGGCAGCAGCGCGCAGAGCGCTCCGGCGGCGTCGTGCACCAGGGCGTAGCGCAGGGCCATGTCATGGGCCGCGCCGATCGTCCCGGCGAAATGCCTGACCCAGTCATGGCTCTGATAGGGGGTCACCAGCGCGGTCGCCTCGAAGGCGCGCCATGTTTCCGCAAGCGCGGCGATGTCGGTCTCGATCGCGATCGAGGCCCAGGGGCGCGGTGCGGCGCTGCTGGCGGTGATCGCGTCCGACGGGGCCGACGTTGGTGCGGCGATGGTGGGCATGCGTCCTTCGCCCGTGCGAGCAGAACAGATGTAAGCGTCCTTAACCCGTCATTGTGAACGGATCGGCCACACTCGCCCGGCCCGGCCGCGCGATCGCGCGATAGCGTTAGCGGGGGGTTGCAAAGGGGCGGTAGAAGTTGGCGGCGATGAACGGGCGTCACAGGGCCATCGCGGCCGCATTCCGGATGATGGCGGCGACGGGCGCCGACCGCTGGAGCCGTGGCTTCGCGCAAGGGCAGGGCGTGATCCTGACCCTGCACCATGTCCGGGCGGCGCAGACGCGCGGTTTCGCGCCGAACGCTCTGCTCGATATCACCCCGGACTTCCTCGATCACGCGTTGCGCCTGATCCGGGCCGAAGGCTACGACATCGTCTCGTTGCAGGAGGCCTTGGCGCGCCTTCGCAATCCCAGGCCCGGTCGCTTCTTCGTCGCGCTGACCTTCGACGACGGCTATCGCGACAATGTCGAGGAAGCCTGGCCCGTGCTCGCCAAGCACGAGGCGCCCTGGACCCTGTTCGTGACGCCGGGCTTCGCCGACCGCACGGCACGGCTCTGGTGGCTGGAGCTGGAGGAGGCGCTCCGGGCCCTGCCGCGTGTGAATGTCGCTTTGCCGGATGGCCGCTTCACCGCGCGGACCGAAACCGACGCCGAGAAGAGCCGCGCTTTTGCGAAGCTCTACTGGCGTCTGCGCCGCGGCCCGGAAGCGATTCTGCTGTCAGCGATTTCCACTCTCGCGGCCGAGGCCGGCATCGACCCCGTCGCCCTGGTCGAGCGTGAGTGTCTGCCCTGGGAGACGTTGCGGGCCTTGTCGGGCGCGCCGGGCGTCACCATCGGCGCTCATACCCTGACGCATCCGATGCTGGCGAAGCACGATGAGGATGTCGCGCGCGGCGAGATCGTGGGGAGCAAGGAGCGCCTGGAGGCGGAACTGGGCATCCCGATTCGCCATTTCGCCTATCCGGTCGGCGATCCCGGCTCGGCCGGCCCGCGCGACTTCGCGCTTGTCGCGGAGGCGGGATTCGAGAGCGCGGTGACCACGCGACCCGGACATCTCCTGCCCGAGCATGCCGGCCATCTCCACGCCCTGCCGCGGGTCTCGCTTAATGGTCTCCACCAGAACGAGGCGGCTCTGCGGGCGATGCTGTCGGGGCTGCCGTTCTGGCTGCGCAACAGGGGGCGGGAACTGGACGTCGCCTGATAACGATCAAGCCTCGTCCTTGCGTTCCATCCACTTGATCAGCGGCAACAGCGGTAGCACCCAGGCGAGGCCGAGCACGATATAGGCGATGGTCTGCACCGGCTTCGACGCCTCGGTGATCCGCCCCTGCGCCAGCGCCATCGCGACGAGCGCATAGACGCAGACGAAGACGAGGATCAGCACGGTCCCGAGCAGCTTGCGGTTGCGTTGTTTCATCGGGCTCTCCACGGGGCAGACCTGGCTGCTGCGGCAATGCGGGCGTTGTCGCGCCGGAGCGACGGGTCTATGTCACCGGCAGCCGCGCTTGTGAAGCGATGCGCGCATGAATGTCCCTGCCTGCGACCGAAAGCCCGACCGTGACACTCGCCCTCGACCAGACACGCGCCGACGCCAGGGCCGAGCATGCCGGCATCCGCCGCTGGCTCTGGATCGTGGCCGGCTTGGTTTTCCTGATGGTCGTGGTCGGCGGCGCGACAAGGCTCACCGGCTCCGGCCTCTCGATCACCGAATGGAAGCCGATCACGGGGGCGATGCCGCCGCTTTCCGCCGATGCCTGGGCCGAGGAATTCGGCAAATACCGCGCGAGCCCGCAATACCAGCTCCTCAACGAGGGCATGAGCCTTGCCCAGTTCCAGTTCATCTACTGGTGGGAATGGGGCCATCGCCAGCTCGGCCGCTTCATCGGGCTGGTCTATCTCGCCGGCTTCCTCGTCGTCGCCTTGCGCCGCGCACTGCCCGCCCGGCAGACCGCGACGCTGTTCGGCATGGGCCTGCTGCTCGGCCTGCAGGGCACGATCGGCTGGATCATGGTCGCGTCGGGCCTCCAGCCCGGCATGGACGCGGTCGCACCGGTGAAGCTGACGCTGCATCTGACCTTCGCCGGCCTGTTCTTCGCTTCGGTCGTCGCTTTCGCGACGGCGCTGACGCCGTTGCGTCGGCCGGAGACGACTGACAGCAGGGCCGTTGCCTGGGTTCTGCTGGTGCTCACCTTCATCCAGATCGCGCTTGGCGGGCTCGTCGCCGGCTCGAAGGCCGGTTTTACCTTCAACACCTGGCCGCTGATGGACGGCACGCTTGTGCCGCCGGGCTCACAGCTCTTCGCGCAGACGCCGTTCTGGGAGAACTTCGTCGACAATGTCGCGCTGGTGCAGTTCAACCACCGCCTCGGTGCTTATGTGCTGTTCGCCTTCGCGCTCTGGCAGGCCGTTCGGCTGCGGCAGGCCGGCCCACAATCGAGCGCTGCGAAGCGTGCGACGGCGATCGCGGGGCTGATGACGGCGCAGGCCGCCCTCGGCATCGTTGCACTGCTGCTGGTCGTGCCGCTCTGGGCCGGGCTGGCCCATCAGGCGCTCGCCTTCGTGGTGCTGGCGATGGCGGTCGTCCACCTGACGCGCAGTTCCGCGAGACCGGCCGATGCCGCCTGATCGCTGCCTGTTCTGCGAGATTGCGGCAGGGCGCATTCCTGCGCACCGCGTCGCGGAGACCGAAAATCTCGTCGCCTTCCTCGACATTGCGCCGGTCCGGCCGGGCCATGTCCAGATCGTGCCGCGCACGCATCACGCTTATTTCGACGACCTGCCTGCCGAACTCGCGGCCGAGATCGTACAGCTCGGCCAGCGCGTGGCGAAGGCGCTGAAGGCGATCTATGGCGTCAAGCGTGTGGCCTTCATGTTCACGGGCAACGATCTCGCCCATGCCCATGCGCATCTCATTCCGATGGTGCGCTCGGACGACGTGACCTCGCGGCGCTATATCGCCGAGGAGGTCGTGACCTATCGTGACCCGCCGCGCCCGCCCCAGGCGGAGCAGGCGGATACGGCATCCCGCATCCGCCTGGAATTGGCGAAGGGTCAGGCCAGCGCCTGATCCAGATCCGCGATCAGGTCCTCGACATCCTCGAGACCGATCGAGAGGCGCACCACCTGCGGGCCGGCGCCGGACGCGGTCTTCTGCTCGTCGGTGAGCTGGCGATGGGTGGTCGAGGCCGGGTGGATCACCAGCGAGCGCGTATCGCCGATATTGGCCAGATGCGAGAACAGCTTGAGGTTCGAGACCAGCTTGACGCCGGCGTCGTAGCCGCCCTTGAGCCCGAAGGTGAAGACCGCGCCGGCGCCCTTCGGCGCATAGCGCTTGGCGAGCTCGTGATATTTGTCGCCGGGCAGGCCGGGATAGCTGACCCACTCGACCGCCGGATGCTTCTGGAGATGCTCGGCGACCTTCTGCGTGCTCTCGCAATGCCTCTGCATGCGCAGCGGCAGGGTCTCGATGCCGGTCAGCAGCATGAAGGCGTTGAAGGGCGAGAGCGCCGGACCGAGGTCGCGCAGGCCGAGCACGCGGGTCGCGATGGCGAAGGCGAAATTGCCGAAGGTCTCGCCCAGCACCATGCCGTTATATTCCGGCCGCGGCTTGGAGAGCATCGGATAGCGGTCGTCGCCGACCCAGTTGAACGAGCCGCCATCGACGATCAGGCCGCCGATCGAGTTGCCATGGCCGCCGAGGAATTTCGTCGCCGAATGCACGACGATGTCGGCGCCGTGCTCGAACGGGCGCAGCAGATAGGGCGAGGCCATCGTGTTGTCGACGACGAGCGGGATGTTGTGCTTCTTCGCGATCGCGCTGATCGCGGCGATGTCGACGATGACGCCGCCGGGATTGGCGATGGATTCGATGAAGATCGCCTTGGTCTTCGGCGTCACAGCGGCGGCGAAGCCTTCGAGATCGTCAGGATCGGCCCAGATCACGTTCCAGCCGAAGTTCTTGTAGGAATGGTTGAACTGGTTGATCGAGCCGCCATAGAGCTTGCGCGAAGCGACGAACTCGTCGCCGGGCTGCAGCAGCGCGTGGAAGCACAGGAACTCGGCCGCATGGCCCGAGGCGACGGCGAGCGCCGCCGTGCCGCCCTCCAGCGCCGCGACGCGCTCTTCCAGCACCGCATTCGTCGGGTTGCCGAGGCGTGAATAGATGTTGCCGAAGGCCTGCAGGCCGAACAGCGAGGCGGCATGGTCGACATCGTCGAAGACGAAGGAGGTCGTCTGGTAGATCGGCGTGGCGCGTGCGCCGGTCGCCGCGTCGGGAGCCGCTCCGGCATGGATGGCGAGTGTGTGGAACCCCGGTGCGCGGTCGGTCATGGCTGCTCCCTATGGTCTGACGTCGAAAACGGATCGTTCGATTTAACGAACGGCTCGCGAGGCGTCAATTCGGAGCGGCAGGCCGCGTCAGGTGCCCGGCCGGTGGATCGTCAGCTTCTGGAAGCCCTTGCCGGCGAGCACCGGCTTCTTGGCCGAGAGGATGCGCGAATTGATGCCCTGCCAGCCGATCTCCCCGGAAAGGCGACCGTATTCGATCTTGGGGCAGCGGTTCATGACGACGGTGACGCCCTTCGCCTCGGCCCGTGCCGCGGCCTCGTCGTTGCGCACCGAAAGCTGCATCCAGATCACCTTGGGCAGCGGATCGAGCGCCAGCGCCTCGTCGGTGATCGGCCCGGCGGCTTGCGAATTGCGGAAGATCTCGACCATGTCGATCGGGCCGGGGATGTCCTTCAGCGCGGCATAGACCGTCTTGCCGAGGATCGTCTGGCCGGCGAGGCCGGGATTGACCGGGATCACGTCATAGCCGCGGTCGAGCAGGTACTTCGTCACGATCCAGCTCGGCCGCGCCTCGTTGGCGGAGGCGCCGACCAGCGCGACCCGCTTCACGGATTTCAGGATGGCGCGGATCAGGCTGTCGGGATAGGCGGCGTGGTTCATGAAGCTGGGCTCAGCGGCAGGGAAGGCGCGAGGTCGATATAGGATGCGGCAACCGCGCCGTCACCCCGCGCGACCGAAGCGTAACGCCGCGATGACATGGAGTTTGTCATTCCCCCTCCCACACCGGTGCGCGCTTTTCCACGAAGGCGCCGATGCCTTCCTCGGCGTCCCGCGCCAGCATGTTCTCGACCATCACGGCCGAGGCGTGGTCGTAAGCCGCCTTCAGTCCCATCTCGCGCTGCTCGTAGAAGGCGAGCTTGCCGATCTTGACCGTCGCCGGCGATTTCGAGGCGATGATCGCCGCGAGGCGCCGCGCCTCGGCCAATGCCTCGCCGGCGGGCGCGACGCGATTGACCAGCCCCATCCGCAGGGCTTCCCCGGCCGGCACCATCTCGCCGAGCAGCAGCATCTCCAGCGCATGCTTGGCCGATAGGTTGCGCGAGAGCGCGACCATCGGCGTCGAGCAGAACAATCCGATATGGACGCCCGGCGTGCAGAAGCGCGCCGCCTCGCCCGCGACGGCGAGGTCGCAGCTCGCCACGAGCTGGCAGCCGGCGGCGGTTGCCGTGCCCTCGACGGCCGCGATCACCGGTTGGGGCAGGGCAGTGATCTGCTGCATCATGGCCGAACAGCGCCCGAGAATGTCCGTGAAATAGGCCCGGCCCCGGTCGGGATCGGCGCGATGGGCGGTCATCTCCTTGAGATCGTGCCCGGCGCTGAACACCGGCCCCGCCGCGGTGAGGATGACGACCTTGACCGACCGGTCGGACGCGATGGCTCTGAACGTCTCGCTCAACGCCGCCAGCATCGCCTCGCTCAGCGGGTTGCGAGCTTGCGGGCGGTTCAGCGTCAGTGTTGCGATGCCGCCGGCGTCCTGGCGCAGCAGGACCGGCGCGGCATCCGGCTTGTGATGGGCGTTCATGGCGCTTCCTTTCCGCATTTGCGCCTATTGTCGGAGCCGGCCCACCATGCTGCAAGGGGAGAAGTCCCGCCCCAGCCTTCGGTTTTCCGCATGACGACCCGCATGAGTGCCTCCGAGATCGATGCCTATCTCGACGAGGTCTTCCCCCAGCTCCATTATGGCGGGCGGACCTATTTCATCGAGGCGGTCGGGCCGATGACGGCCCGGATGCGCTGCGACTACCATGAGAAGCACCTGCGACCCGGCGGCACGATCTCGGGGCCGACCATGATGGCGCTGGCGGATCTTGCGCTCTATGCGGCGATCCTGGCCCAGATCGGCCCGGTCGGCCTCGCGGTGACGACGAGCCTCAACTTCAACTTCCTGCGCAAGCCCGGCCAGGCCGCGCTGATCGGCGAGGCGAAGCTGCTCAAGCTCGGCAAGCGGCTCGCTGTCGGCGAGGTCTGCCTCTATTCGCAAGGGGAGGCGGAGATGGTCTGCCACGCGACCGGGACCTATTCGATCCCGGTCGAGCGGTAACCGCTTGCTGCTTTTGTGCTGCCTCAGGCCGCTTGCTGGAGAGTCCGCGCCGCAAAGACCTCCTTGGCGGCAAAGAGCCCGTTGAGGGCGGCCGGAAAACCGGCATAGACGGCCATCTGGATCAGGACTTCCACGATTTCGTCGCGGCTGAGCCCGACATTCAGCCCGGCCTCGATATGCACCTTCAGCTGCGGCGTCGCGTTGCCGAGCGCGGCCAGGGCCGCAATGGTCGCGATTTCGCGTTGTCTGAGATCGAGGCCTGAGCGCGTGTAGATGTCGCCGAAGGGGAATTCGACGATGTAGCGCGCGAAATCGGGAGCAATATCGGCAAGTTGCTCGATCACCCTGGCCCCGGCTTCGCCATCAATGGCCGACAGGGCCTGCCAGCCTCTCTCGAACCGCTCGTTCGTGTCGCTCTGCTGCTGCGTCATGGTTTGTCTCCACCGTCTCCAAGCCGGCATAGCCGGCGATCTTGGTGTCGAGGACGGCAAGGCAGGCCTGAAGCTCGGCGACATGAGCCCGGACCTTCGCCCGGTGCTCCTCCAGCAGAATGCGGCGATCCTCCTCCGTCGCCGGGCCGCGTTCGCGCAGGCGCGCATATCGCAGCATGTCGCGGATCGGCATTCCGGTCGTCTTCAGACGGCCGATGAAGTCGATCCAGGACAGAATGGAGGCGTCGTATTCGCGGTGCTTGGACGAGGCGCGAGAGGCATAGGGCAGCAGCTTGATTCGCTCATAATAGCGGATCGTATGGGCCGACAGCCCGGTGCGCCTCGCGAGATCCCCGATCTTCATGGCTTGCCTTGTTCGTCGTGACGCACAACTAGCTACATCTTTGAGTGCACTCTAAGTCAAGAGCCGGTTGTGGCATTGGTTTGGCGATCCGTCGAGCGTCTTCCGGGCTCGAGCGGGCAGGGGCGAGCGCCTGATGAAGGACGCAAAATCGAAGAGCTGAATGCTGATGTGGTATCTAATTACCGTTTTTGACATTCCGCTGAAAACAAACATTTTTTCGGCATATCGAGTGCGTTCTTGTGCTTGACATGCGTGTCGATGCGCCGTAGTCACCACGCCACACCGCCGCCGGGCTCTCCGGCGGCGTGGCCTTTTTTAACGCAACCGAAGGGTGCCGCGATGAAGACCACCGTCTCGCTCAAGCCCGCCGATGTCGAAAAGAAGTGGGTTGTGATCGACGCCTCCGGGCTCGTCGTCGGCCGTCTCGCCTCCGTTGTGGCGATGCGTCTGCGCGGCAAGCACAAGGCCGCCTACACCCCCCATGTCGACTGCGGCGACAATGTCATCGTGATCAACGCCGAGAAGGTCTCCCTGACCGGCCGCAAGCGCGAGCAGAAGAACTACTACCACCACACGGGCTTCCCGGGTGGCATCAAGGAGCGTTCGGCCAAGTTCATCCTGGAAGGCCGCTTCCCTGAGCGTATCCTCGAGAAGGCCGTCGAGCGCATGCTGCCGCGCGGGCCGCTCTTCCGCCAGATCCTTGGCAACCTGCGCGTCTACAAGGGCGCGGAGCATCCGCATGCCGCTCAGTCGCCGGAGGCGCTCGACGTCGCCGCGCTCAACGGCAAGAACAAGAGGGTCTGACCATGGCCGAGGTTCTTCAGTCTCTCTCCCAGCTCGGCGAAGTCGCCAAGCCCGAGCAGCCCGCCGCTCCCGTCCATGTCAAGAAGGTCGATGCGCAGGGCCGCGCCTATGCCACCGGCAAGCGCAAGAACGCCATCGCCCGCGTCTGGATCAAGCCGGGCTCCGGCAAGGTCACCGTCAACGGCCGCGACCAGGAGATCTACTTCGCTCGCCCGGTGCTGCGTCTCGTGCTGGCGCAGCCGCTCCAGCTCGTCGACCGCATGACCCAGTACGACGTCGTCGTCTCGGTCAAGGGCGGCGGCCTCTCCGGCCAGGCCGGCGCGGTGCGCCACGGCATCTCCAAGGCGCTGACCTTCTACGAGCCGGAGCTTCGCGGCCCGCTCAAGAAGGAAGGCTTCCTGACCCGCGACTCGCGTGTCGTCGAGCGTAAGAAGTTCGGCAAGGCCAAGGCCCGCCGCAGCTTCCAGTTCTCGAAGCGCTGATCGTTTCCGGGATTACCGGTATGCGGAAGGGCGGCTCGCAAGAGC
>JAEWKP010000042.1 GCA_023393655.1 Pseudomonadota bacterium | reverse complement strand
CCCATTCGAAGGGGCCGCCGCCATACTCGGTCGCGATCTCGCCAAACCGCTCAGCCTGCTCCTTCACGCCCGCCTCGGTGCCGTGGAACTCGACGAACAGCGTCGGGATCTCGGGCAGGCCGAGCTTGGCGTGCAGGTTGACGCCGCGGATCATCACCTCGTCGAGCAGTTCGATCCGCGCGACCGGCAGCCCGGTCTGGATCGTCAGGATGGTGGCATCGCAGGCTGCCTTCACGGAGGGGAACGGGCAGATGCCCGCCGACACCGCCTCCGGAATGCCGTGGAGCTTCACCGTCACCTCGGTGATGATGCCGAGCGTGCCTTCCGAGCCGACGAGAAGGCGGGTCAGGTCATAGCCGGCCGAAGTCTTGCGGGCCCGCGTCGAGGTCCTGACGATCGACCCGTCGGCCATCACCGCGGTCAGCGCCAGGACATTGTCCTTCATCGTGCCATAGCGGACGGCATTGGTGCCCGAGGCACGCGTCGCGGCCATGCCGCCGATCGAAGCGTCGGCTCCGGGATCGATCGGGAACATCAGCCCCTGGTCGCGCAGATGCTCGTTGAGTTCCTTGCGGGTGACGCCGGCCTCGACGACGACGTCGAGATCCTCGGCGTGAACCGCGATGATCCGCTTCATCTGCGACATGTCGATACAGACACCGCCGAAGGCCGCGTTGACATGGCCCTCCAGCGAAGTGCCTGTGCCGAAAGCGATAACCGGAACGCCGTGATTGGCGCAGAGCTTGATGATCCGCGAGACCTCTTCGGTACTCTGCGGGAACACCACCGCATCCGGCGGCTGGTTCGGGATCCAGGTCAGCGTGTGGCCGTGCTGCTGGCGCACGGCGAGGCTGGTGACCAGCCGGTTGCCGAAGCTTGCAGCCAGCGCCTGCGTCACCGCCGCGATCGCCTCCGGCGAGGGCGGCAGCACTGCAGCCGAAACAGGGCTGTCATGAAAGGCGACGCTGGCTAGGCTCATTGTCAAGGTCCGGTTCTGGCGCTTAGATTTGGAACAGATCGGTTTCGCAATTGGTTACGCTTCGACATGGTCCTGCCATACTGGCCGGTCCAAGATGCTGACGCCGCTTGCGAGCAATGCATACTAGATCATGCGACGATGAAATGGGCAGCGGCAATAATGCCGCCGGCCCTTGAACGAGGCGCCTGTCAGGGAGGCGATCATGAAACACGATACGCGCGCCCCGGCGCTGTTCTTCGCACCCTTCGTCTCGTCGGCGATGCGAGTCGAGCCGCAATGGATCGACTATAACGGCCATCTCAACATGGCCTATTACCATGTGCTGTTCGACCGCGCGGTCGACGAGGTCTTCTCGCTGGTCGGCCTCACCCGCGACTATGTCGAGACGCGCCACGCCTCCACCTTCGCGGCGGAGTGCCATATCCTCTACAAGCGCGAACTGACCGAGGGCGATCTCGTCCGCATCACCGCGCAGCTCATCGCTTTCGACGACAAGCGCCTGCATTACTATCTCGAGATGCGGCACGCCAATGAGGGCTGGCTCGCGGCGACCAGCGAGAACCTCTCGCTGCATGTCGACATGATCAGTCGCAAGGTCACGCCCTTCCCGGCCGACATTCTCGCCAACATCGCCCTGATGAAGGCCGCGCACAGCATGATGCCGCTGCCGGTCACGATCGGCCGCATCATCGGGATGCCCCGGAAATCGGCGATCCGCGTCGACGAAGCTGCCGAAGAGCGCGAGACCGAGACCGAAACCCGGCATTGAACGATCTCCCTCTCAGGGGTCGTCGTCGGGAATCTTCAGCTTGTGCCCGCAGGCCTTGCAGTAGACCGCATCGGGCTCATGGCGCTGGAGCGCGCATTCCGGGCAGGGAAACAGCACCTTGTTCGGGCGGAACAGCGCCTGCGCCAGGCGCACGAACAGCGTGATCCCGACGATCATCACCAGGATCGAGGTCAGCTTGCCGGCGATGCCCGGCAGGACCACGTCGCCGAACCCTGTCGTCGTCACCGTCGCGACCGTGAAGTAGAGCGCCTGGACATAGCTCTCCAAGCCGCCCTCGTGCCTGAAGAAGAAGGTGTAGACGAAGCCGGTCACCACGAAGAGGAAGGTCGCGATATTGCCAAGAGCGCGGACCACGTTCTCCCATTCGCGGAAGCGGGTTTCGCGGAACTGGGCCCAGACGATGCCCTTATGCGAGAGCGACCACAGCCTGAGGATGCGCAGGAAGCCGAAATTCTCCAGCCATTGCGGCGCAAGCAGCGTCAGCAGGATGAAGAGATCGAGCAGCATGGTCGGCTGGCGCAGCAGCCGGAGCATGTTGGTCGAGGCCAGCAATCGCGCCGCGATCTCGGCGATCATGATCACCGCGACCGAATAATCGATCCAGAGGAAGGCCGCGTTTTCCCTGAGCAATGGCGTCAGGATGAAGAAGGCGATGATCAGGAGATCGACGACCGTCGTCACCGCCTGGAAGCGCAGCGCCGAGGGCGAGCGGCCGTGATAGAGCTGGCGCAAACGGCTCCGCAGGGCTTCGAAACGGCTTTGGTCCGGAGGGGTGGCGGCATCCATCGCGGCCAGCATAGGGGCTCAGCCAGCGCGCCGCTACGCCGCTTCCTCGCCCCGCGTTGCAACCGCATGCAAAGCATAGCCGCGATAGGGCGCGGCGAGCCGGCAATCGGCCCCGGCCGCTTCGGCTATGGCCCGCACGACCTGCGGCAGGTTCTCCCGCGGCGTGACATGGAACAGCGCGAGCCAGCGCAGCAGCACGGCCTTGAACGGCCCCGGCAACCCGGCCTGATCGCCGAAATCGACGATATGCAGCGAACCGTCGGGCGCGAGCCGGCGCAGCGCCTCGGCGACGACGCCCTGCCAAGGCGGGATCATCGACAGCGCATAGGAGATGACGATCCGGTCGAAGCCGGCAAGGCCGAACAACGCTTGAGGGTCGAAAGCGGTGGCATCGGCCTGGGCAAGCCTGATCCGGCCGTCGAGGCCCGCCTTCGCGACCGAGATTCGCGCCGTCGTCAGCATCGCGCTGGAAACGTCGAGCCCATAGCAGGCGCAATCCGGATAGCGCCGGGCGATCCGGATCAGGTTGCGTCCGGTGCCGCAGCCGATCTCCAGCACGGTCGCGCCCTTCGGCGGCTGCAAGCCATCGATGAGCTGGTCGCGGCCGAGCAGGTAGAACTTCCGGCTGGCATCGTAGATATGGCGCTGGTGCCGGTAGATCCGGTCCATCAGCCCGGCAGCAGAGCCCGCCGACGCCTCCGTCGCGCTCACCGGTTTTGCCCCTTCAGGACATAGAGGTGGAAGCCGCCATAGATCGCCGAGCGGTCCTGCCGGCAGAGCTCGCGGCTCTTCTCCTCCTCGTAATGCCACTGGTCGAGGATCGCCTCCGGCACGCGGCCGGGCAGCAATCTCTCGTCGGCGGCCGTGCGGAAGATCACCCGCGCCCCCGGCCGGGCCGTGCGCGTGATTTGCGACCAGAGTGCCGCGAGATCGGCGTCGTTCATCCAGTCCTGCGCATCGAGCAGCACATAGGCGTCGCAGCTCTCGGCCGGCTGGTCCTCCAGGAAGACCGTGACAGCGCTCTGGCGATAGGAGACACCCGAGGCCCGCGCCTTAACCGCCGCGAAATGTTCCGGTTGGAGATAAGGCGGGAAGGCTGCATCCGGCCCCTCGCCGTAGCGCCGGCCGAAAGCCTGCTGGGCAAAGTAGTTGTCCTTGAGGTCGAAATCGCAGGCGAGCCGCTGCAGCCGGAGTTTCAGCGCGCCGAGAATGCCATCCTCGCCATCGGCGGACAGCGCCTTATACTGTGCCGGCGGGATGCCCAGCCCGTAGAGCGAAGCCGGCTGCCGCACGAGCCAGCGGATCAGCTTGCGTTTGAACACCGGCGCAAGGTGACGGTCGTAGAGCGCCCGCTGCTCGGCCCGGTCGCGCGCCGCCAGCATCGCCCTGGGATTGCCGCCGAGCAGCCGCGCCAGCACATGGCCCGTGCCGATGAAGCGGCCGAGCAGGCCGTAGCGGTGGAATCCCCGAGCGAAGAGGTTGATCCGCCGTTGCCCGTTCAGCCCCCGCCCCTCCCAGTAACCGCGCGAGACGGCATCGAGATGACCAGCGATCTCGCGATCGTAGAGCGCGACATTGGCCGGCTCGTTCGCCCGGCCGAAGAAGCGCAGGAAATCCTCCTGGCTTTCCATCCGCGCCAGCGCCGCAAGCTTCAGCCGGCCAAGCGCGATATGGGTTGCATTGAGATCGACCGCGCTGACCTTGATCGGCGCCGCGGTCAGATAGGACAGGATATTGCAGGAGCCCGACGCGATCGCGACGACATGGTCGCCGGCCTTGAGCCCGAGCGCCGCCATGTCGACGAGCGGGTCCTCCCAGATCTGCGGATAGACCAGGCCGGAAAAGGCGCGGGCGAACAGCCATTCCAGTAGGCCTGCCTTGGACAGCGTCTTGCTGCGTCGAACGGCCTGCCCGAGCCCAGAACTGGTCATGCGGCGGGCTGCGCGGGCCGTTTGGGTCGCCTTTTGCGTCACCGGTTTTCCTCCCTTTGCGGGTGGCCGGGCTGCTAGAGGAGTCGCGTGACGGTCCGGTGACGGCCGGCACGGCTTCGTGAAAGCGCACGCTGTCGATGGGGCTGAAATCCGCTGCGCGAAGCCCCATATTGGCGGCACGAAAGCCGCTGAGGCGCTCCCGCCCGAAAGGAGATCGCGATGGGTCTGATGAGCATGTTCGGAGCCGAGAAAAAGCAGGAAGAGAACTTCCCCTTCCAGCTCACGGACGCCGAGTGGCGCGCACGTCTGACGCCGGAGCAGTATCGCATCCTGCGCGGCCACGGCACCGAGCGGGCGGGCTCTTGCGCATTGAACTACGAGAAGCGCGCCGGCACCTTCTCCTGCGCCGGCTGCGACCAGAAGCTGTTCAAGTCCGGCAAGAAATTCGAGAGCGGCACCGGCTGGCCGAGCTTCGACCAGCCGCTGGAAGGCGCTGTCGGCACGACTGAAGACCGCAGCTACGGCATGCTCCGCGTCGAGGTCCACTGCGCCAATTGCGGCGGTCATCTCGGCCACGTCTTCCCCGACGGCCCGCCGCCGACCGGCCTGCGCTACTGCATCAATGGCGAGGCGATGAACTTCGAGCCGGAAGCCTAGCGAACCCGCTGTGTCGTCATGGTCGGGCTTGTCCCGACCATCCATGTCTTCGCTGGTCCAACGTCGTGTTCAAGACGTGGATGCTCGCCACACGGGCGTGCATGACGGAGCGCTACGAAACAGCCGGCACCGCCCGTCGCGCCAGCGCCGCCGCATCCACGCTCGGCGGCAGATCGCCAAACTGACCCGACCAGCCCCCATCCAATCGCGTCGCAATGAACGCATCTGCCATAGCGATCGGCGCATACCGCAGCAGCAGCGAGCCCTGGAGCATGAGCGCCAGCTTCTCCGTCAGCCTCCGCGCCTGCCCCTCGTTG
>JAEWKP010000449.1 GCA_023393655.1 Pseudomonadota bacterium | reverse complement strand
GCAGCAGCGAAGGCTTTCACGTACTCCGCGGCCGATTGCGGCGGGGTATCGCGCCCGGCGGTGAAGACATGCACATGCACGGTGACGCCCTGCGCGGTCAGGATGCGGGCGAGTGCGACCGCATGGTCCTGATGCGCATGGACGCCGCCCGGCGAGACGAGGCCGAGGAGATGGCAGGCGCCGCCGCTCGCCTTCAACCCGGCGACGAGGCCGGACGCTTCGAGAGCCCCGGCGATCGAGCCGTCGGCGATCGCCTGGTTGATGCGCGGCAGGTCCTGCATCACCACCCGGCCCGCGCCGAGGTTGAGATGGCCGACCTCGGAATTGCCCATCTGTCCGGGCGGCAACCCGACATCGAGCCCCGATGTGTGCAGGAAGGCATGCGGGCCCGCCGCCCAGAGCCGGTCGAAATTCGGGGTGTTCGCCAGCCTCACGGCATTGTTCTGGCTCTCCTCGCGCCAGCCCCAGCCATCGAGGATCATCAGCATCACGGGGCGAGGCGGCATCGGTTTGACCTGTCTGGAACGGTGATAGGTGCTTGTGCGGATACCATGCGCCACACGGCCGATGCGAGTGTTATGAAGGAGCGAACGCGACGAAGCCGCAACGGAGGAGACGTATGTCGATCAAAGCGCTGGTTTTCGATGCCTATGGCACGCTCTTCGACGTCCAGTCGGTCGCGGCCGTCACCGACGCCGCCTTTCCCGGGCACGGCGCGACGATCACGCAGGTCTGGCGGCTGAAGCAGCTCGAATACACCTGGCTGCGCGCCTTGATGGACCGCTACGAGGATTTCTGGACCGTCACCCGCGACTCCCTCGATTTCACGCTGAGAACGCTCGGCCTCGCCTCCTCGCCCGAGCTCGTCGCCAGGATCGCGGCGGCCTATGATGCACTGTCCCTCTATCCGGAAGCCCGCGCCGCACTCGAAGGCCTCGCGTCCTACCGCCTCGCCATCTACTCGAACGGCAGCCCGGACATGCTCAAGCGGCTCGTCGCCCATGCCGGCATCACCGACCTGCTGGAAACCGTGATCAGCGTCGACGAGATCGGCGTCTACAAGCCCGATCCGCGCGGATATACCCATGTCGAGAAGCGGCTCGGACTGGCGCGCGACGAGATTCTCTTCGTCTCCTCCAACGGCTTCGACATCGCCGGCGCCAAGGCGCATGGCTTCCATGTCGCCCGCATCGAGCGCGTATCCTCCGGCAAGCTGCGCAACGAACTCGCCGCCGCTGCGACGATCGACCCCGCCTTGATGTTCAAGGCGCTCAGGATGCAGCCGGAGCAGCTCGGCTTCCAGGCGGATGCGACCATTGCCGCGCTGACCGATCTCGTCTCCTATGTCGCCGGACTGAGGCAGGCCTGACGCGCCGCTCGTGGAGACCCCAATGATCAAGCTCTATTACCACCCCTCGCCGAACCCGGCGAAGATCGCGCTCTTCCTCGAGGAAGCCGGCCTGCCCTACGAGATGGTGCCGGTCGACACCCGCAAGGGCGAGCAGTTCAAGCCGGACTTCCTCGCGATCAACCCCAATGCCAAGACGCCAGCTTTGACCGACGGCGACGTCACTGTCTTCGATTCCAACGCGATCCTGCTCTATCTCGCCGAGAAGACCGGCCAGTTCCTGCCGGAGGACACGCCGAAGGCGCGCGGCGAGATGCTGTCCTGGCTGATGTTCGTCGCGACCGGCATCGGCCCCTATTGCGGGCAGGCCGTGCATTTCAGCCGATTCGCGCCGGAGAAGCTGCCCTATGCCATCAACCGCTACGCCCGCGAGGCCGAGCGGCACTGGGGCATCGTCAACGACCTGCTCGCCGACCGCCGCTACATGCTCGGTGATCGCTATACGCTGGTCGACATGTCGATCTGGGGCTGGGCGACGCGGCTCTCCTTCGCCGTCGGCGAGGCCTGGCCGGAGCTGTTCCCGCATGTGAAGCGCCATCTCGACGAGATTTCGGCCCGCCCCGCCGCGCTGCGCGCCGTCGCCCTCAAGGATCAGTTCGCCTTCAAGGCGGATTTCGATGCCGAGGCCCGGAAATTCCTGTTCCCGCAGAACGCCCATCTGGCTGGCTGAGCCAGCCCGGCGCCGCCTGTGCATCATGCCTGCCCCGCCGGCAATAGCGCTGGCGGCAGCGGGTTTTTCGCGCCAGTGTCCGCGCGGCCCCGCGCTCGGGAGACGCGGGCAGGACTAGCCTCCGAGAGGACGAATGCCGACCGATATCGAGATCGCGCGCGTAGCCACGCTGCAGCCCATCGCCACGATCGCCGCAAAGGCGGGCATCCCCTCCGAGGCCCTGAACCCCTACGGCAAATACATCGCCAAGATCGATACGCAGGCGATCCCCGGCTTCCAGGCGAAGCCGGACGGCAAGCTGATCCTCGTCACCGCGATCAGCCCGACGCCAGCCGGCGAAGGCAAGACCACGACGACGGTCGGCCTCGGCGACGGCCTCTCCCGCATCGGCAAGCGCGCGATGATCGCGCTGCGCGAGCCCTCGCTCGGCCCGAGTTTCGGCATGAAGGGCGGCGCGGCCGGCGGCGGCTATGCCCAGGTCGTGCCGATGGAGCAGATCAACCTGCATTTCACCGGCGATTTCCACGCGATCACCAGCGCGCATAACCTGCTGGCGGCGATGATCGACAACCACGTCTACTGGGGCAACGGCCTCGGTCTCGACACCCGCCACATCGCCTGGCGCCGCGTCATGGACATGAACGACCGGGCGCTGCGCTCCATCGTCTCCTCGCTCGGCGGCGCCAGCAACGGCTTCCCGCGCGAAGACGGTTTCGACATCACCGTCGCCTCCGAGGTCATGGCGATCTTCTGCCTCGCGCGCGACGCCGCCGATCTCGAAGCGCGCCTCGGCCGCATCGTCATCGGCCGCACGCGCGACAAGCGCCTCGTCACTGCCGCCGACATCAAAGCGACCGGCGCGATGAGCGTGCTGCTCAAGGACGCGCTGATGCCGAACCTCGTGCAGACGCTGGAAGGCACGCCCGCCTTCGTCCATGGCGGCCCCTTCGCCAATATCGCCCATGGCTGCAATTCGGTGATCGCGACCAAGGCTGCGCTGAAGCTCGCCGATTACGTCGTCACCGAGGCCGGCTTCGGGGCCGATCTCGGGGCCGAGAAGTTCTTCGACATCAAATGCCGCAAGGCGGGCCTGAAGCCTGCCGCCGCTGTGGTCGTCGCCACCGTCCGCGCCCTCAAGATGCATGGCGGCCTAGCCAAGGACGCGCTCGGCCGCGAGGACCTGAAGGCGCTGGAAGCGGGGCTCTCGAACCTCACGCGCCACGTCAACAACCTCCGCAAGTTCGGCGTGCCGCCGATCGTGGCGATCAACAACTTCACCACCGACACGGCCGCCGAGCACGAACTGATCCGCAACTATTGCCGCAACCATCTCGGCGTCGAGGCGGTGATCTGCCGGCACTGGGCCGAAGGCGGCGCCGGTGCCGAGGAACTCGCCCGCAAGGTCGCAGCGCTCGCCGACGAGGGCGAGGCCGATTTCGCCCCGCTCTATCCCGACGCGATGCCGCTGCGGCAGAAGCTGGAGACGATCGCGCGCGAGATCTACGGCGCCGAAGGCGTCGCGGTCGATGCCAAGCTCAAGGCCCGTTTCACCGAGCTCGAGGAGGCCGGCTTCGGCAGCCTGCCGGTCTGCGTCGCCAAGACCCAGTATTCCTTCTCGGCCGATCCGACCCTGCGCGGAGCGCCATCCGGCCACACCGTGCCTTTGCGCGAGCTCAGGCTCTCGGCTGGCGCCGGCTTCGTCGTCGCGATCTGCGGGGACATCATGACCATGCCCGGCCTGCCGCGCGAGCCAGCAGCCGAGCGCATCCATATCGACGCGCAGGGGCGCATCGAAGGCCTGTTCTGAAGCGCGTCAGGCGAAGTCGAGCTGGACCTTGATCGCCTTCGACTTGTCGGCGGCGAGGTCGAAGGCCTCCACTGCCCGGTCGACCGGGATCGATGCGGTGAGCAGTGGCGACAGGTCGATCGAACCCGAGCCGATCATCGCCGCCGCCCAGTCGAACTCTTCATGGAAACGGAAGGAGCCGCGCAGGTCGAACTCCTTGGCGACGACGACGTTCATCGGCAGCGTGAACTGGCCGCCGACGCCGATCTGGACGATGACGCCGCCCGGCCGGACCACATCGAAGGCCCCCGTCAGAGCATGCTGGTTGCCGGAGGCCTCGAACATCACGTCGAAGGCGCCCTTCTCCGCGCCGTATTCGGCCTTGAGCCGCTCCGGCTCGGCCGCGACATTGACGGTCGCCGTCGCGCCCATCTTGCGCGCCACCGGCAGCGGCCCGGCACGCTTGGCGGCATGGAGGCAGACCGAGAGCGGC
>JAEWKP010000091.1 GCA_023393655.1 Pseudomonadota bacterium | reverse complement strand
CGCCAGATCCGCAC
This sequence comes from Pseudomonadota bacterium, assembly GCA_023393655.1. GTDB lineage: Bacteria > Pseudomonadota > Alphaproteobacteria > Rhizobiales > Beijerinckiaceae > Allobosea. The sequence continues at coordinate 12,064 of JAEWKP010000091.1, read as the reverse complement.
CCTCACCCGATCCGGATGCGTCGGGAAGCGTGACCTCGCCGCCTTCGGCCAGGCGCGCCGCAGCCGCCGCGCGGCGCGCGAGCGGACGGGCCGCACTCCAGGCGGCAAAGCCGCCGAGCAATGCGACGCCCGCAACCGCGGCAACACCCAGCGCGGGAGAACCGGCCAGTGCCGCATAGGACGCCACGCTGCCGGCGAGCGCCGCCGAGCCGGCGGCGAGCAGCGGTTGATTGACCGAGAGACGTGAGAAGGGGCCGAGCGCGCTGCCCATAGGGTTCTATCGTTTCTTGTTCTCGCCCGCTTCTTGAACGCTACGCTCGGGCTGGTCTCGAAAAGTTCAGGCGGCCCGGCTGGTCTTGATCTGGGCCTCGGCGCCGCCGTCGCGGATCACCGCCGCAAGATCGAGCAGCGCGACGATGTCGGTATCGAGCAGGACGAGGCCTTCGATCAGGCCGTGCTCATCACGCTCCAGCTCCGGAGCCGGGCGCACCGCACTGACCGGCACATCGACGATATCCGAAACCGAGTCGACCAGCAGGCCGGCAGTCTTGTCCTCGACATCGACGACCACGATGACATGGGTCGCGGTGGCGTCGGTGGCACCGAGGCCGATCGCGGTACGCAGGTCGTAGACCGCCAGGATGACGCCGCGCAGGTTGAGCACGCCGCGCACATGCGGGGCCGCATGCGGCAGCGGCGTCGTCGCCTGCCAGCCCTTGATCTCGCGGACCATGCCGACATCGATGCCGAAGGTGCGATCGCCGACCTTGAAGGTCACGATCCGGCGCGCAGCCGCTTCCGGCTGTGCAGACGAGAAGTGCTTTTCGCCGAGTTGGAGGCTCATGGTCATCCAGCCATCTTGAGGTCAGATTGGGGGGAGCGGCTACCGGAGGCGGCCAGCCGCAGCATCGAGTCGATATCCAGGATCAGGGCGACCAGGCCATCGCCGAGGATCGTCGCCGCCGAGGCACCGTTGACCGCGCCGTAATTCGCCTCGAGGCTCTTCACGACGACCTGCTGCTGGCCGACGATCTCGTCGACGGCAATGCCGACATTGTTGCCGCGCTCGGTCTCGGCGATGATGACGATGTTCTCGTTGGTCTGGCCCATCGAGCCCATCACGTCGCCCAGCCGATAAAGCGGGGTGACCTCGCCACGCCAGCGCAGGACTTCCTGGCCGAAGGGCAGCCGTTCGATCGGCGTCGAGGCGAGATGCTGCGTCTCGATCACCGAGGCGATCGGGATGACGTAGCGGTCGTCGCCGCAGCGGATCACCATGCCCTCCAGCACGGCGAGCGTCAGCGGCAGGGCGAGCGTGAACTTGCAGCCGCGACCCGGCTCGGAATCGACGCTGATGCGGCCGCCGAGCGACTCGACGTTGCGGCGCACGACGTCCATGCCGACGCCGCGTCCCGAGACGTCGCTGATGACCTCGGCCGTCGACAGGCCAGCGGCGAAGATGAGCTGGTCGATCTCCTCGGGCTGCAGCCGCTCGTCGGCGCCGACGAGGCCGCGCGAGCGCGCCTTGGCGAGCAGCCGGTCGCGGCCGATGCCGCGCCCGTCATCGGTGACGGAGATGACGATGCGGCCGGCGCGATGCTCGGCGATCAGCCTGATCGTGCCCTCGCGCGGCTTGCCGGCCGCGATGCGCTCGTCGGGCGTCTCCAGCCCGTGATCCATCGAGTTGCGGATCATATGGGTCAGCGGATCGGCGAGTTCCTCGATGATCGTCTTGTCGACCTCGGTGTTCTCGCCTTCGAGCACGAGGCGCACTTCCTTGCCCAGCGTCTGGGCGAGTTCGCGCACCAGCCGCGGCATGCGCTGGAACACGGCCTTCACCGGCTGCGCGCGCACGGCCATGACATGGTCCTGCAATTCGCGGGTCTGGCGCGAGAGCGTCAGCATGCCCTCGGCGGTCTTGGCGTGGACGTCATAGGGCAGCGAGCGCACGCATTCGACCAGCATCGACTGGGTGATGACGATCTCGCCGACGAGGTTCATCAGCTTGTCGATGCGGTCGAGATCGACGCGCACGCTGACGGCCTGGCGCTGGCGCGTCGAGGTATCGGCGGCGGCCGGGGCGCGCGGCGCCGCACGGGTGACGGCCGGCTCGGTCGCGACAACCGGAGCAGCGCCTGCGCCCGCCGCAGCGACCGGTTGGATATCGGGTTCGCTTACCACTTCCGGCGCCGCGCCGAGCTTGGCGAGGATCGCAGAAAGGTCGGCGGCAACCGCGCTGGAGACTTCCGGCGCAGCAGCCGGCGCTTCCGTGACCTGCGGAACGTCGATCACGGCTTCCGGCTCGGGGAAGCTGAACTCGAACTCCTCATTCGCGAGGCTGAAATCGAAGCGGCCGTGCAGGTCCTCGACCGACAACTCGGTGCGCAGGTCCACGTCGTAGCGCAGCCAACAATCGCTGACATCGATGCTTTCGAGCGGCGGCACCTGACTCAGGTCGCAGCGGATCGAGACGATGTCGTCGGCCGGCAGCGAGCCGAGCACGACGCGCGGCTCGATCACGCGGCGGAACAGGTCCTGCTCCGGCGTGATGCGCAGATGGACGTCGCGGCCGGGCTTCCCGGCGGCGGGGGGCGGCGCGGCGACCGGCTCGTCGTCCCAGCCGTCATCGGCGGCGGCAGCGGGAGCAGCGGTCTTCGCCTCGACCATGGCAAGCAGGTTGCCGAGCGCGGCGATACCGATGGGCGCATCGTTGTCGGCGGCAGGGGCGACCGGGGCCGGAGCAGACGCAACCGGAGCCGGTGGCGGCGCGGCAACCGGGGCCTGCGGCTCCTTGCCGACCTGCTCCAGCGCGGCCAGCAGGTCGGGGCGCTCGGTCGCGGGCTCGTCGTTGCGCGCGGCCGAGACGAGATCGGCGACGGCGTCGGCGCAGCGCAGGAACAGCGTGAACGGTGCGTCCTCGATAGCGACGCGGCCGGACCTCAGATGATCGAGCGAGGCCTCGAAGACATGCGCGAAGCCGACCAGCTCCGTGCAGCCGAAGGCGCCGGCGCCACCCTTGATCGAGTGGATGGCGCGGAAGGCGGCATTGACGTCCTCAGAATCCGTCGAGCCCTCGTCGAGAGCCTGGAGCTTCTGCTCCAGCGCGCCGAGAAGTTCCTCGCATTCCTGGAAGAAGGTCTGCTTGAGTTCTGCCAACGGATCCATCGGCCAGCCTTCAGTTCTGGTAGCGCGCGACGAGGCCGAGCAGCGTGTTGGGTTCGAAGGGCTTGACCATCCAGGCGCTGGCACCGGCGCGGCGGCCTTCCGCCTTGATCTCGGCACCGTTCTCCGTGGTCAGCACGATGATCGGCGTGTTCTGCCCGGCCGGGCGCGAGCGGCAGGCGCGCGTGAACTCGATGCCGTCCATGATCGGCATGTTCAGGTCGGTGATCACGAGATCGGGCTTGAACTGCTCGAACTTGTTGAGGCCGTCCTCGCCGTTCTCGGCCTCGGCCACCTCGTGGCCGGCATTGCGTAGCGTCAGGCTGAGCAGGCTGAGCAAGGTCTTGGTATCGTCGATCGCCAGGATTTTCATGCCTGTCACTCCAGAACGAGAGCGCTGTGAGCGGCATCGAAGCCGATCGCCCGCAGGGATTCGCGGCATTCCTCGGAAGCCGCCTTGAGCGTGACCGAAAGCCCCCGCGCGGCGGCGCTGGTGGCTGCAGAGTGAAGAAGCTGGATCCAGAGGCTGGGCAGGGCTCCCGCCTCGGCGCATTCGACGGCGATGCTTTCCCGCTGTTCCAGCGCCACCAGCAGCTGGTTGCGGAACGCCGCGGCCTCGGAGCGGCCGAGGAAAGGGGGAAGCGAAACGGTGATGAGCATGGAGGGCGACCCAGGATTGCGCCTGGAGCATCGCGGCAAACTGGTAAAAACTTCGCTAAATTGGGAGCTGCCCATCAATACTCTTGGCGCTTTCGTGGCAATTGCGGCACGCAGCCACGAGCGTCAGAACATGTTGTTGCTGATCGCGCGCGGCACCAGCGTGATCTTGCCGGTCGCCTCCCGGTATTTTCGCGGCACGTTGATGACGCCCGACAGGTGAAGCCAGAGATTGTTGGGCGAGATCGGCTTGGTGATGATCTCATGCGCGCCGAGTTTCGCCGCCTGGACGACCGAGCGCCGGTCCGGCCGTTCCATCATCACCAGCACCGGAGCCTTGGCGAAGGGCGAGGTCTTGAAGGAACGGATCGCTGCCAGACACTTGATGCTGTTGCCCTCGGGCATGTCCCAGTCGAGGATGACGATGTTCGGCTGCTTCTGGATGAAGGTCGAAGCCGCCGAGGAAAGGTCGGCCGCCTCGAAGATGCGATTGAGCTGCGCCTGATACAGCATCGTGCGCACGATCCGGCGGTAATGCGGGCTCGGATCGATGAGCAGCACCGACAGGTTGGGGAAGGATGGCGCGATATGCATGGCGCTGACTCGAGAACTCGCTCACTCAACTCGACAGGGCAGGCACGGACGAAGTGTTAAACCTTGAGACCGAAGCGGAAGGCGCCCCAGTGCCGGCCCTTGACCATGATCGGCGCCGACAGGTCCTCCATCACCAGGAACTGCCCGCCGCCCATGTCGCGCCGGTAGCTCTGCAGCAGGAACGGCTTGCGGTTGCGCGCGGCAGCAAGCCCAGTCCGGTCATCGAAAATGCGCCGGTTCCGGCAATTGGCGTTGTTCCAGACCGGATCGCTGCCCTGGGCTTGCGCATATTTGCGGTTATGCGTCGGCAGGAAGCCATTGCGGTCCACCGCGGCGCAGAACACGATCCGCCCGTTCGAGGTCAGGAGTTCCTCCTGCAAGGGCGGCAGCAGCCGGTCGGTCAACGCGACGAAGCGGGTCATGTGCTGGACCGGGTCCGATCCCGGGATCGGCCGATAGGCTTCGTCGAACAGGTCTGCGAGCGTGAGCTCGCCGCGCGCCAACGCCGCCTCGAACAATTCGCCGATCGTGCCCGCCGTCTCCATGGCAATCGCGATCAGCTCTGACTGGGCCGTCCGCACGCCCGAGGCGGCGATCGAGCCAAGGATGCCCTCGCTGATCGCGACCAGCGCCTCGGTCCGCTGTCCCGCCTGTTCGAGATTGTTGGTGGACGCATCGACCCCGGCCACGAGGCCGGCGAGGTCCTGTCCGGCCTTCGCGCAGGCTTCGGCATTCTCCCGGGTCGGGCGCGATACGGCCTCGATCTCGCCGATCAGCTCGACGACGGAGCGGCCGAAGCTGTCGAACTCGCCGATCTGCAGCGAAATATTCTGGCTGCCCGCCTGCGCGCGCTGCGCCGTCTGCGCATTCGCCTGGCTTTGGCGGGCGACGGCATCGACCGCCTTGACCAGCAGGTCGAGCTGAGCGGCGCTCGCCGCCGTCGCCGCGCGGGTCTGCTCGGCAAGCGCCTTCACGGCCGCCGCGATGACCGCGAAACCCTTGCCGGCCTCGCCGCTGCGGGCCGCCTCGACGCCGGCATTGATCGACAGGAGCTGGATCTCGCGGGTGATCGACTGGATCGCATCGCTCGACGCCCGCGCCTTGTGCGCATCGCCGACGGCTTGCGCCAGCACCTGCGACATCGACTGCGCTTCCTGCGACAGCGTCGCAATATCGGCCTGCGCTGCATTGAGCCCGAGCCGCACCGACTGGGTCACGCGCTCGAGGCCGTTGCGGACACCGGACGCGGCAGCCTGCGCACCCTCGGCCGCTTGCCGGATCGCGTTGTTCGCCTGCGCCACCTGCTCGACCGCGCCGACCACGCGGCGCAGGCCCGCCGTCTGCTGGTCGAATTGCTGCGTCACGTCGCCGACGCGCCCGGCGATATCGGTGATCTCGGCGCTGAGCTTGCCGAAACGGGCGGCAATCTCGCGCACCGCACGCTCGGCACCGGCCTCCGTCGGCTCGCCGGCAAGGTCCTGCACTGCCGCGTCAACGGGCAGATCGAGCTTGCGAGCCAGTGCATGCATGGCGGGACGCCCCTTCAACCCGAGAGGATTTCTTGTCTGAACCGTAGAGAAACGCGGTAAATCGCCGGTTAAGAGCCTGTTCCGGTAATTTACCACTTTCGTCATGCACGGCGGGATTGTGATGCTGCCCTTAGGTCAACCGCTGTGCTGGGCCGTGCTATAGCTGGAGCGATCGACGGCGGACCCGCAACGGGACACGCGCGTTGAGCAGGAAGCCAAGACGCCCCAACGCTTTCCGGAGGAATTCCATGGCCGCAATGTCCGCCGTCTCCCGCCGCAGCCTGATCGGCCTGGGTGCCGCTGCGGTCGCCGTCGCCGCCGCCCCGAAGGTCTGGGCGCAGGCCGCCGCGCCGGCAGCACCGGCCGGCCCGTTTTCGCTGCCGAAGCGCGCCTACGAGGCCAATGCGCTCGAGCCGCATATCGACGCGGCTACGATGGATATCCATTACAGCCGTCACCATGCGGCCTATGTCGCCGCGCTGAACAATGCCGCCAAGGACAACGGCGTCATCGCCAAGGCTTCGGTCGCAGAGCTGATCGCCGATCTCGGCCAGCTCCCGGACAGCATCCGCACCCTCGTCCGCAACAATGGCGGCGGCCATGCCAACCACAGCATGTTCTGGGAGATCATGGCACCGGGCGCCGGCGGCGCGCCGACCGGCGAGGTCGCGGAGGCGATCACCCGCGATCTCGGCGGCTTCGACAAGTTCAAAGCCGATTTCGAGGCGGCGGGCCTGCGCGTCTTCGGCTCGGGCTGGGTCTTCGTCACCGTCGACAAGGCCGGCAAGCTCGCCCTGCTCGGCAAGCCGAACCAGGACAGCCCGATCATGGACAAGCAGATGGTCCTGCTCGGCAACGACGTCTGGGAGCACGCCTATTACCTGAAGTACCAGAACCGCCGCGCCGACTATCTCAAGGGCTGGTGGAACGTGGTCGACTGGAAGAAGGTCAACGAGCGCTACGCCGCCGCCAAGGCCGACAAGCTCGCGCTCTGAGAGGCATTGCCCTTAACGTCATGCTCGGATCCAGCCCGAGCATGACGGCGCAAGCCGCCTAATGCCCGACCCTCGCGCCGCGCGTGCCCTCGCTCAGGCGCGGCAGGAACCAGGCGAGCAGGCCCATCAGCGGGATGAACGAGCAGATCTTGTAGACCGTCTCGATGCCGAGAATGTCGGCGAACTCGCCGAGCAGCGCGGCGGCCAGCCCGCCAAGCCCGAAGGACAGCCCGTAGAAGAAGCCGCCGACCAGCCCGACGCGACCCGGCAGCAGTTCCAGCGCATAGATCAGGATCGCGGCGAAGGCGCTCGACATGATCAGGTTGATCACGATGGTCAGTACGCCGGTCCAGAACAGGTCGGCATAGGGCAGGATCAGCGTGAACGGCAGCGCGCCCAGGATCGAGAACCAGATGATCTTGTTGCGGCCGATCCGGTCGCCCAGCATGCCACCGAACAGCGCGCCCGCCGCCGAGGAGGCGAGGAACAGGAACAGCATCACCTGCGAATTCTGGATCGAGATGCCGAACTTGCCCATCAGATAGAAGGTGTAGAACGAGGAGAAGCTCGCCGAATAGGCGTTCTTCGAGAACAGCAGGATGATCAGGATCGTGATCGCGAAGGCGACCGAGCGCTTGCCCGGACGGGCCGGCGCCGCAGCCGCTGCAGCCTTCGGCGGCCGCGCCTTGTCGAGCCGCGCATAGCTCGCAGCCGTCCAGACCATCAGCATCATCGCGATGAGTGCCGCGACCGAGAACCAGGCGAGGCTGCCCTGCCCGCGCGGCACGATGACGAAGGCTGCGAGCAATGGCCCGAGCGCCCCGCCCGTCTGCCCGCCGACCTGGAAGATGCCCTGCGCCAACCCGTGCTGCCCGCCGGAGGCATTGCGCGCCATCCGCGTCGCCTCGGGGTGAAAGATCGCGGAGCCGATGCCGACGCAGGCCGCCGAGAGCAGCAGGAAGCCGTAGCTGCCGGCATAGGCGAGCCCGATCAACCCGGACAGCGTGAAGCCCATGCCGACCACCATCGAATAGGGCATCGGGTGCTTGTCGGTATAGAGCCCGACGGCCGGCTGCAGCAGCGAAGCCGAGACCTGGAAGGTCAGCGTGATCAGGCCGATCTGGCCGAAGTCGAGCCGGTAGGCTTCCTTGATGATCGGATAGATCGCCGGGATCAGCGACTGGATCATGTCGTTGAGCAGATGCGTGAAGCTCAGCGCGATCAGCACCGGCATCATGGCCCGTTGCGGCAAGGAGGCGGTCGGCGCGCTGGCGGTCATCTCGGCTAAGTCCCGCGGCGTCCCCGGCAGGCCGATTCCCGCCTCGTGACGCGGTCGAAGGCTCTAGAGGATCGCCGCCGCCCGCACAATTTCATGAGCCGGCACCACGGCAATGCCCTCACTGCATGCCTGGCCAGTTTTCGCGCCCCGAAAACCGTCACATCCGGCCAGATCGCTGTTGATCGCACCGCCTGAGTCCAATTTCCGATTGATCCCGCGTCCGATCCTGCCGAGATTGCCCGCTTTCAAGGGAGGTTGACTGAATGTCTCTGCGTCTTCGTTCGAAATTGACCGCCGCCGGCCTCGCGCTCGGCGCCGTGGCGCTGGTAGCCGGCATCGCCGTCGCCCAGGCCCCGGCCTTCTTCCGCATCGGCACCGGCGGCACGGCCGGCACCTATTACCCGCTCGGCGGCCTGATCGCGAACGCGATCTCCGCCCCGCCGCAGCTCGTCGCGACCGCCGTCGCCAGCAACGGCTCGGTCGCCAATGTCAACGCCATCGTCGGCGGCGCGGCCGAATCCGGCTTTGTGCAGGCTGACGTCGCCTTCTGGGCCTATTCCGGTACCGGCGTCTACGAGGGCAAGCCGAAGGTCGCCGAACTGCGCTCCATCGCCAATCTCTATCCCGAGAGCGTCCACCTCGTCGTCCGCAAGGCCTCGAACGTGAAGAGCGTCGCCGATCTCAAGGGCAAGAAGGTCTCGCTCGACGAGCCGGGCTCCGGCACGCTTCTGAACGCCAAGGCGATCCTCGCCGCCTTCGGCGTCACCGAGAAGGACATCACCGCCGAGTATCTCAAGCCGAACCAGGCGGCCGAGAAGATGAAGGACGGCTCGGTCGATGCCTTCTTCTTCACCGGCGGCTATCCGGCGGCGGCGATCTCGGAGCTCGCCTCGACCGGCTCGGGCATCGACATCCTGCCGATCACCGGCGCCCCGGCCGAGAAGCTTGCCAAGGAATCGCCCTTCTTCGCCGCCGACGAGATCCCGGCCGGCACCTACAAGGATGTCGGTGCGGTGAAGACCGTCGCGGTCGGCGCCCACTGGGTCACCTCGTCGAAGATCTCGGCCGACACGGTGTATGCCGTGACCAAGGGCCTGTGGAGCGACAAGGCCCGCGCCGCGCTCGACGCCGGCCATGCCAAGGGCAAGGTGATCCGCAAGGAAACCGCGCTGTCGGGCCTGCAGGGCGTGCCGCTGCATCCCGGCGCCGAGAAGTTCTACAAGGAAGCCGGCCTGCTGAAGTAAGCAGACCCCGCATCCATACATCTGATCCGTCATCCCGGGCGGGCAAGCCCGACCCGGGATCCATTCTGGAACCGTTCCGGCATGGATCCCGTCTCTACGCTACGCTCCGGCCGGGATGACGACGCTTTTATTTTACAAGCGCGGATCGCGCTGCTCTCAGCTCGACCGCCGAGGTTCTTCCCATGGCCAACCAGCCCTCCGCCGCCGAACTCGCCAAGCTCGAGGAAGAACTCGATCCGGAGATGCAGTTCCGCAAGGTGCCGCACGGCACCGCGCTGCTGATCGGCGGCCTGCTGCTCGCGCTCTCGGCCTTCCACTACTACACCGCCGGCTTTGGCCTGCTGCGCGAGACCACGCATCGCGGCATCCATCTCGCCTTCGTGCTCGGGCTGATCTTCCTCGTCTTCGCCGCGCGCAAAAGCGAGGCCGGTACCGTCTATCCCTCGACCGTCTTCCGCCCCGGCGGCGTGCCGCTCTATGACTGGGTCTTCGCGATCGCGGTCGCGGTCGCCAGTCTTTACGTGCCCTGGATCTTCGAGGACCTTGTCTTCCGCGTCGGCAATCCCTCGCCACTCGACGTCGCGATGGGCACGATCACCATCGTCCTGATGATCGAGGCGACGCGTCGCGCCATCGGCTGGGGCCTGCCGCTGATCGCGCTCTTCGCCATCGTCTACGCACTCTTCGGCAACTGGTTCCCCGGCATCTTCCTGCATCCCGGCGCGACCTGGTCGAACCTCGTCAACCACCTCTACCTGACCAGCCAGGGCGTCTATGGCGTCGCGCTCGGCGTCGTCGCGACCTATGTCTTCCATTTCGTGCTGTTCGGCGTGCTGGCCACACGCGTCGGCCTCGGGCGGTTGTTCCTGGGTGTCGCGGCCTCGGTCGCGGGGCGCTTCGCCGGCGGGCCGGCAAAGATCTCGATCTTCGGCTCGGCCCTGTTCGGCATGATCTCGGGCTCCTCGGTCGCCAACACCGTCACCGTGGGCTCGCTGACGATCCCGATGATGATCCGGCTCGGCTACCAGCGCCATTTCGCGGCGGCGATCGAATCGACCGCCGCGACCGGAGGCCAGATCACGCCGCCGATCATGGGCGCGGCCGCCTTCCTGATGGTCGAGTTCCTCAACATGCCCTATTCGGCGATCGTGATCGCCGCGATCGTGCCGGCCTTCATGCACTTCTTCGGCGTGCTGATGCAGGTGCATTTCGAGGCCAAGCGCTCCGGCATGCGCGGGCTGACCGACGCCGAGATTCCCAAGCTCCGTGAGGTCTTCGCGCGCGACTGGCCGACCATCGCGCCGCTGTTCGCGCTGATCACCATCCTGTTCACCGGCTATACGCCCTATCTCGCGGCCTTCTGGGGCATCACCGGCTGCATGCTGATCGGGCTGACGCGCCACCGCGCCGCGAGCGGCGTCGGGCTCATCCTGGCCATCGGCATCGCGGCGCCGACCGAGATCCTGCGCATCCCCGGCGTGAACCTTGCGCTGACGCTGGCCGCCTTCGCGGTGATGGCGCACGGCGTGCTCACCCGCTCCGAGGAGGGGCGCCGGCGCGTCAACGAGATGGTCGACGCCTTCATCCTCGGCGCCAAATATGCCATCGGCGTCGGCGCGGCCGCGGCGACCGTCGGCGTCATTGTCGGCGTGGTGACGCTGACCGGCGTCGGCTTCAAGATCTCCTGGATCGTGACCTCGCTCTCCGACCAGTGGGCGCGCGGCATCCTCGAGACGCTGCCGATCCTGCCCTTCGACCTGAAGTCGGCGACGCTGTTCTTCACGCTGATCCTCACCGGCGCGGTCTGCATCATGCTCGGCTGCGGCGTGCCGACCACGGCGAACTACATCATCATGGTGACGGTTGCGGCCCCTGCGCTCGGCATGCTCGGGGTCAACCCGCTCGTGGCCCATTTCTTCGTCTTCTATTACGGAGTGCTCGCCGACATCACGCCGCCGGTCGCGATCTCCGCCTATGCCGGCGCGAGCATGGCGGGCGCCGACCCGTTCCGGACCGGCAACACCGCCTTCCGGCTGGCGCTCGGCAAGGTGCTCGTTCCCTTCGTCTTCGTGTTCTCGCCCTCCATGCTGATCATGGTGCCGGACTTCACCTGGACCCAGTTCGTCGGCTCGACGCTCGCCTGCATCGTCAGCGTCAGCTTCTTGTCGGCCGCCTTCGCCGGCTGGCTGCTGGCGCCGCTCACGATGTGGGAACGGATCCTGATCGCGCTGGGCGCCCTGCCGATGATCCTGGCCACGCCCACCTCGATGGTGCTCGGCTTCCTGATCTCGGCGCCGGTGCTGGTGCGACAGGTCATCGCCCGCCGCGCGGCGCTCGCCGCGCCCGCATAGTCCTGCAAGTTCTCGTTACGTTCTTGCAATCCCGCCGCGCCTGCCCTAGCCTCCCGCTGGGGCAGGGAGCGGGCTGATGGTGACGCGGGTTGCGACCGTGGCGTTCGAGGGGATCGAGGCCCGGCCGGTCGACGTGCAGGTTCAGGTCACCTCCGGCACCGTCGCCTTTGTGCTGGTCGGCCCGCCCGACAAGGCGGTGGCGGAGAGCCGCGAGCGGGTGCGAGCGGCGCTGATCGCGTCGGGGCTGGCGCTG
>JAEWKP010000374.1 GCA_023393655.1 Pseudomonadota bacterium | reverse complement strand
GGCGCGGCCATCTCGCCGCGCCCGCCACCGGACCTCGCCATGCCCGTCTTCGCCATTCCCTTTCCGATGATCGACCCCGTCGCGGTGCAGCTCGGGCCCCTGGCGATCAAATGGTACGGGCTCGCCTATGTCGTCGGGTTGCTCGGCGGCTGGTGGTATGCGCGCAAGCTCGTCGCCTCAGACGGGCTCTGGGGCGGGCGGGCAAGGCCTCAAGCCGTCGAGCTCGACGACATGCTGCTCTTCGTCGCCTTCGGCGTCGTGCTCGGCGGACGCACCGGCTTCGTGCTGTTCTACGATCTGCCGCGCTATCTTGAGCGGCCGCAGGACATCCTGGCGATCTGGCAGGGTGGAATGTCCTTTCATGGCGGCCTGATCGGCGCGACGCTGGGCCTGTGGCTCTTCGCCAGGCGGCGCGGCTATCCGGCGCTGTCGGTGTTCGATCTTGCCGCCGCCGTGGTGCCGATCGGGCTCCTGCTCGGGCGCATCGCCAATTTCATCAATGGCGAGCTCTGGGGCCGGCCGGCACCGGATTTCCCCTATGCCATGGTGTTCCCGAATGGCGGGCCGCTGCCGCGCCATCCGAGCCAGCTCTACGAGGCCTTCGCCGAGGGGCTGCTGCTCTTCGTGCTGGTCAATCTCCTCGTCCGGGCCGGCGGCTTCAAGCGGCCGGGCTTCGTCGCCGGCGTCTTCGGCATGGGCTATGCGGTCGCGCGAATCGTCTGCGAGTTCTTCCGCGAGCCCGATCCGCAGCTCGGCTTCCTGTTCGGAACCTCGGTCGATGCGCTCTCGGGCGGCATCACCATGGGCATGCTGCTGTCGCTGCCCGTGTTCTTCGCCGGGCTCTGGCTGGTGCTGCGCAGCCGGCGGGAGACGCCCGGCGAGGCGCGGGCGTGACCACGCTCAAGGCCGAGATCATTGATTTGATCCGGCAGGAGGGGCCGATCGGCATCGGCCGCTACATGGCGCTGGCGCTCGGCCATCCCCGCCACGGCTACTACATGACGCGCGATCCGCTGGGGACTGAGGGCGATTTCACCACGGCGCCGGAGATCAGCCAGATGTTCGGCGAGCTGATCGGGCTCTGGGCGGCGCATGCCTGGCAGGCGCTGGGCGGGCCGGCGCGGTTCCGGCTGGTCGAACTCGGACCCGGACGCGGCACGCTGATGGCTGACATGCTCCGGGCAACGCGGATCGTATCGGGCTTCCACGCAGCGCTCACGGTGCATCTCGTCGAGACCAGCCCGGTGCTGCGTGCCCGGCAGGCGGAGTCGCTCAAGGGTTTCGAGCCGGTCTGGCATGATACGATCACCACTGCGCTCGACGGTCCGGTCATCGTGGTCGCCAACGAGTTCCTTGACGCCCTGCCGCTCGACCAGTTCGTGATGACGTCGGAGAGTTGGCGTGAGCGGCTCATCGGGCTTGGCGATGACGGCGAACTCGCTTTCGGTCTTGCCGCCGCCAGCGAGGAGACATTGCGCATCGCGGCTCCGGTCGGCTCCGTCTTCGAGCAACCCGCCATCGCGCTCGACATCGTCACGCAGCTAGCCGGTCATCTGGCATCGCAAGGCGGGGTGGCTCTGTTCATCGATTACGGTTCGGCGCACTCGGGATTCGGCGACACGCTGCAGGCCATGAAGCGGCATGAATTCGTCGATCCGCTCGCAGAGCCCGGCGAGGCGGACCTGACCGTCCATGTCGATTTCGAGCGCATGGGGCAGGTTGCGCTCAAGGCCGGTGCCGCCTTGCACGGGTCGGCGACGCAACGCGATTTCCTGCTGGCGCTGGGGCTGTCGCAGCGGGCGCGGGCGCTGTCGCTCAAGGCGGATGCCAGCCAGCGAGCGGCGATCTCCGACGCTTTCGATCGCCTGATCGCACAAGGCCAGACCGGCATGGGCGATTTGTTCAAGGTTCTCGCGTTATCGCAGCGGAACCTGCCGCCTCTGCCCGGATTTGACCTTCATCGGCAGCCAGATCGGGGCTGAACCCAGCGAAGCCGTTCGCGGCTGCGCGCAACCGGACCACCACGCCCATGTTCATCACCGCCCGCGAACTCGCCGGAGAAGCCGGCATCCGTCACGCCTTCTTCACGCGCGAGGGCGGCGTTTCGACCGGCATCTATGCCTCGCTGAACGGCGGGCTCGGCTCCGCCGACGACCCGGCGGCGATCGTCGAGAACCGGGCGCGGATGGCGCGCCATCTCGAAGTCGCGCCGGAGAACCTGATCAGCCTCTACCAGGTCCACTCCGCCGACGTGGAGGTGGTGACCGGCCCCTGGCCGGGGGATCGCCCCAAGGCCGACGCGATGGTGACTACCGCCTCGCATGTCGCGCTCGGCGTCTCCACCGCCGATTGCGGGCCGATTCTCTTCGCCGATGGCGAGGCCCGGGTGATCGGCGCCGCCCATTCAGGCTGGAAGGGCGCCTTCACCGGCATCGTCGGCGCGACGGTCACGGCGATGGAGAAGCTCAGTGCCCGGCGCGAGCGCATCACGGCCGTGCTCGGCCCGACGATCAGTGCCAAGGCCTATGAGGTCGGGCCGGAATTCATCGAACGTTTCAAGGCCGAGAACCGGACCTATGCACGCTTCTTCTCGCCGTCCGAGCGCGCCGCACATGCAATGTTCGACCTGCCGGCCTTCATCGGGCTCAAGGCGCAGGAGGCGGGAATCGGCCGCTTCGTCGACATGGGCCTGTGCACCTATGGCGACGAGCAGCGCTTCTTCAGCTACCGGCGCACGACCCATCGCGGCGAACCCGATTACGGGCGCCTGATCGCGGCCATCACCCTCGACTGAGCAGATTGCGGTTGATGGCGGGGCGCGGCGGCTTGTCGCATCCCGCCGGCCGGGGCATCGTGCCGTCTGCCACGGGGAACGCATCGCTTCCTCCCAGGCCTGTGTGTTTCGGGCGGTGCATCAAGATGCGGGGGCCGAGATGGAACAGATTCTGATGAACCTGATCGCTGGTGCGATCGGCGGCAATGCGGCCGGCAAGGCCAGCCCGAGCTTCGATCTCGGGACGATCGGTAACACGATTTCCGGTATCGTCGGCGGCGGCGTGCTCGGACAACTGATCCCGATCGTGCTGCCGGCGATCAGCGCTGCGGCGCAAGGCGGCAATCTCAGCATTGGCGGCATCCTGACCAACCTGATCGCTGGCGGCGCCGGCGGGGCAGTCCTGACCGCGATCATCGGCGCGCTGAAGAACAAGGCCGCCTGACCAGCTTCCATATTAACGGCCCGGGGGGGGGGGGGGGGGGGGGGGGGGGTGGGGGGGGGGGGGGGGG
>JAEWKP010000372.1 GCA_023393655.1 Pseudomonadota bacterium | reverse complement strand
GATGGTGCGGTAGGGATCGTATCCCCCCACCTCCATCCGCCGGAGATAAGGCTCGACCAGCGCCACCGGCAGGAAGGCCGGCTTCAGGCCGGAGGGAATCGTCTCGCTGAGGCTGGTGAGCTTCTTCAGGTGCCCGCGCGCGATCTCGCGCAATTCCTTCAGCGTATAGAGCACGCCCGGCCCGCCGCGCCCGCGCACGATGTCGTCCCGCGTCACGCCGTTGCGGGCGAGGATGTCGGCCGGTAGGTAGACCTGCCCCTCGGCAGCATGCCAGGGGAAGGCGCGCATCAGCCCGGTCAGCGCATAGGCGACGCCGGCATGGCCGCAGGCCGTCGCGCCGCCGGGGTCGCGCCCGCCGGCCAGGATGATGCAGGCGAGCCGGATTACCGCGCTCGCCGTCTCGCCGGCATAGCCCTCCAGATCGCGCAAGGAGGGCATCGGATCGTCATAAAGGTCGAAGATGCGCGCATCGATCAGCGCCGTCAGCGGCGCGACCGGCAGACGATAGCGTTTGATCGTGTCGAGCAGGGCCGCGGCGACCGGATGTCCTTGCGTCTCGCCGCCCGCCTGCCCTTCCAGCACGTCGCGCCACCATTGCAGCCGGACCTCGCCCGGCAGCGGCTCGCTGACGAGCGCCCTGACCCGTGCGATCTCCAGGCTGAAGGCATAGAGCGCATAGAGCGCGGCGCGGCGGTCCTCGGGCGCGTAGAGCCCGGCGATATAGCGATCCTGGTCCTGCTCGCGGACGAGTTCGGCGCAATGGGCATAGGCCTCCGGCAGGCGCGCCGGCGCGATCTCTCTGCGGTCGTCGGTATCGGTCTGCGGCATCGTCCCGCCTCGGCCCGTGGTCATGCGGCCGTTCCCAATCTTAGGGCAAGCGCCCTGTCCCCGCTACGCCCCGCCGGCATGGCCGGCTTCTCGGATTGCCAGCTCTAGTCGACCGCGATCAAGGCCGCAGCCACGCGCCGATCCTCGCCGACCAGGACGTTATAGGTCCGCGCCGCGGCGCCGGTCGCCATGCCCTCGACCGCGATCCCGGCCTGCTTCAGCGGATCACGCAGAGCGGGCGGAATGAAGGCGATGTCCGGCCCGGTGCCGATCAGCAGGAAATCGATGGTGCCGGCCTCGTCGAGCACCGGCTGCAGGCTCTCGATCGTCACCTCGGCAAACCGTGTCACCGGCCAGATCCGGATGCCGGCCGGCGTCGCGATGATCGAACCCTTGTGGCTCATCTCGGCGAAGCGGAACCCGCCCGCGCCGATGGCGTCGAGCGGGAAACGGCCGGGAACGAAACCCTCGAAGCGGGGCATATGAGTGGCGACCCTGGCCGCGATCAGGCCTTGGCCTTGGCGGCCGAAGCCTTGGCGGTCCGCGCCGCCTCCTGCGCCTCCTCGCGGGCGCCGGCCGAGCGGACATCCATGTAGAGCAGCACCGGCGTCGAGACGAACATCGCCGAATAGGTGCAGACCACCACGCCGAACAGCATGACCAGCGCAAAGCCCTCGATCGCCGTGCCGCCGAACAGTACGAGCGCCAGCAGCGACAGGAAGGTCGTGGTCGCCGTCATCGCGGTGCGCGACAGCGTCGAGTTCACCGAGAGGTCGAGCAACTCGGCCACCGGCATGGTCTTGTAGCGGCGCAGGAGTTCGCGCGTACGATCGAACACCACGACGGTTTCGTTCAGCGAGTAGCCGACGATGGTCAGGATCGCCGCGATCGAGGTCAGGTTGAATTCGAGCTGCGTGATCAGGAAGAAGCCGATCGTCAGCACGATGTCGTGCAGCGTGCCGAGGATCGCGCCGATCGCCAGCGGCATCTCGAAGCGGAACCAGAGATAGATCAGCACGCCGACGATCGCGAGCACGACGCCGAGCGTCCCGGCCTGGACCAGTTCGCCCGAAACGCGCGGGCCGACCGTCTCGACACGGCGGAAATCATAGGTCGAGGCGAAGGCTTCGCGCGCCTTGACCACGACCGCCTGCTGCGCCGTCTCGCCGCCCGGCTGCATGCCGAAACGCATCGAGACTTCGCCGCCCGAGCCGAATTCCTGCACCTCGGCCTCGCCGAAGCCGAGCCCGTTGGCGGTCTGGCGGATCTGGGCGATGTTGACGCCCTGTCCCTTGGTCTGCATCTCGATCAAGGTGCCGCCCTTGAAGTCGATGCCGAAATTCAGGCCGACCGTCAGGAAGAGCGCGAGGACAAGGATCGAATAGGCAGCCGACAGCGGATAGCTGAAGCGGCGGAACCAGACGAATTTGAACTTGGTGTTGTCGGGAACGATACGAAGCAGGCGCATGCGCATGGCCAATCTCCTGAGGGGTTGGCAGCGTCAGAACGGGAGGTGCTTGGGCTTGGCCCAGCGGTACCAGATCGCGATCAGCATCCGGGTCAGCGTCACCGCCGTGATGACGGTGGTGAGGATGCCAAGGATAAAGACGACGGCGAAGCCGCGCACCGGGCCGGAGCCCAGCGAGAACAGCGCAACCGCCGCGATCAGCATGGTGACGTTGGAGTCGATGATCGTGGCGAAGGCGCGCTGGAAGCCGGCTTCGAGCGCCGAGACGAGGCTGCGGCCCTGGTGCTCCTCCTCACGCATGCGCTCGTAGATCAGCACGTTCGAATCGACCGCCGTGCCGATGGTCAGCACGATGCCGGCGATGCCGGGCAGCGTCATCGTCGCGCCGAGGAAGGACATCAGGCCGAAGATCAGGCCGACATGGACGAGCAGCGCGATGCTCGCGATGATGCCGAAGATGCCGTAGGTCGCCAGCATGTAGACAACGACCAGAACGGTCGCGATCAGGGTCGCCATCTTGCCGGCCTGGATCGAGTCGGCGCCGAGGCCGGGGCCGACGGTGCGCTCTTCCACGATCGTCATCCGGGCGGGCAGCGCGCCGGCGCGCAGCAGGATCGCCAGGTTGTTGACCTGCTCGACCGTGAAGTTGCCGGAAATCTGGCCGGAACCACCCGTGATCGGCGACTGGATCACCGGCGACGAGATCACCTTGTTGTCGAGCACGATCGCCAGCGGGCGGCCGAGATTCTCGGTGGTGATCTGGCCGAAGCGCTGGGCGCCGCGGATGTTGAAGCGGAAATTCACGATCGGCGTGCCGCTGCGCGAATCGAAGGCCGGCTGCGCGTCGATCAGGTCGGCGCCTTCGACGGACGGCTGGCGCAGAACCGGCACCATCTGGCCGCCGGCGTCCTGCGACGGCAGCATGTCGATATCGGCGCTGTTGGCGTCGCCGACGAGGCGGAACTCGAGCTTGGCGGTCTGGCCGAGGATCTCCTTGAGCTTCTGCGGGTCCTGCAGGCCAGGCACCTGCACCAGGATGCGGTCGAGCCCCTGGCGCTGGATGTTCGGCTCGGTCGTGCCGAGCGCGTCGACGCGCCGGCGCAGCACTTCCATCGCCTGCTCGACGGCACGGCGGATGCGCTCGTTCGAGCCGGCTTCCGTGACGGTGAGCTGGATCAGCCCGTCGGGCTGCTCCGCGACGATGATCGACTGGTTGCCGGAAGGGCCGAAGGCGCCGAGCGTGCCGATCGGCTGGGCGAGCTCACGCAGCTTGGGCAGGACGCGCCCGCGCTCGGCCGCATCGGGAACCCGGACCTGCACGCCGCGGGGCGTCGTCTGAATACCGCCCTGGGGTGCGGCGCGCTCCTCGCGCAGGATGCGGCGGACATCGTCGCGCAGCTGGACGACCTGGCTGCGCACCAGCTCGGCCCGGTCGATTTCCAGCAGGACGTGGGAGCCGCCCTGCAAATCAAGGCCAAGCACCACCGCATGGATCGGCAGCAAAGCGCGCGGAATCCAGGACGGCGCGTTGGTTTCGATGGCCTTGCGCGTCTCAGGCGACAAGAGGTTCGGCACGGCGAGCCCGCAGCCGACGAACAGCACGAGCAGGACGAGGATGACCTTGCGGGCCTGGAGTCGAAGCATCTGCGTGAAGAGCCTTGTTATCGCGCCTCAGGCCCCTGTGCGGGGCCTGGGCCGCCGCATTCTCAGTTCTTGACCGGCTCGCTCTTGGAGCGGACGTCCTGGATCATGCCGCGCACGATGCGCACGCGCACGCCATCGGCGATCTCGACTTCGATCTCGCCATCGTCGACGACCTTCGAAACCTTCGCGATCATGCCGCCGGAGGTGACGACCGTGTCGCCGCGGCGCAAGTTCTTGATCAGCTCCTGATGAGCCTTGGCCCGGCGCTGCTGCGGCCGGATGATCAGGAACCACATGATGACGAAGATCAGCAGGAACGGCACGAGCTGGATCAGCATGTCGGTGCCGCCACCGGCTCCTGTCGCCTGGGCGAAAGCGGGGGTGATCACGAATACACTCCTCTGGTACGGCGGCGGCACGCCGCCGACCGCGAATCTCTGATGGAAAGACGCAGGCCAAAACCACCGCCCGGCCGGAAAATCGCGCGGACTATAGCCAGCAACGCCGTGAAATCAATCGGACGCGCCCGGTCGCCCATGCGCGATCCCTCACCTATGGGTTGGCTGCCATTCGCGCAATGCCTCTTGCGCGCGATCCACGGCGTGGTTTAGCTAGCGGCGAGAGCCGTACCGGACGGTACGGTACGGTTCGACGGAACGAAACGAAGGCCCCGCCGCCATGACCACGACCGAAACCGCTCCCGACCAGACGCTGGCCACGCTGCTGCGCATCGCCGATGCCCTGGAGCGCATCGCCCCGCCCCGGCGCAAGGCCGCCGACCTCAAGGCCGCCGATGCCTTCGTCTGGCAGGCGTCGGGCTCGGAGCTGGTGCCGGTGCCGAAGGTCAACCGCGTCGGGCTCTCGCTTCTGCGCGGCGTTGATCGCGTGCGTGACACGCTGGCCGAGAACACCGAGCGCTTCGCCAGGGGCCTGCCGGCCAACAACGTGCTGCTCTGGGGCGCGCGCGGCATGGGCAAGTCCTCGCTCGTCAAGGCGGTGCATGCCGACACCAATCTGCGCCTCGCGGGGGAGACGCTGCCGCTGAAGCTGATCGAGATCCACCGCGAGGACATCGAGAGCCTGCCGGCGCTGATGAGCCAGCTGCGCAACGATTCGCATCGCGCCATCGTCTTCTGCGACGATCTGTCCTTCGACAGCGACGACACCTCCTACAAGTCGCTGAAGGCGGTGCTCGATGGCGGCGTCGAGGGCCGGCCGGACAATGTCGTGTTCTACGCGACATCGAATCGCCGCCACCTGCTGCCGCGCGACATGATGGACAACGAGCGCTCGACCTCGATCAATCCCGGTGAGGCGATCGAGGAGAAGGTCTCGCTCTCGGACCGCTTCGGCCTCTGGCTCGGCTTCCACAAATGCAGCCAGGACGAGTATCTCGAGATCATCAACGGGTATGCCGGCCATTTCGGGCTCGACGTCGCCGCCGACGAATTGCGCCGCGATGCGCTGGAATGGTCGACGACGCGCGGCTCCCGCTCCGGCCGCACCGCGTGGCAGTATATCCAGGATCTGGCAGGTCGACTCGGGAAGCGGCTGGAGGGGTGAAACGCCCTCACGTCATGGTCGGGCTTGTCCCGACCATCCACGTCTTCACTGGTCGAACGTCGCGCTCAAGACGTGGATGCTCGCCACAAGGGCGAGCATGACGCTGGATCGAGATCAAACGAAAAACGGGGCTGCCCTTTTCTGGGGCCGCCCCGTTCTTTTCGATCGGGAGGGTCTCGCGGAACCGATCGAAGGCTGAAACTTCGTCCGCAGCTCCGGGATCAGTTGTTCAGATAGGGCGTCGGATCGACCGGCGCGGAGCCCTTGCGCAGCTCGAAATGCAGCTGCGGCGAGGAAACATTGCCGGTCTGGCCCGAGCTGGCGACGACCTGGCCGCGCTTGACGGCATCGCCGCGCTTCACCTTGAGCTCGCCGTTATGGGCATAGGCCGAGACATAGCCGTTCGGGTGGCGGATCAGCACGAGATTGCCGTAGCCTTTCAGCTCGCTGCCGGCATAGGCGACCGTGCCGCCCTCGGCCGCCTTGATCGGCGTGCCCTCGGGAACCGCGATGTTGATGCCCTCGTTGCCGCCCTTGCCGCTATAGCCGGAGATGACGCGGCCGCGTGCCGGCCAGCGGAAATCCGCCTTGTCGGAGGACGACGCCGCCGCTTCTTCCTGCTTCGGGATGCTCGCCGTGGTCTTCGGCTCCGGCGCCGGATCTGCCTTCGGGATCGCAGTCGGCTTCGGCTCGACAGCCGGCGCACTCGCGACGACGACGGGCCTGGCCGGCTTCGCCTCTGGCACGGGTTTCACGGCGGCGACCGTGGCAGCCGGCTTGGCGACCGGCGTCGGCAGAGCCGCGGTCTTGCGGGCTGCGGCCTTGGCCTTGGCTTCGGCAGCGAAGCGGGCGCGCGATTCCTTCATGGCCTGGGCGTCGGCCGCGGCCTTCGCACGGGCTTCCGCGGCAGCGCTAGCCTTCGCCTCGGCGGCAGCCCGGGCCTGCGCCCTCGAATCGACGGCCGCCGGCGGAGCGGGGCGCGTGGCGGCAGACGGCCCGGCAACGAAGCGCTGGGTCTCGGCCGGGGCCTGAGCAACCTGACGGGCGGGAGCCGAAGCGGCCGCGTTATAGACGGGGATGGTGATCCGCGTGCCGGGGGCGACATTCGCGCTGCTCAGCCCGTTCGCCGACATGATGGCGGCGCGCGGCACGCCGTAGCGCGATGAGATCGTATCGAGGGACTCGCCCTGGGCGAGCACGACCGGCGTGCCGCCCTGCGCGGTCCAGCCGGCAGCGCTGCCCGACACCGCCTGCGGCGGCGCGGCATTCAGCGCGACGGCTGATTGCGGCGGCGGCAGCGGCTGCGACCGAACGACAGGCGCGGGATTGACCGGCTGCAGCGGCGCGCTCGCCACCCGCCCGATCGAGCCGGTGGTGGCCGGATCGCGGAAAGGCGCCGGAGCCTGGGCCGACTTGAACGGGCTGTCGAAAGGCGTGTCGGTGAAACGCATCGCGTCCGACGAGCAGGCACTGACGCTGAGAGCGAACAGGCACACCGTCGACAACCGACGAAGGGTGCGGGGATTGATCGATCCGGCTTGACTACGCATGAACTGAGTACTCGCGAACGACGCAACTCGATAATGGGGATTAAAGTCCCGTTGAGGTTACGAAAGCGTTTCGCTCAGCCTGCCGTCTTCATTTTTTTGGATTTTTTCGAATGGGCCCTCATGCTCGCCATCGCCATGGCGGCAGTCTCACAAGGCACGCGAGCGGCCCGGAATCAGCGGCGGCAGGCGCAAAACCGGCCCGGTCGCATGGTCGAACTGTCCATCCTCGAGATGGGTGACCACCACCCGTCGCGCCGCACCCTCGACGCGCAGCGCCCCGACGAGGCGCCCGCCCGGCGAGAGCCGCGCCAGCAGGGCCTCGGGCACCGCCTGGGTGACGCCGTTGACGAGGATGCGGTCGAAGCGGCCAAGCGTCCGGTCGGGCTGGAAGCCGTCGGCATGGCGCAGGTCGACGACCCCGCCGAAACCGCTGCCCGAGACCCGCTCATGCGCCGCCAAGGCCAGCGAGCGATAGCGCTCCAGCGAGACGATCTCGCCTCCCATGGCCGCAAGCAGGGCCGAGACGTAGCCTGAACCGGTCCCGACCTCGAGCACGCGCGCGCCCGGCTGCATGTCGAGCGCCACGAGCAGGTTGGCGACGGTGTGCGGCGCCGTCATCGTCTGGCCGCAGGGCAGCGGCACCGAGACGTCCTGCCGGGCGAGATCGGCGAAGCGCGCCGGCGCGAAGCGGTCGCGCGGCACCCGCTCCATCGCGCGCAGCAGCGCGAGATCGCGCACGCCCCGCGCCCGGAGCGAGAGCAGGAAGGCGACGGTGCGCTCGCCTTCGCTGGCCGGCGCGTCCTCGCTCATGCCCCTCCCCGCTCCCGGCTCAGGCGAAGAGCTGCGCAAAGCGCGTCAGCGTCGGCTCATGCGTCAGGTCGAGCTCCAGCGGCGTGATCGAGATGCGCTTCTCCGCCAGCGCCTTCAAGTCGGTGCCGTTGGCCGGCTCCTGGCCGCTGCGCTGGAAGGCGATCCAGTAATAGGGATTGCCGCGGCCGTCCTTGCGCGGCTCGAGCTGCACGATCCCCTGGTCGCGCCGCCCCTGCACGGTGACCGCGACGCCCTCGACCTCGTCCGGTCCCGCATTGGGGAAGTTGAGGTTGAACAGCACGCCTTCCGGAATGCCCTCCTCGAGCAAGCGGCGGATGATGCCCGGCGCATGGCTCTCGGCACAGTCCCAGCGGATCGCCTCGCGATTGCCCGGCATATAGGCCTGACTCACCGCGATCGAGGGCACGCCGAGCAGCGTGCCTTCCATGGCGGCGGCGATGGTGCCGGAATAGGTCACGTCCTCGGCGACGTTCGAGCCGCGGTTGACGCCCGAGAGCACGAGATCGGGCCGGGCCTCCTTCATGACGGCGCGCACCGCCATGATCACGCAATCGGTCGGCGTGCCCTGCACCGCGAAACGCTTCTCCTCGATCTGGCGCAGCCGCAGCGGATTGGACAGCGACAGCGAATGCGCGACGCCGGACTGGTCGGTCTCGGGCGCCACGACCCAGACATCGTCCGAAAGCTGGCGCGCGATGCGCTCCAGCACGGCGAGCCCCTCGGCATGGATGCCGTCATCATTGGTGACGAGAATACGCATCTCAGGCTGCCTTCTCGATCCGCGTCACGCCGCGCATATAGGGCACCAGCACGTCCGGCACGGTGATCGAGCCGTCGGCGTTCTGGTAGTTCTCCATCACGGCGATCAGGGCACGGCCGACCGCCGTGCCCGAACCGTTGAGGGTGTGCACGAAGAACGGCCCCTTGCCGTCCCTGGTCTTGTAGCGGGCGTTCATCCGCCGCGCCTGGAAATCGCCGCAGACAGAGCAGGACGAGATCTCGCGATAGGTCTTCTGGCCCGGCAGCCAAGCCTCGATGTCCCAGGTCTTCTGCGAGGCGAAGCCCATATCGCCCGTGCACAGCGTCATCACGCGATAATGCAGGTCGAGCTTCTTCAGCACGGCCTCGGCGCAGGCGAGCATGCGCTCATGCTCCTCGCGCGATTTCTCCGGCGCCGTGATCGAGACGAGCTCGACCTTCTCGAACTGGTGCTGGCGCAGCATGCCGCGGGTGTCGCGACCGGCCGAGCCGGCCTCAGAACGGAAGCAGGGCGTCAGCGCGGTGAATCGAAGCGGCAGCTCCTCCTCGGAGAGGATTGATTCCCTTGCCAGATTGGTCAGCGGCACCTCGGCGGTCGGGATCAGCCAATGCTCCTCGCCGGCGCGGAACTGGTCCTCGCGGAACTTTGGCAATTGCGCCGTGCCGAACATCGCGTCGTCGCGCACGAGCAGCGGCGGATTGACCTCGGTATAGCCGTGATCCTCGGTATGCGTGTCGAGCATGAACTGCCCGATCGCCCGCGACAGCCGCGCGATCCCACTCTGCAGCACGACGAAGCGCGAGCCGGAGAGCTTGGCCGCCTTCTCGAAATCCATCTGGCCGAGCGCCTCGCCCAGCTCGAAATGCTGCTTGGCATCATTGACGCCCTTGAGTAGCCCGCGCTCCTCCGGCTTCACGCCATGGACATGCGACACGACATTGCCGTGCTCGTCGGCTCCGTCAGGCACATCATCGAAGGGCATGTTCGGGATCGCCTCAAGTTCCCGATCAAGCTTGTCCTTGGCGGCCTTCTCCTCGGCTTCCAGCGCCGGCTGCTGCTCCTTGAGCGCGGCGACCTCGGCCTTCAGGCTGTCAGCGAGCGCGACGTCCTTCTGCGCAAAAGCCTTACCGATTTCCTTGGAAAGCGCGTTGCGGCGCTCCTGCGTGGCCTGCGCCTTGGCGATCGACGAGCGGCGGACGTCATCGAGTGCGAGCAGCGAGGACGACAGCGGCGCCAGGCCCCGTCGCGTCAAGCCCCTGTCGAACGCCGCGGCGTTCTCGCGAATCCATCTGATGTCGTACATCGTCGTCCGGCCATGCCATCGCTGCGGAATACAGCGTTGGATGCTCTAGACCGGGATCGCCCGCGAGGGAACCACGTTGTCACCTTCCCGCGTCATTCCGGGCGCAGCGCAGCGGAGACCCGGAATCCATCGTAGGGCGCTGCGCCTCTCGATGATTTCCGGATTAGCGCGGCTTCGCCGCTTGTCTGGAATGACGGACGGTCAGTCGAGATGCATCGTCTCGGACAGGTCCGCCCATGTCGGATTGCTCTTCTCGATCAGCGCAACTTTCCAGGCGCGTTTCCACGCCTTGACACGCGTCTCCTGCGCGATGGCCTCATCAGCCCGTTCGAAGCGCTCGGCATAAACGAGATGGATGACGCCGTATTTGCGAGCGAAGTCGGAGCCGCGCCCCTCTCGGTGCTCCGCAACTCGACGGCTCAAGCTGTTCGTCACGCCGACATACAGCGTCCCGTTCCAACCGCTCGCCATGATGTAGAGCCACATCAATCTACCCCGTCATTCCGGACAAGCCGCGAAGCGGCGCCGATCCGGAATCCATCGTAGAGTACGGTGCCCTACGATGGTTTCCGGGTCTACGCTTCGCTCCGCCCGGAATGACGGGAGTGGTTGATGCAAACTACTCCGCCGCGTCCTCTTCCGCCTTCGCGGCCTCGCTCTTCTTCTCCACCCGGCGCACCGAGAACACCGAGAGCTCGTAGAGCAGCATCATCGGGACCGCGAGCATGAGCTGAGAGATCACGTCCGGCGGCGTCAGCACCACCGCCACGACGAAGACGAAGACGATGGCGTAGCGGCGCTTTTCCTTCAGGAACTTCGAATCGATGATTCCGGCCTGCCCGAGCAGCGTCAGAACGACCGGCAACTGGAAGGCGACGCCGAAGGCGAAGATCAGCGTCATGATCAGCGAGAGATATTCGCTGACCTTCGGCAGGAGCGCGATGCCGGCCTGGGTCTCGGTCGCAGCCTGCTGCATGCCGAGCGAGAACTTCATCAGCACCGGCATGGCGAAGAAGAACACCAGCGCGGCACCGAGCGTGAAGAACAACGGCGTCGCGATCAGGTACGGCGCGAAGGCGGCCTTCTCGTTCTTGTAGAGGCCGGGCGCCACGAATTTGTAGATCTGCGTCGCGATCACCGGGAAGGCGAAGAAGCCGGCGCCGAAGGCCGCGACCTTGATATGGGTGAAGAGCAGTTCGAGCGGGCCGGTATAGATCAGTTGCGCATTGGCGGCGCTGCCGGCGGCCCAGACATAGGGCAGCACCAGGACGTTGTAGATCTGCGTCGAGAAGCCGAAGCAGATGAAGAACATGATCAGGAAGGCGATCAGCGACTTGATCAGGCGAGAGCGCAATTCGACGAGATGCTCGATGAGCGGTGCGCGCGAGGCCTCGATCTCGTCCTCGCCCGCACGAGGATTGGCGACGCTCATGCGGAATTCTCCTCGCCCTTGGCGGTCTTGCGCTTGCGGGCGGCAGGCTTGGCGGGTTCAGCCGGCGCGGCGATGAGCGCGGTCTTCGGCTTGCGCGCGGCGGCAACTTTCGGCGCCTTGGCCGCCGCGGTCGCAACAGACGCCGGAGCCTCGACGACGGCGGAAGCTTCGGCCGCCTTGGCGCTGCGCTTGCGGGCAGGCTTCACT
>JAEWKP010000292.1 GCA_023393655.1 Pseudomonadota bacterium | reverse complement strand
GCCGAACGAAAGCTGGGGCATTCCGATCGTCGAGGCGACGATCCCGATGCTCGCCAAGGTCGGCATCAAGGTGAAGGTCAAGCCGGTCGAGACCTCGGCGCTCGGCGGCGTCATCGCGAAGGGCGACTTCCAGGCCTATATCTGGTCGAACACGTCGGGTCCTGACGCGCTGACCGCGCTGAAGTGCTTCCACTCGGCGACGCCGCGCTCCTCCTGCAACTACACCGGCTTCAAGAGCCCGGCCTATGACAAGCTGCTCGACGAAGCGGCGGCCGAGAAGGACGCCGGCAAGAAGCTCGAGCTGCTCAAGAAGGCCAACGCCATGCTGCAGGACGAGGCTCCGGTCTGGTTCTTCAACTACAACAAGGCGGTGATGGCTTATCAGCCCTGGCTGCATGGCCTTCAGGCGAACGCGACGGAGCTCGCGCTCCAGCGCTACGAGGATCTCTGGGTCGACGCGTCTTCGCCCGCAGCGAAGTAAGCGCGCCTCCGCGGAGGTTCCCGCCAGCTCGAAGACATCCGTCATCCCGGATCGGTGCGGCCGTGCCGTCCGTCCGGGGTGACGGAGACTTTCGAGCCTTGACCTGAGTCCGCCCTGCGGCGGCGATCAGGAGTTGACCATGCTGCCCTATGTCTTCCGCCGCCTGCTGCAGGCCATCCCGATCCTGCTTGCGGTCGCTGGGCTCGTCTTCGTGATGTTCAGCGTCATTCCCGGCGATTTCGCCTCGACCCAGATGTCCGACGGCCGCTCGGTGGTCGATGCCGACCAGGTCGCGCGCATGAACAAGCAGTTCGGCCTCGATGAGCCCGTCCATGTACGCTTCGTGAAATATGCCGCGAAGCTTGCGACGCTCGATCTCGGCACCTCGTTCCGCACCCGCCAGCCCGTGATCAATTCACTGCTCGAGCGGATCTGGCCCAGTCTTCAACTTGCCATTGCCGCGATGGCCTTCGCCATCGCGCTGGGCATTCCGCTCGGTTTCCTGGCCGCGCTCAAGCCGGGCGGCTGGCTCGACATGCAATCGATGTTCGTCGCCGTCTCCGGCCTGTCCCTGCCGCAGTTCTGGCTCGGGCTGATGCTGATGTATGCCTTCGCGCTGGTTCTCGGCTGGTTCCCGAGCTTCGGCTACGGCGACGGCAATCCGCGCTACATCGTGCTGCCGGCAGTGGCGCTCGGGGTGGCGCCGCTCGCGCTGCTCGCCCGCACGACGCGCGCCGCGGTGCTCGAGGTCATGAATGCCGACTTCGTTCGCACGGCCCGCGCCAAGGGCAACAGCGAGGTCCGGGTGATGCGCTGGCATGTGGCGCGCAACGCCATGGTCATCGTGCTGACCACGCTGGGCCTGCAATTCGGCTCGATCATGGGCGGCGCCGTCGTGATCGAGAAGCTTTTCGCCTGGCCGGGCATCGGCTCGCTCCTGGTCGACAGCGTGTCGCTGCGCGACATTCCCGTCGTCCAGGCCTGTATCCTGCTGCTCGTGCTCTTCTTCCTCGTCGTGAACATCATCGTGGACGTGCTCTGCGCTCTGATCGATCCGCGCATCAAATACACCTAGGGGCGGCGCAGCAGATGAAATTCCGGGCTAATCTCTGGATCGGCGGCGCGCTTTTCGCTGCCGTCGTGATCGGCGGGACGCTGGCGCCCTTCCTCGCGCATACCGATCCCGTCATGGACGCCAATCTGATGAATGCCGAGGTTCCGCCCGGCGCCGAGTTCTGGTTCGGCACGGATGCGCAAGGCCGCGACATCTACAGCCGGGTGCTCTACGGCGCACGCATCTCGCTGCCGGTCGGCATCGTCTCGCAATTGATCAACACGGTGATCGGCGTGGCGCTGGGCATGTCGGCGGGCTATTTCGGCGGCTGGTGGGACGATTTCGTCAACGGCCTGACCAATCTCATGCTGTCGATCCCCTCGCTGATCTTCGCGCTTGCCATCATGGCGATCCTCCAGCCGGGCCTGACCAGCCTGCTGATCGCGCTCGGCCTCACCAACTGGTCCTATACCTGTCGGCTGTCGCGGGCCGCGACGCTGTCGATCAAGCAGCAGGGCTATGTCGAGGCGGCGCGCTCCTTCGGTTCCAGCAACCTGCGCATCATGTTGCTGCAGATCCTGCCGAACATCGCCGGCCCGATCATCGTCATCGGTACGCTCGGCATGGGCGGCGCCGTGCTGGCGGAGGCAGCGCTCTCCTTCCTGGGTCTCGGCATCCGTCCGCCCTTCCCGAGCTGGGGCTCGATGCTCTCCGATGCGCGCGACCAGATCACCACCGCGCCCTGGATCTCGATCTTTCCGGGCCTCGCCATCTTCATGACGGTGCTCGGGCTCAACCTGCTGGGCGATGGCCTGCGCGACATTCTCGACCCGCATTCGCAACTTCGCAAAGCCTGATACTCGAGCCTATGACCACGCCAGACCCGATCGATCCGCCGCTCGAGACCATCCGCTTCCATGGGCTGAAAGCCGGGCCGAAGCTCCTCGTCTTCGGTGCCGTCCATGGCAACGAGACCTGCGGGCCGAATGCCATCGCCCGCGTGATTGAGGATTGCCGCGCCGGCCGTGTCTCGATCCAGCGCGGCGAGGTCACCTTCCTGCCTGTCGCCAATCCCAAGGCCTATCGGCAGAACACCCGCGAGGGCGACCGCAACCTCAACCGCGACCTGCGCGAGCGGCCGCAGCCTGATGACAACGAGGACAGGCTCGGCAACCGGCTCTCCGCCATCCTGCGCCAGCACGACATGCTGCTCGACGTCCATTCCTTCACCGGGGAAGGCGTGCCCTTCGTCTTTTTCGGCCCGGACGACAATCGTGGCACGCTCGAACCCTTCCGCCATTGCGCGGCCGAGGCCGCCTTCGCCGCCTGCCTCGGCGTCGACCTGATGATCCATGGTTGGCTCGATATCTATGTCCGGCTGCTCGCGGCGCGCGAGCGCCTGAACCTGCCGCGGCTCGCCGTGACGGAAGGCTTCGGCACGACGGAGTTCATGCGCTTCGCCGGCGGCTATGGCGTGACGCTCGAATGCGGGCGCCACGAGGACCCGGCCTCGGTCGATGTCGGCTACACGGCGATCCGCAACGTGCTCGTCCATCTCGGTCTGACCGACGAGCCGCCGCTGGCGCCAGCCGCGCGCACCGTGGTGCATATGGACGATCTCGTGATCTGTGAGGCCGAGGGCGACCGCGTCGAGGGCAGCTGGAAGACCGGCGACCGTGTCGCGAAGGGCACGCCGATTGCGCGGCGCGCCGACGGCACGGTCGTGACAATGCCGCGTGATGGCTTCATCATCTTCCCCAACCCCAAGGCCAAGCCCGGCGAGGGCATCTGCTATCTCGGGACGGAAAGCACCCGCCGGGTCTGAAGGAGGGCGGCGGTAATCCAGCCGCAACAGCATGTCATTCCGGGGCGATCCGTCAGGGTCGAACCCGGAACCTACGACCGGGCGAAACTTTCTGACTGGATTGCAGGCGGCTAATCCAGTCGTGGATTCCGGGTTCTTAGCTGCGCGAAGCCCCGGAATGACAAGGGGGCGAGACCGCCACTACCCGTCGCTCTTCTCCGTCTTGCCGCCGCGGCTGAGATCGATCTGCTTTTGCAGGCCCAGCATGACGCTGAATGAGGTCACGGGGGTGAGGCCGGTCTCCTTGGTCTTGCGCCAGGCACCGGCAACGGTGCCGATCAGGCCCTTGCCCAGGTTGCGCTGGTAGTCGATGCCGATACCCTTCTGGTCCGAGCGGGCATCGAGGCCGACATAATCGTCGGTCTTGCGGCGGGCCGAAAGGCTGACGGCATTGTCGTCGTCGATCCGGGTCGTCAGTTTCGCCTCATGCGCCGTCACCAGGTTGATGACGGAGAAGGGCAGGGTGGTGTCTTCCACCGTGCGGAGCGAGCCGAGATCGAGCGTGAACCGCTCATAGGGCAGGCGCAGCTTCGCCGTGTAGAGCAAGCTCTCGACCGCATCGAACTCCTTCTCCGGGAAATAGGCTCGGAACGGCGAGAGCGAGGCCTCGATGGCGGCGCCCTTGAGCACCGTCGAGAAGAACAGATTTGGTTGCAGCCGGTTATGGTCGCGCCGGAACCCGAGATAGTCGATACCCTCGATATAATGGACGCGCGCGGCGCTGAAGGAGAGGCCGATTTCGGTCTCGCCCGATCGCCAGGCGGCGCCCGCCGTCAGCCCCAGCGTGCCGAAATTCTCGTCGCGCGGCAGGAAATCGCCGAGATTGAAGACGTTGCGCTCGTTCAGCGCCGTCATCCGCGCTTCTCCGCTGGCGAAGAAGCGGAACGAGCCGATGCTGTGATCGAACCGTTCACGCCAGGACAGGCTGCTTTTCCGACGTGACCAGGTTTGCTCGCTGCTCGCCGTCAGGGAGGAACGCAGCGCGCTGGCCTCGCCGAGGCTGAAGCCGTGCTTCAGCGTCAGGGAATGGGCACGGGCCGAGGCGAGCGCGCGCGGGTCGTAATGTGTCTCGACAAGCGACAGATTCAGCCCGTAGCCGTCCTGCAATGTGCCGCGCAGGTAATCCCAGGTTGCATAGGTTGTGGCGACGGGGGTTCCATTGGCCCCCCAGGCGCCAGCGGGATTGCTGTCGAAGCCGCCGCGAAGCCCGATGATCGCGATCGAGTTTTCCTTTTCCTCGGCTGCTTTCTCGGCTGCGAGAGCAATGGAGGAGTGGATGACCAAGGCTAGAAGGATGGCTTCTCGCATAGGCATCACCGAAATCTCAGAATCTATTTCAAGATGATGGATCATGGTGGTTAATTAAACGTGAATCGTGCGAGATATGCTTTCAGTTGTATTCAATTAGTCTTGTATATCGTGGAATAGAATTGAATTTTTATCTTCAAGTATACGATTTGATTGCGAGTTAACTTTACTCGGTATGGTTAACGTTGAGAGAAGGTTGCTTGCAGAGGTTGTTGCAACTTATACGTGTTTCATCGCTTCCGGCCCGGAGGCGAAACAGGGAGAAACAAGATGAAATACGCGTTTGTTCTCGCTACGGTTGCAGCTTTCGCCGTGTCCCCCGCCATGGCCGGTGGGCGAGGCGGTTCGCTTCTCGGCGGCATCATCGCCCCGGTGACGACGGCCGTGTCGGGCGTCAAGATCAATGCGCTCAACAATGTCAGCGTGCTCAGTGGCAACGGCATCGCCAACGGCAACAAGGTCGGCGTCGTCGCCCCGGTGAAGGCGATCGTCTCCCGCAACGGCCTCGTCGGCGGCCTGCTCGGGGGTTTCGGTCACGGCTGCGGCTGCAACTGATCGCAGCGTCCACCCTCCGACGCGGAACCTGGTACGGGGCCGGCATGTGC
>JAEWKP010000176.1 GCA_023393655.1 Pseudomonadota bacterium | reverse complement strand
GCCGAGGAAAGGGCAACTGAAGAAAAGCCCGCTGAGGAAAAGGCAGGCAAGAAGGAAAAGCAACGCGCCGCCAGAAAAGAGCGCCAGCGCGAGGCCGAGGAACAGAAGGCCACCGAGGAGCAGCCGGCCGAGGCGCCGGCCGCGCAGCCGGACGGCGATGCTTCCGAGACGACCGCTGGCGAGCGCCCGGCAAGCGGCGAGGACGCCGCGCCGCCGGCGATCGGCGAGGAAACCCCGGCCGACACCGGCGCGCAGGAGCCTGCCGCCGAAGAGACCGGCGAGGCGCCTTCCTCCGAGCCCGTGCCGGAGGTGGTCGACACGATGAGCAAGGAGGAAAAGCAGGAAATCGCCGAGGATCCGGCCAAGACCGACGAGACCGTCGTGCTGCCGGTGGAAAACGGTGCCGCCGTGCTCGACAGCGACAAGGACGCCGACAATGCGGGCGGCCAGACGAGCCGCGAACAGCGCCGCAAGCAGCGCGAGGAACTGAGGGCCGAGGAGAAGGAAGTTCCGGTGCCGGATTCGGACACGTCGGCCCAGGCCGATATCTCCCCCGAGGTGCGCGAGGCCGTGCCCGGCAAGATCGAGGCGGCGATCAAGGAGAAGGGCAAGCGCGTGAAGGAAGCGCCTGACTTCGCCGTGCCCGAGACGACCAACATCATCAACAACACGGTGATCAACAATACGATCGTCAACAACAACACGACGGTGAACAACGACAACTCGGTCACGCGGGTCAATGTCGTCGAGCGCGCGCGCAACCGCACGGTTCTGGAGGTCGGCGACCGGCTGATCGTGCGTGGCGACGACCGCCCGCGCCTGCGCCGCGATTCCGAGGAGGTCTATTACGACGATCTCGCCCGCGGCCGCGTGCGAGAGACCATCGTGCGGCCCGGCGGCGTCCAGATCGTGACGATCTACAACCGCTATGGCGACATCATCCAGCGCTCGCGGGTCGGCCGCGACGGGCGGGAATATATCCTCGTCTACGCGCCGGAGCTGGAGGACGACGCACCGCGTCCGGGGCTGGTCGATGTCGGCTACGAGCTGCCGCCGATGCGTCTTCGCATTCCGGTCAGCGACTATATCATCGACACGTCGAGCAACCCGGACCGCGACTATTACGAGTTCCTGTCCGAGCCGCCGGTGGAACGGGTGGAGCGCGTCTATACGATCGACGAGGTGAAGCATTCGGCGCGTCTGCGCGACAAGGTACGGCGCATCGATCTCGACACGATCACCTTTGCGACGGGCAGCGCCGAGGTGCCGATGTCGCAGGCCCGTACGCTGCGCAGCGTGGCCGACGCGATGCAGAAGGTGCTGGAACGGGATCCGGGCGAGACCTTCCTGATCGAGGGCCATACGGATGCCATCGGTTCGGACAAGTCGAACCTCGTGCTTTCCGACGAGCGCGCCGAATCGGTGGCAAGCCTTCTCAGCGACGTCTACGGCATCCCGCCGGAGAACCTCCAGACGCAGGGCTACGGCGAGCGCTTCCTGAAGGTGAAGACGCAGTCCGCCGAGCAGCAGAACCGTCGCGTCACCATCCGCCGCGTCACGACGCTCGTGCGTCCGATGGCGCAGGCGAACTGATCGCGTCTTCATGCGTTTCGTCATGGCCGCAGGCATTGCCCGCGGCCATGACGCATTCAGCGTGAATTCATCCGGGGCGCGGTAGCTTGCGGGTGGAAACGGCAGGTTGCGCCGAAACACAAATTCGCCCCAAAGCCCGATGCAATTGCGTCAAAGGCAGGCAAACGAGGAAACGATGATGTTCAAGAGAACGAAACTTCTGGCAACGGTGGCGCTGCCCATCGTTTCGCTGGTGTGGCAGCCGGTGGAGGCTGCGGTGATGCGGCCGGTTCTGCCGACGGCGGCCATGCCCCATGTCACGGAGGTGCAGAGCCAGGAGGAACTGCTTCTTCCCAAGCGCCGCAACCGTGACGACAACCGCAACAACGACGACCAGCCGCGCAAGCGCAGCCGGGAGGACGAGGGTGGCGGCAAGAACAATCGCGAAGCCAAGGAACAGCTCGACCGGGCGCGCCAGGAGCGTCGCGAGCGCAAGGCCGACGAGGGCCGTCGCCAGGAGGAACAGCAGCAGGAACGCCGGCAGAAGCAGCGCGACACCCAGCGCGAGCAGCGGCAGGATGAGAACCAGCAGCGCAATCGCGAGGAGCGC
Source organism: Pseudomonadota bacterium (assembly GCA_023393655.1). Classification (GTDB taxonomy): domain Bacteria; phylum Pseudomonadota; class Alphaproteobacteria; order Rhizobiales; family Beijerinckiaceae; genus Allobosea. Next base: position 7,335 of record JAEWKP010000176.1, on the reverse strand, counting down.
CGGCAGAAGCAGCGTGACGCCGAGCGCCAGCAGGAAGACAAGCAGAAGACCCGCGACGAGCGCCGCCAGAAGCAGCGCGATGCGGAGCGTCAGCAAAAGCAGCAGGACGAGAACCAGCAGAAAGCCCGCGAGGAGCGTCGCCAGAAACAGCGTGACGCCGAGCGCGACCAGCAGCGGCAGGACGAGAACCAGCAGAAGGCCCGCGAGGAACGTCGCCAGAAGCAGCGCGACGCCGAACGCGACCAGCAGCGTCAGGACGAGAACCAGCAGAAGGCCCGTGAGGAACGCCGCCAGAAGCAGCGCGATGCCGAGACCGGGCAGCAGCAGCGGGACGACCGGAAGGCGCGTGAGCGCGATGCGGAACGGGAGCGCAAGCGCCCGGACGAGGCGGGCGGTCGTCCGCGCCGCGACCAGGAGCGCGAGCGTATCGCCCGCGACCCCTCGCGCACGACCGACACGATCGAACTGCCGTTCGTCGGCGGCGCTGCCGTGCTCGACAGCGACAAGGACTGGGACAACCGCCGCGACCGTTCCCGCGAGGATGTGCGCCGCGAGCGTGAGCGCGAACGGCGGGATGTGCGCGTGCGTGTTCCCGATTCCGACCGGGATGCGCAGGTGGGCTGGAAGGATCGCGATCGTATCCGCTACGAATCGGTGGAACGCGAGCGCGGCGAGCGGCGCGACCGTCGCCCGCGCTACCAGGATCGCGACGGATGGCGCGTCGAGCGCGAGGTGGACGACCGCTTCGTGATCAATTTCGGCAATCGCATCATCGTGCGCTCCGACGACGGCCGCCGGCTGTCGCGCCGTGCGACGGAGACCTATTACGAGGACCTGCCGCACGGGCGGGTGCGCGAGGTCATCGTGCGGCCCAACGGCGACCGCGTGGTCACCATCCGCAACCGCTTCGGCGATGTCATCCAGCGTTCGCGCGTCGATGAGGGCGGTCGTGAATATGTGATGTTCTACGCCCCCGAGATCGATCGCGACGAGCGGCCGACCTTCGTGGATCCCGGCGAGCGGCTGCCGCCGATGCGGCTCACCATCCCGGTCGACGAATATATCGTCGACACCTCGGCCGAGGCGGGCGTCGATTACCGCGACTTCCTGCAGCGCCCGCCGGTGGAGCCGGTCGAGCGCGTCTATACGCTCGACGAGGTGAAGTATTCCGCCCGTATCCGCGACAAGGTGCGCCGTATCGACCTCGACACGATCACCTTCGCGACCGGGTCGGCGGACGTCTCGATGAGCCAGGCCTCGACGCTGCGCAAGGTAGCGGAGGCGATGAACGAGATCCTCGACAAGGATGCCGGCGAGACCTTCCTGATCGAGGGCCACACGGATGCGGTCGGCTCGGACGAATCGAACCTCGTGCTGTCCGACGAGCGTGCCGAGGCCGTCGCCAATATCCTGACGGATGTCTACGACATTCCGCCGGAAAACCTTGCGACGCAGGGCTATGGCGAGCGCTTCCTGAAGATCGACACGGACGGTCCCGAGCAGCTCAACCGCCGCGTCACCATCCGGCGCGTCACGCCGCTGGTGAAGCCGGTCGCCATGGCGGAATGACCCGGGCCGCATGAAGGAATGAAGGCCGCGAGGGTTCTCGCGGCCTTTTTTACAGGACCTCTTTCGTCCCGGCGCGTTCCAGACCCGTCACGGCCACGACGAAATCAGCGATCGATGCGGTGTCGTCGAGGTCGAAGACGGGGAGCTTTGTATCTGCGACCGGATGGTCGGCCGCGATGGCGGCGATATGGGGATCCTGCGGGGCGAGGGGTGTGCGGTTGGCGGCTTCGCGGCGACGGGCCTCGATCTTGGGGATCGGCTCGCGCTTGTAGCCTTCGATCAGTACGAGGTCGCACGGGGCGAGGCGGGCGAGGATCTCGGCAAAGCTCGGCTCCGGCGCGCCGCGCAGTTCATGCATGATGGCATAGCGCGTGCCGGAGACGATGGTCACCTCATGGGCGCCGGCCTGGCGGTGGCGATAGCTGTCCGCGCCGACCTTGTCGATGTCGAAGTCGTGATGGGCGTGCTTGATGGTCGAGACGCGGTAGCCTCGCGCGACCAGTTCCGTGACAAGGCGCACGGCAAGGCCGGTCTTGCCGGAATTCTTCCATCCGGCAATGCCGAAGATTTTCGGTTGCGTCATCGTTCCAGCACCCAGAGCCAGTTTTCCGCCTCGTCGAGATCGTCCGGCGTATTGATGTTGAAGAAGGGATCGAACTCGCCGCGCGCCGTCTCGATCAGCGGGAAGGTGATTTCGCGGGCGTGGTGGCGCTCCAGATAGCTGCGCACGCGCAGCGCTCCGCCGCCGGCCAGCCAGGCGGCGAGATCGTCCGCCAGCGCGACGGGCCAGAGGGCGAAGACCGGATGCAGCCCCGAGACCGAGCGCGCGACCGCCATGCGCTCGGGCGTATCGACGACACGTGCAAGCCGGGCCACGAGATCGGTGGGGAAGAAGGGGCTGTCCGTCGGTACGGTGGCGACGTGGCTCGCTTCCGGGTGATGGCGCCGGGCATGATCGAGCGCGGCGAGCACGCCGCCGAGCGGGCCGGCGCGTGCGGCATCGAGATCGGCGAAGACCGGCAGTTCCTCTCCGCGTTCGAACAGCACGGGACCATTGGCATTGACCGCGATGGCGGAGACCTGCGGGCGCAGGCGCCGGGCGGCGCGATCGATGAGCGCGGTGCCGCCGAGACGGATGCGCGCCTTGTCCTGCCCCATGCGGGAGGACAGTCCGCCGGCGAGAATCACGCCCAGAATGCCATGCGCCGCTGTCATCTCGCTCCTGTCGGCTGGTTGGTCCCCACGATCTAGTCGGTGCCGGAGCGGCCCGCAACCCTTGAGGGACGATTAAGGACCCGTGCGGTGCCGGCGAGCGAGGCCGAAAAGACGCTCCATGGCGCGAATGCTTGAGTTCCTGCCGCTTTGGCGAAGGACTTCATTAAGCTTCCCCACCTATCGTTGCGTTATCCCAGCGAACTATCGCATGATGCGACGGGTGGGGGCGGGCCGCCTGTTGGAAGATCGGCCGATGCCCCGACAGCAATTGCCGGCCGCGCTTCGAACCGGAGCCTGAGCGGCTGTTTCGGCTTTGGGCACCACCCGACGGGACCTTCTTGAAATACGAGAAAAGCGCGACGTCAGTTTGCGTGTGAAGCTGCAGAAACAACAGCGGGGCGTTTCGTCTTTCGGGAAAGGCAAGGCGCCCTCGGGCTCATAGAACGTCGGGGAACCCATGTCTTTCATCGATCGCTTGCTTCAGCAGCGCCGCATCGTCACCAAGGTGCTGCTGTTCGTCATTCCTCTCGTTGCGTTGATCGCGGGCATCGGGCTTGTCGGTTACTTCACGGCGAGCACGCTGAACGGCCATATGACGGTCACGCGCGAGACGATCAACAGCCTGTCGCATTTCCAGAACCTGCGCACCGGGCTTCAGGATTTCGTCGACAAGCCGAGCGCGCAGACGCGCGGGGCGCTTTCCGCCCGCATCGACGAGCAGGACGCCGGCATCCACGATCTCGACGCCCTTCTGCCCGATGCCGACGAGAAGGCGAAGATCGCTTCCGTCGTCGCGCTGGCCGGCACGATGCGCGGGCAGGTCGACATGCTCTGGGCCATCGACCAGGAGCGCCATGCCGTGACCGACGCGCTGGAAGGCGCGCTCGCGGCGATGGCCCGGGACGGTGGGTTCGCCGAGAAGCAGATCGGCGTCATCCGCGGCGAATCGGATGAGAAGGAAGCCTTCGCCAAGGCGTTGCTTTTCGATGCCGCCGCCTATCAGGGCCTTGCCGACCGCATCGGCAAGTTCCGCAAGCCCGTCGCGCTGGCGATGAAGGCGGAAGACAAGGTCAAGGCGGCGCAGACCTACCTGCCGCCGCTCGTCAAGCAACTCGCCGAATCCAAGGCGATCGCCTCACCCAAGGCCCTGGCGCAGATCAAGCCGTTCGAGGCGGAGGTCGCCGCCATCCGGGAGATTCTCTCCGGCAGCGACGATGCCGAGGCCAAGAAGGTGAAATTCAGCCCGGTGCTCGCCAGGCTCACCAAGTTCGACGCGGACTTCGTCAAGGAAGCGGGCCGTAATTCCGACACCGCTGCAAAACGCTTCGTCGGCATGGATGCCGAGATCTCGATGCTCAAGACGCTGATGGCGCTGATGGGCGACACGTTCAAGGGCATCGACCAGACGCGCCTGCATATCAGCGAACTGCATCGCAAGCTGGACCAGACGAGCCGTGACGCCGTTGTCGCGGATGTGAAGGCCGTCGCCGAGAGTGTCGCGGAGCTTTCCAGGCTGGGCGCCAAGAATGCGACGCTGCGCGATCTTTCCGGCAAGCTCGCCCCCTCGCTCGCCGAGATCGAGAAGGGCACGCGGGATCTCATCTCCATCGGCGAGAAATGGAAGGAGGCGCGCTCGGCGGCCTATGTCTCCGTCGCCGATGCCAGCCAGACGCTGGAACAGTTCGTTTCCAGCGCGCAGGAAGCCGGCAAGAAGGACAGCCAGCGCTCGGCCAATGTCTCGATCATCGCCATGGTCGCCGGCACGCTGCTTGCCATCATCGGCGGTCTGATGCTGGTCGAGACGCTGCGCGGCCCGCTGAAGCGCGTGACGGAAGCCATGTCGCGGCTCGCCAGCGGCGATCTCGACATCAGCATCGACGGGCGAAACCGTGGCGACGAGATCGGCGACATGGTGCGCTCGGTCGCCGTCTTCCGCGACGCGGCGCTGGAAAACATCCGGCTGGAACAGGAGGCGGAGGCCCAGCGCCAGCTTTCCGCCGAGGAGCAGGACCGACGCGCCAGGGAGCGCGCCCGGGTGGAGGCGGAGCAGACCGAGGCGCTTTCCGCGCTATCCGAGGTGCTCGGCCAGCTTGCCGCCGGCAATCTGGAGGAGAGCATGACGGAGGCGCTGGCGGCCGAATATGTCGCCATGGCGCGCACCTACAACAACGCGGTCGAGGCGCTGCGCATGACCCTTTCGGACGTTCGCGCGACGACCGTGGAAATCAACGGCGGCACCGGCAATCTCGCCACCTCCGCCGACGACCTCGCCCGTCGCACGGAGCAGCAGGCGGCGGCGCTGGAGGAGAGCTCGCGTGCGCTGCGTCAGTTGACCGAGATCGTGCGCTCGACGGCCGAAAGTGCCCAGCAGACGGCCGTGTCGGTCGACGAGACACACAGCTACGCCCGGCGTTCGGGCGAGGTCGTGGCGAAGGCGGTCGATGCCATGGACCAGATCAACCGTTCCTCGGAGAGGATCAGCACCATCATCGGCGTCATCGACGAGATCGCGTTCCAGACCAATCTCCTGGCGCTCAATGCCGGCGTCGAGGCGGCGCGGGCGGGCGAGGCGGGACGCGGCTTTGCGGTCGTCGCGCAGGAGGTGCGGGAACTCGCCCAGCGCTGCGCGGGGGCTGCCCGCGAGATCAAGGGCCTGATCTCCGACAGCTCGGCGCAGGTGCGCAACGGCGTCGCGCTCGTCACCGAGACGGGCGAGGCCCTGACCGTCATCAACCGGCATATTTCCTCGATCCATATGCTGGTGAGCAAGATCGAGGCGGGCGCCGCCGCGCAATATGACGGTATCAACGAGGTGAACCAGGCGGTGCACGAGGTCGAGCTCATCACCCAGCAGAACGCGGCGATGGTGGAGGAGAACACGGCGGAGATTCACGGGTTGCGCCGGCGCGTGGAAATCCTCAACCAGAAGATCGACCACTTCAAGACGCGCGATCTCGACACCCGGCAGGACATTTCCCCCGGCCAGCATCACGCGGCCTGAGCGGGCGGTTCAAGGGGAGAGGAAGCGGCCGGGCGAAAGTCCGGCCGTTTTCGCCCGGGGGCTTCCGCGCCGCCGATCCCTTTACCGCGTCAGCCGCCGGTCACGCTCATGTGGCGGGCGACGGCCGGGCGGTTGCGTCGATCGATCACGAAATCATGGCCCTTGGGCTTGCGCGTGATGGCCTCGTCGATGGCCCGGGAGAGAAGGGCGTCGTCCGCCGACGCGCGCAGCGGCAGGCGCAGGTCCGCCGCGTCGTTCTGGCCGAGACAGAGATAGAGCGTTCCGGTGCAGGTGAGCCGCACGCGGTTGCAGCTCTCGCAGAAATTATGCGTCATCGGCGTGATGAAGCCGAGGCGGCCGCCGGTCTCCTCCACCGTGACGTAGCGGGCAGGGCCACCGGTGCGGTAGGCATTGTCGGCAAGGGTGAAGTCCTCGGCAAGGCGCGCGCGCATTTCCGACAGCGGCAGGTAGCGGTCGGTGCGGTCTTCCTCGATCTCGCCCATCGGCATGGTCTCGATGAGCGTGAGGTCCATGCCGCGGCCATGCGCCCAGCGCATCAGCTCGGGAATCTCGCGGTCGTTGAAATCCTTGAGGGCGACGGCGTTGATCTTGATCCTGAGGCCGGCGGCCTGAGCGGCGTCGATGCCCTCCAGGACCTTGGAGAGATCGCCCCAGCGGGTGATCGCCTTGAACTTCTGCGGATCGAGCGTGTCGAGGGAGACATTGATGCGGCGCACGCCGCAATCGGCAAGCTCCGCCGCATGTCTTGCAAGCTGCGAGCCGTTGGTCGTCAGCGTCAGTTCGTCGAGGTCGCCGTCCGCCACCTTGCGGCCGAGCTCGCGCACCAGATGCATGATGTTCTTGCGCACGAGCGGCTCGCCCCCGGTCAGCCGCAGCTTGCGCACGCCCTTGGCGATGAAGGCGGAACAGAGCCGGTTCAGCTCCTCCAGCGTCAGAAGGTCCTTCTTCGGCAGGAAGGTCATGTTCTCCGCCATGCAATAGGTGCAGCGGAAATCGCAGCGATCGGTCACCGAGACGCGCAGATAGGTGATCGCCCGTCCGAATGGGTCTATCATCGGAGCGTCGGATTGCGCGATGCGGTCCGCGCCGCCGAAGGGGCCTGCATAGGAATTCAACACACGTCCTCCATGCCCGACATGTCGTGCGCATGAGGCGCTCCGTCAAGGCGGTGCGTCGATTATGACAGCATTTTCCGCCTTGCGCATCCCCGCCTTGCGGCATAGTCCTTCGCGCAAATGCAAGGGAAGGAAATGCGATGAGCGATCTCTGGCCCACCGAACTGCGCGTCACCAAGGACCGCCAGCGCCTTGTCGTGACCTTCAACGACGGCGCGAGCTTCGACCTCTCGGCCGAATTGCTGCGCGTTCTCTCCCCTTCCGCCGAGGTGCAGGGCCACGGGCCGGGGCAGAAGGTGACGGTGCCCGGCAAGCGCAATGTCGCGATCATCTCGGTGGCGCCGACCGGCAATTACGCCGTTCGCATCGGCTTCGACGACTTCCATGACACCGGCATCTACACCTGGTCCTATC
>JAEWKP010000172.1 GCA_023393655.1 Pseudomonadota bacterium | reverse complement strand
GACTGGAACCGGGAGGGCCGTCTGCAGGGCGGCCAGGACATTCCGCTGAACGATCTCGGCCGTCGTCAGGCTGCCGAGGCTGCCGGCCGGGTGAAGGCGCTGGAGCCGGCTTACGCCGATCTCGATTATATCGGCTCGCCGATGCAGCGGGCTCACGAGACAATGGACATTCTCCGGCGCGAGCTCGGCTTGCCGGCTGGCGAATACCGTATCGACGATCGCTTGCGCGAGCTCACTTTCGGCGAGTGGGAGGGCTTCACCTGGCGTGATATCCGCAAGGCCGAACGCGAGCAGGCGCATCTGCGTGAGCGCGACAAATGGGGCTTCGTGCCGCCGGGCGGCGAGAGCTACCGGATGCTGGCCGAGCGCGTCCGCCCCGTTCTGGAAGAACTCACCCGCGAGACGGTGATCGTCAGCCATGGTGGCGTCGCGCGTGCGGTTCTGGCGCTGGTCGGGGCGGTGGCGCCGCGCGAGGCCTCGCTGGTCGAGATCTGGCAGGGCAAGCTGCTCGTCGTCAGCGGGAACAAGGCGGACTGGATCTAGGCTCTGTCGGTTTTGAATGACACGCTCGTCAGTCCGGCGCGCGCCGCAGGCGCGAATCCGGACTGACGAGTTCGCTTCGACCGGGAACGATTCGGCAATTATCCGCGTTGTCCAGCGGCATTCATGGCCCGTTCAGCCGTGATTTTGCAGGGAGAATATGCTAGCGAGACAAGTGTGATGCGGCGGCTTGCCTGGCCGGGGGGCTCACGCGGATGTCGCGATGCACAGGCGACGATTCCGGTTTTCTTCACGAGGTGCGTGCTAAGGCGCCAGAGGGCCGAAGGCAGGGCCTGCCGCGGCATCAACGACGGGCCTTTCAGCGCAGCGGGGCGCGATGAACGATATGACGAAGCTGTCGGCGGCGTCTGACGCGGCTGCTGCCAACACTCTCGCCATGCTGGCCGGCGAGAAGCGTCCCGATCTGATTCGGGACGAGATGCTGGCCGAGATTTTCGCGGCCACCGTCGCGCTGCGCCCTGACCATCCCGCCCTCACCGATCCCGGGCGTCGCTTGAGCTATGCCGAGGTCTGGGCGCAAGCCGGACGCCAGGCGCGCAGCCTCCAGCTCGCCGGCATCGGCCCGGGCGACATGGTCGGCCTGTGGATGCCGCGCGGCATCGACCTTCTTGTCACGCAGATCGCGATCACGCGGGCCGGTGCGGCCTGGATTCCCTTTGATGCCGAGGCGCCGGTCGAGCGCATCGCGACCTGCCTCGACGATGCGCAGGCCAAGGGCATCGTCACCTGCGCCGGCTGGGCCGGCCGTGCCGAGGCGACGGAGCGCGCCGTCTGGACGCCCGAGGGTCTGGCTGCCGGCGCCGATGGCACGGAACCACTGGCGCGCCCTGCCGGCCTGACGCCGGATCATCCCGCCTATCTGATCTACACCTCCGGCTCGACGGGCACGCCCAAGGCGATCGTCATCAGCCATCGCAACATCTGCCATTTCCTGCGCTCGGGGAACGCGCTCTATGGCTTCGGGCCGGACGATGTCGCCTTCCAGGGCGCCTCGGTCGCCTTCGACCTGTCGATGGAGGAGATCTGGACGCCCTATCTCGTCGGCGCGACGCTGTTCGTCGCCTCGCCGGAGATGATGGGCGATGCCGAGAAGCTGCCCGCGATCCTGAACGAGGCCGGCGTCACCATCATCGACACCGTGCCGACGCTGCTCGGCATCCTGCCGGCCGATGTGCCCTCCCTGAAGCTCATCCTGCTCGGCGGAGAGGCGCTGCCGCCGGCGATCGTGCAGAAATGGTCGAAGCCCGGCCGGCGCATCCTCAACACCTACGGCCCGACCGAAGCGACGGTCGTCGCCACCGCTGCCGAGGTCGTTCCCGGCGAGACCGTGACCATCGGCAAGCCGATCCCGAACTACACGGCTTATGTCGTCAGCGAAGACCTGCGCCTCGTCCAGCCGGGCGAGCAGGGCGAATTGCTGATCGGCGGCCCCGGTGTCGCCAAGGGCTATCATGGCCGGCCCGAGCTGACGGCCGAGAAATTCATCGCCAATCCCTTCGCCGGGGTCGCGGGCGAAGGCGATCCGATTCTCTATCGCTCGGGTGATGCCGTCAGCCTCGACGAGAACGGCAATATCGTCTTCCACGGCCGCATCGACGACCAGATCAAGATCCGCGGCTTCCGCGTCGAGCTCGGCGAGATCGAATCCAAACTTGCCGACGAGCCCGGCGTCGCCCAGGCCGCGGTTGTGCTGCGCACCGATGACGGCATCGAGCGCCTCGTCGCTTTCGTCGTGCCCGAGCCCGGCGTCGCGGTCGACGGGCCGGTGCTGCGGGCGGCGCTCCGCGAGAAGCTGCCGCCCTATATGGTGCCGGCACATTTCGAGGCGGCGGGCTCCCTGCCGCGCATGGTCTCCGGCAAGCTCGACCGCAAGATGCTCAAGGCGGCGCCGTTGACGGCGCCGAGCGCCGATGGCGAGCAGGAGCCGCCGCGCAACGCGACCGAGGCCGCCCTGCTCGAGGCAGCGAAACGCGTGCTCGGCACGGCCAGCCTGCCGCTGGAGGCGGATTTCTTCATCGATCTCGGTGGGCACTCGCTGCTGGCGGCTCGCTTCATCTCGATCGTGCGCGAGACCCCGGCCTATGCCGGCATCACGCTGCAGGACGTCTATGCCGCCCGCACGCTCCGGGCGATGGCCGCGCTCCTCGACGAGCGCGGCGTCGCCGTGGCCGAGGATCTCTCCTTCACGCCGCCGCCCTTCCTGCGGCGTTTCCTCTGCGGTCTCGCCCAGGCGGTGGCGCTGCCGGTCATCATCGGCCTGGCGACTGCGCAATGGCTCGGCGTCTTCGTCACCTACATGATCCTCTCGGGCGAGGACCTGCCGCTGCTCGGCCAGATCTTTGCGCTGCTCGGCGTCTATGTCGCGATCATCGTCGTGACCGGCCTCATCGCCATCGCGCTGAAATGGCTGGTGCTCGGCCGGACGAAGCCGGGAATCTATCCGCTCTGGGGCGTCTATTATTTCCGCTGGTGGTTCGCCGCCCGCGTCGCCGGGCTCGTTCATATCAAGTGGCTGCAGGGCACGCCGGTGATGCGCTTCTACTGGCGCCTGCTCGGCGCCAAGGTGGGCCGCGACGTCATCATCTCCGATTACGAAGCCGGCGCCATCGACCTGATCGAGATCGGCGACTTCACGACCTTCGGCTCCAAGACGACCTTCGCCAATGGCGAGGCGATCGGCGACAAGCTGGTGATCGGCCGCATCACCATCGGCAAGGATGTCTCGGCGGGAGCCTCCGTCGTGCTCGGCCATGGTGCGGTGATCGGCGACCATGCCGAGATCGGCGATCTCACCGCGATCCCGCCCGGCGCCCATGTCGGCGAGGCCGAGATCTGGGACGGCACGCCCGGCCGCAAGATCGGCACCGTCGATGTCGCCGCGCTGCCGCCGCAGGCCGAGGCCTCGGCCGGGCGGCGCGCGCTGATGACCTGCTTCTATATCCTGATGCTGGTGGTGCTGCCGCCGGTCAGCCTGCTGCCGATCTTCCCGGCCTTCTGGCTGTTCGACAAGATCGACTACTTCATCGCCGGCTGGACAGAGATCAGCTATCTCTGGTTCCTGCCGATCCTGACCTGGCCGACGGCGATCGGCCTGGTCGCCTTCACGGTGCTGCTGATGGCCGGCCTGCGCTGGGCGATCCTGCCGCGCGTGATCTCCGGCTCCTGGTCGATCCATTCCGGCTTCTACGCCCGCAAATGGACGGTGGCGCTGGCGACCGAGGTGACGCTGGAGACGCTCTCCTCGCTCTTCGCCACCATCTACATGCGCGCCTGGTACCGGCTGATGGGCGCCAGCATCGGCAAGGGCGCGGAAATCTCGACCAATCTTTCCGGCCGCTACGACCTCACCGGCATCGGCGCGGGCAACTTCATCGCCGACGAGGTCGTCTTCGGCGACGAGGCCATGCGCCGCGGCTATATGCGCCTCGCCGCCACGCGCACCGGCGAGCAGGTCTTCGTCGGCAACGATGCGGTGGTGCCGCCCGGCGCCGTCATTCCCGACCGGGTGCTGATCGGCATCAAGTCGAAGCCTCCCGCCAATGACCGCATGCAGCCCGGCGACACCTGGTTCGGCTCGCCGCCGATCCGCCTGCCGACGCGGCAGAAGGTCGATCTCGGCGCCGACTGGACCTACAAGCCCTCCTTCGCCAAGCAGTTCGGGCGCGGCCTCTTCGAGGCACTGCACACCTCCTTCCCGGCGATGCTGTTCATCACCTTCGGCACGATCGCGGTCGACATGGTGCTGCAGCAGAGGATCAACGAAGGCGACTGGACCGGACTGGTCCTGTCCTTCATGGGCGTCGCCATGGCGATCGCCATCGTCCAGGCGCTGATCTGCGCCGCCGTGAAATGGCTGATGATGGGTGTCTACAAGCCTGTGATGAAGCCGATGTGGTCGTGGTGGGCGATGCGCACCGAGGCGGTCGCGGTGATGTACTGGGGGCTCGGCGGCAAGGTACTGTTCGATTACCTGCGCGGCACGCCCTTCCTGCCCTGGTTCCTGACGCTGTTCGGCGCCAAATACGGCAAGGGCGTCTGGCTCGACTCGACCGACATCACCGAGTTCGACTGCATCAAGGTCGGCGATTTCTGCACGGTCAACGCCCATTCGGCCCTGCAGACCCATCTCTACTAGGACCGGGTGATGAAGGTCGGCAAGGTCAGGCTCGGCAAGGGCGTCTG
>JAEWKP010000159.1 GCA_023393655.1 Pseudomonadota bacterium | reverse complement strand
GCCGAGAAGACCGGCAAGCTGCTGCCGAAGGATCCCGCCGCGCGCTACGAGACGATCCAGTGGGTGTTCTTCCAGATGGCGGCGATCGGCCCGATGTTCGGCCAGCTCGGCTTCTTCCACAAGTTCGCCGGCCGCGAATACGAGGACAAGCGCCCTCGTGACCGCTACGCCAATGAGAGCAAGCGCCTGCTCGGCGTACTGGAAGATCGGCTGGCCAGCCGCACCTGGATCATGGGCGACGAGTACAGCATCGCCGATATCGCGATCCTCGGCTGGGTGCGCAATCTCGTCGGCTTCTATGGCGCGGGCGAGCTCGTCGACTATGCCAAGCTGACGCATGTGCCGATCTGGCTGGAGCGCTGCCTGTCGCGCCCGGCCGTGCAGCGCGGCCTCGACAGCCCCAAGCGCCCGGCCTGAGAGGTTGGCGACGTGGCTATCACCATCTACGGCATCAAGAATTGCGACACGATGAAGAAGGCGCGCGCCTGGCTCGACGGCCAGGGCGTCGCGGTCGCGTTCCACGACTACAAGGCGAGTGGGATCGACAAGGCCTCACTCGAACGTTGGGTCAAGGAGCACGGTTGGGAGACGGTGCTGAACCGCGCCGGCACGACCTTCCGCGCATTGCCCGATGCCGACAAGCAGGGACTGGATGCCGGGAAGGCGATCGCGCTGATGCTGGCGCAGCCCTCGATGATCAAGCGGCCAGTGCTCGACCTCGGCAAGGGCAAGACGATCGTCGGCTTCAAGCCGGATATCTATGAGGCGGCTGTGTCGAAGGGCTGAAGCCCGCTCATGACGGCGGCGAACGGCCATCCGGCGCGCGGGTCTCTTCCCTAAACCCGCGCGCTGCTCTACCTCGCAGGCCATGACCGCACAGCCCCATCCCGCGCAGCCCGAGATCGCTGCCACACCCGAATTCACCTTCAAGGTTGCCGCCCGCGACGGTGCCGCGCGCACAGGCGCGATCAGCATGCCGCGCGGCGTCATCCGCACGCCGGCCTTCATGCCGGTCGGCACCGCCGCGACCGTGAAAGGCATGTATCCCGAGCAGGTGAGGGCGCTCGGCGCCGATGTCGTGCTCGGCAACACCTATCACCTGATGCTGCGGCCCGGCGCCGAGCGTGTCGCGAAGCTCGGCGGCCTGCACAAATTCATGAACTGGCCGCACCCGATCCTGACCGATTCCGGCGGGTTCCAGGTGATGTCGCTCGCCAACCTGCGCAAGCTGACCGAGGAGGGCGTGACCTTCCGCTCGCATATCGACGGCTCGAAGCATGTGCTGACACCTGAGCGCTCGGTCGAGATCCAGAACCTGCTCGGCTCCGACATCGTGATGCAGCTCGACGAATGCGTGGCGCTGCCCTGCGAGGAGAAGGTGGCGGAGAAGGCCATGCGCCTGTCGCTGCGCTGGGCCGAGCGCTGCAAGACGGCGTTCGGCGATCATCCGGGCCGGGCGCTGTTCGGCATCGTGCAGGGTGGGGACGTGCCACATCTGCGCGTCGAGAGCGCGCGCGAGCTCGCCGCCATGGACCTCAAGGGCTACGCCGTCGGCGGGCTGGCGGTCGGCGAGCCGCAGGACGTCATGCTGGCGATGATCGAGACGGTCGAGCCGCATCTGCCGCAGGAGAAGCCGCGCTACCTGATGGGCGTCGGCACGCCCGACGACATCGTGAAATCGGTGGCGCGCGGCATCGACATGTTCGATTGCGTGATGCCGACGCGCGCCGGCCGCCATGGCCAGATCTTCACCCGCTTCGGCCGGATGAACCTGAAGAACGCCAAGCACGCCGAGGATTCCCGCCCGATCGATGAGCAATCCTCCTGCCCGGCCGCTAACAGCTGGTCGCGCGCCTATCTGCACCATCTCGTCAAGGCCGAGGAAATGCTCGGCAAGATGCTGCTGACCTGGGTCAATCTCGCCTATTACCAGGATCTGATGGCCGGCCTGCGCGCCGCGATCGCTGCCGGGCGGCTCGAGGATTTCATCGCGGAAACCCGCGAAGGCTGGGAAAGGGGCGAGCCGGCTTGAGCACGGGCCTCGCCCTGCTGCCGCTCAAGATGGCGCTCGCGGCCTGCGTGGTCGTGAGCTGCTCGATGCTCGCCGAGCGCGCCGGGCCGTTGATGGCGGCGATGATCGCAACCCTGCCGATCTCGCTCGGGCCGGTCCTCGTCTTCCTGGCACTCGACCATGGCCCGGACTTCATCGCGGGCGCTGCGCTCGGCACGATGAACGCCAATGCGACCCATGCCAGCTTCGTGTTGAGCTATGTGCTGCTGGCGCAGCGCCATGGCGTGGTCGTCTCCCTCGGCGGAGCCCTTGCGATCTGGACGGTGCTGCTGCTGATCCTGCGCAGCATGGCGCTGTCGGTTGTTCCACTGACAGTGCTGACCGTGCTCGCCCTTTTCGCCGTGCACTTGCTCGTGCGGCCTTATCTGAAGGTGCGGGCAAAGCCTCCGGCCGGGATCTCGCGCTATGCCATCCCGATCCGCGCGGCCTGCGTCGCGGCGCTGGTCGGCATCGTGACGGGCTTGAGCGAACGCGTCGGCCCGCAATGGTCCGGCATCCTCGCCGGCCTGCCGATCATCCTGTCGAGCCTGATCATCATCCTGCACATGCGGGCCGGCGGCCCGGCCGCGGCCGCGGTCATCGGCAGCAGCGCGCTCGGATTGCTCGGGGCCGGGCTGGGGCTGGCGGCGGTTCATCTCGCCGCCGTGCCCTGGGGCTCATGGACGGCGTTGGGGCTCGGCCTCGCCATCGCGGTCGGCTGGAACCTGATCCTGCTTGGACTGGCGCGTCGGGCGGCGCCATGACGCCACGAACAGGCCGCCGATGATCAGCACGATGCCGACGAGCTGCAGCGAGGAGGGGATCTCGCTCAGGATCGGGATTGCCAGCAGCGTGCCGGTGACCGGGATCAGCGGCGGAAAGCGCCCGACCACGGACGGCCCCAGCACATGCGCGGCCCAGCCCCAGACCCAGAGGCCGACGATGACGTTGAGCACGCCCTGGTTGAAGCCGTGCAGCGCCAGAACCCACCAGGGCGCGACGTCGAAGCCGCGGAAATAGAACAGGAAATAGATCGGCAGGTAGATGAGCGACAAAACCGAGACGATCGCCGTCGCCCTCAGCCCGTCGACCTGCCAGCGCTGGATCAGCAGCGGATAGAAGCCCCAGAGCAGACCGACGCCGAGGAAGCACAGGTCGCCGCGCAACGTCATGGCGCTGGCGCCTGCGCTGCCGGCGATGCCGAGGCAGATCAGGCCGGCGAGCACGCCGGCGACACCGATCATCAGCCGCCCGGTCAGGGCGGCGCCGAACATCACGACCGAGCCGATGATGCCGATCATCGTCACCGTGCCCGGCCCGATCGTCGCGCCATGGGCGGCGGGCGCCATGGTGAGCCCTGTGAGCATCAGATAGGTCATCGGGAAGCCGCTGCTCAGCGTCAGCCAGAGGCCGCGCTTCCAGCCGACGCCGCCGCAGGAGGCGAGGCCGGGACGCAGGAAGATCGGCAGCAGCAGCAGCCCGGCAATGGCGAAGCGCAGGGCCATCAGGTCGTGCTGGGTCAGGCCGTTCAGCACGGCGTGGCGGCTGATGACGAAATTCGAGCCGTAGATCAGCACGGCCAGCAGCATGCCGAGCGCCGCGAGGTGCTTGCGGCGGCGCGCCCTCGCGTCGGTCTCGAGCATCGCGGCGGGGGTGACCTGGTCCATCGTTCTTCTCTAACGCCGCACCGCCGGGCCGGTTACGGGCCGGCGCGCATGGCCCCCGCGCGTGCGGTGGCAGATCCAATTTGCGCCCCGTTTCGGCCCTTCTGGCGCCCAGACGCAACGGCTTTCTTGCGCCGCAAGTTGGAAGGGGCTCAGCGATGCGGAGCGCGATCGATGTCGAAAGAGACTGATTTTCCCGTGCCGGCCACCATGGCGGCGCGGCTGGGGAGTGACCTGTTGCTGACCCTGGGCATCGCCACGGCGACAGCCCTGCTCGTGATGGTGCCGGCGCTGATGTCCGACGCGGCGCCCGATCGTGCCAAGGCGCCGACCCTGACCCTGCTGCGCGACGGCAAGATCAGCGATCGGCTGGCGGAGTTTGGGCCAGCTGGAGAAGCGGAATTCTTTGCGGGGCATCCGCTTACGCCCGCGGCGCTGGCGATGCCGATGTCGCTCGCCTGGCCGGAACAGGGGGACTGGACGCCGCCGCGCACGGTCGCGCAGGCCAAGCCGCCGGCTGCAACCAGTACCGTGGCGCTGTCGCCGCGCCGTGTTGCCGTGCTGTCCGAGAAGAAGGGGCAGGCGGTGGCCCCGCCTTTGGCGTTCCTGCCTCCGGCGGCCATGACCGCCGTGGAGCCGATACCGACAGCGGAAACAGCGGGCAGTGAAGCCAGTGATTCATCCCTGCGCCAGTACGTCGTCGCGCCGGCGATGAAGGTCGTCGATGTGGTCTCCGGCGCGGCCGGAAGCGTGCAGGCGGCGGGGTCCTGGACCCTGACGCAGGCGAACGGCCTGCTGCCGCGCTGGTGAGCGCGGCAGCCTGAACCTGTCGATCAGGCCAGCGCCTTCAGCGCGTTGCGGCCGGCATAGACGGCTTGCGCGCCCAGCTCTTCCTCGATGCGCAGGAGCTGGTTGTACTTCGCCGTCCGGTCCGAACGGGCGAGCGAGCCGGTCTTGATCTGCCCGCAATTGGTGGCGACCGCGAGATCGGCGATGGTCGCATCCTCGGTCTCGCCCGAGCGATGCGACATCACGGCGGTGTAGCCGGCGCGCTGCGCCATCTCGACGGCGGCCAGCGTCTCGGTCAGCGAGCCGATCTGGTTGACCTTGACCAGGATCGAGTTCGCCGTCTTCGTCTTGATGCCCTGCGACAGGCGGGTGACGTTGGTGACGAAGAGATCGTCGCCGACGAGCTGGCACTTCGAACCGACGAGGTCGGTCAGCGCCTTCCAGCCCTCCCAGTCATCCTCGGCCATGCCGTCTTCGATCGAGACGATCGGGTAGTTGCCGACGAGCTTGGCGAGGTACTTGGCTTGCGCCTTGGGATCGCGCGTCTTGCGCTCGCCCTCGTAGACGTAGGCGCCGTCCTTGAAGAACTCGGTCGCGGCGCAGTCGAGCGCCAGCGCGACGTCCTCGCCTGCCTTGTAGCCGGCGGTCTCGATCGCCTGCATGACGAAGTCGAGCGCGGCCTCGGCCGACTTGATGTTCGGGGCGAAGCCGCCCTCGTCGCCGACATTGGTGTTGTGGCCGGCGTCGTGCAGCTTCTTCTTCAGGGTGTGGAAAATCTCCGAGCCCATGCGCAGGCCTTCCGCGAAGGAGGCGGCGCCGATCGGCATGACCATGAATTCCTGGAAGTCGATCGGGTTGTCGGCATGGGCGCCGCCATTGACGATGTTCATCATCGGCACGGGCAGGACGCGGGCCGAGGTGCCGCCGACATAGCGGTAGAGCGGCAGGCCGGAGGCCTCGGCGGCCGCCTTGGCGACGGCGAGCGAGACGCCGAGAATGGCATTGGCGCCGAGCTTCGACTTGTTGGGGGTGCCGTCGAGATCGATCATCACCTGGTCGATCGCGGTCTGGTCCTCGGCATCCATGGCGACGATCGCCTCGGCGATGGCGACGTTGACCGCCTCGACCGCCTTGAGCACGCCCTTGCCGAGATAGCTAGACTTGTCGCCGTCGCGCAGCTCGACCGCCTCATGGGCGCCGGTCGAGGCGCCCGAGGGAACGGCGGCGCGGCCCATCGAGCCGTCTTCCAGCACGACATCGACCTCGACCGTCGGATTGCCGCGGGAATCGAGGATCTGGCGTCCGATGATGTCGATGATCGCGGTCATGGCAGGCTCCGGGAGAGGCGGGGCGAATGGATAAGGCGCTTCTAGCCAACAGCCTGCCGCGGGGAAAGCCTCAATCGGAAGGCCGGTGACGGTGGGGCGGCCCTCCGATGGCGTGCGGCTTGCGGATTGATGGGTCGTTCCGACGCTTCGTCCCATCGGGAAACGATCATGTTCCAGCCCATGCCCAACCGCCG
>JAEWKP010000014.1 GCA_023393655.1 Pseudomonadota bacterium | reverse complement strand
CGAGCTGCTTCAGGCCGAGCGAGATGCGCTCCTTCTCGACGTCCACATCGAGAACGATCGCCTGCAGGACGTCGCCCTTCTTGTATTCCTCGATGACCTGCTCGCCCGGACGGTTCCAGTCGAGATCGGAGAGATGGATCATGCCGTCGATATCGCCTTCGAGACCCAGGAACAGGCCGAACTCGGTCTTGTTCTTGACCTCGCCCTCGACCGTCGAACCCGCCGGGTGCTGCTCCGCGAAGAGCTCCCACGGATTGCGCAGGGTCTGCTTGAGGCCGAGCGAGATGCGGCGCTTGACCGGATCGACCTCGAGGATCGCGACGTCGACTTCCTGCGAGGTCGAGACGATCTTGCCGGGGTGGACGTTCTTCTTGGTCCAGGACATCTCGGAGACGTGGATCAGGCCTTCGATGCCCGGCTCCACTTCGACGAAGGCGCCGTAGTCCGTGATGTTGGTCACGCGGCCCTTGAGACGGGTGCCGACCGGGTAACGCTCGGCGATGCCATCCCACGGATCGGCCAGCAGCTGCTTGATGCCGAGCGAGATGCGGTGCGTGTCCTGGTTGATCTTGATGATCTTGACCTTGACCGTCTGGCCGATGGTCACGACCTCGGACGGATGGTTCACGCGGCGCCACGCCATGTCGGTGACGTGCAGCAGGCCGTCGATGCCGCCAAGGTCAACGAACGCACCGTACTCGGTGATGTTCTTGACGACGCCGTCGATGACCTGACCCTCTTCGAGCGAAGCGACGAGCTCGGAACGAGCCTCGGCGCGGGTCTCTTCGAGGACGGTGCGGCGCGACACGACGATGTTGCCGCGGCGGCGATCCATCTTGAGGATCTCGAAGGGCTGCGGCTGGCCCATCAGCGGGCCGACGTCGCGGATCGGGCGGATGTCGACCTGCGAACGCGGCAGGAAGGCCACGGCGCCGTCGAGATCGACGGTGTAGCCGCCCTTGACGGTGTTGAAGATCATGCCGCTGACCTTCTCGCGGGCCTCGAAGGCCTTCTCGAGCTTGACCCAGCTCTCTTCGCGGCGCGCCTTGTCGCGCGAGATGACGGCTTCGCCGAGGGCGTTCTCGATCCGGTCCAGATAGACCTCGACCTCGTCGCCGACATTCAGTTCCTGCTCACGGCCGGGGCCGGTGAATTCCTTGAGCGCGACGCGTCCTTCGGTCTTCAGACCGACGTCGATGATCGCCATATCCTTCTCGATGGCGACGACCTTGCCCTTGATGACGGAGCCTTCGAGGGCATCGTTCTTGCCGAAGGATTCCTCGAGCAGGGCGGCGAAATCCTCGCGACCCGCGCTGTAGCTTTCAACTGCTGACATGTAATCTCCTGGGAGCCGGCCGCGTATCCCGCGGGTGTCCGGCATGGGCGCCATGGTTGGTGCTGCGTTTCCGGATCGCGGCCGTCGGCACCTCCTCTCGGAGGTATCCGCCTCCCCGTCAGGCGGGGTTGGCGGAGGCGCCAGGACCAGCGGCTCGATCCGTATCCGGACGACCTGCTTCAAACACGAAACGGGAGCAGGTCTTGCAGACCGCCCCCGGCACATGATCGATCACGGCCCTTCGGACAGGGGCGATGTAATGCAAACCGGCCTTCAGGGCAAGGTCGAAACCAAGCCCCAAGGCGCCATTGCGATCAGGGATGCAGCAGCTTGTAGCGCTTGTGCGTCAGGCAACTGTCGACGACCAGCGCGTAGTCGGACGAGGCCTTCTCGACCGCTGCCGCGCCGCTTTCCGCCGTCGCCCCGCCGACGGACTGCACCGCGTTGGCGGCGCCCGCCAGCACATGAGCCTGTCGAAACCCCGGCACTGGAATATAGCTCGCCAGCGTACCGGCGACCGCGATGGCGGTGCCGGTCTGCTGCTGATGCGTCGCCCGCTTGATCGCGGCCAGTTGCGGCGCCGCCTGCTGGCGACAGGCGGTCAGATCGCGCTGATAGCGGTCGGGATTGACGCGATGCATGTCGACGAGCGGCTCGTAGACGGAGATACCCGGATCCTCCATGGGCACGGCCGCGACCGTGGCGCTGGAAGCCAGCCGCGGCCCCTGCCCTTGCGACGGCAAGGTTGGCGCTGCCGGCAAGGCAGCCGCTACCGGTTCAGGTCCCTCCGATTGCACCGTCTGATTGCAAGCACCCAGCGTCAGCGCCAACAACGCCGTCACGACAAGTCTCATCGCATGTCCCCTCACGCGGCCGCACGATCTCCGTGTCGCGCCGACGCCGCCCTCACCCCGAACCAAGCATGACGTTACGTAATATACTATCCCCTATTCGAGGGAGCCGGCGCCGCCCGATATCGCGTAGCTTTCCCGGGCTCACACTTCGTGCGAGGCTGCGGGCGGATTTCGTCCGCATATTGGGAGGGGTGCCATGGGCTGGGCCATTCTGGGACTGATCGTCGTTCTCGTCGTCTACCTGATCATGACCTATAACGGGCTCGTCGCGATGCGGCAGCGCGTGAACCAGGCCTTTGCCGATATCGACGTCCAGCTGAAGCAGCGCCACGACCTGATCCCGAACCTGGTCGAGACGGTGAAGGGCTATGCGACCCACGAGAAATCGACGCTCGACGCGGTGATCGCGGCACGCAACGCCGCGCAGGGCGCGAGCACGGTCCATGACAAGGCGGCGGCCGAGCAGCAACTCTCCGGCGCTGTCGGCCGGCTGCTCGCGCTGGGCGAGGCCTATCCCGATCTCAAGGCCAGCGCCAATTTCCAGCAGTTGCAGGTCGATCTCGGCAATGTCGAGGACAAGCTGGCGGCGGCGCGGCGCTTCTTCAACAATGCGGTCGGGGAGTTCAACGCGGCGATCCAGGCCTTCCCGGCGATGCTGTTCGCGCCGCAGATGGGCTTCACCCAGCGCGAGTTCTTCGATGTCGGCCCGGAAACCCGCGCCCAGATCGAAGTCGCGCCCAGCGTGAAGTTCTGACGGCGAAAGGGCACTCTCTCCAGCGGGAGCGGCTGCGATGGCCGAGGCCTTCGGGCTCTATACCCACCAGCGCAACAACCGGATCAGGTCCAATCTCCTGATCGCCGGGCTCTTCGTGCTGGTCTATGTCACCGCCTGGGGCCTGCTGCTCGTCGCCTTCGGCTATGGCGGCGTCCCGCGCGGGCGCACCGCCTTCGGCGAGGCCGGACGCGTCTTCCGTTCGTGGTTCCCCTTCATCACGGCAGCGGCGATGCTCTGGGTCTTCGTCGGCTTCCGCATGAATGTCGCGATGATCAACGCCGTGACGGGGTCGAAGGGCCTCGCGCGCGGAGACAACCCGAAGCTCTACCGGATGCTGGAGAACCTCTGCATCTCGCGTGGGCTGCCGATGCCGAAGCTCGCCATCGTCGAAAGCGAAGCGCTCAACGCCTTCGCCAGCGGCGTCAACGACAGCCAGTTCACGGTGAGCGTGACGACGGGGCTGCTCGCCCAGCTCAACGACGCCGAGGTCGAGGCAGTGCTGGCGCATGAACTGACCCATATCCGCAATGGCGACGTCCGGCTGATGGTGATCGCGGTGGTGATCGCTGGCGTGATCTCTTTCATCGGCGAAATCGTCTTCCGCGGCTTCGGTCGCAGCCGAGTCAGGGTCTCATCGGACGATGCGAAGAAGGGCAACGGCCTTGCCATCATCATCGGCATCGCGGTGATCGCGATCTCGTGGTTCCTGGCGGTGCTGATCCGGCTGTCGCTGTCGCGCTCGCGCGAGTACCTCGCCGATGCGGGGGCGGTCGAACTGACCAAGAACCCGGATGCGATGATCTCAGCCCTTCTCAAGATCTCCGGCCGGGCCGATATCGAGGGCGTGCCGTCGGGCGTGATGGACATGTGCTTCGAGAACGACCCCGACGATTTCGCCGACCTGTTCTCGACCCACCCCTCCGTCACCAAGCGCGTCCAGGCGCTGGTCGAGACGGCCGGCGGGCGCATGCCGGCGATGCCGCCGCACCCGCCGAAGATCGGCGAACGACAGGACCTGCCGACCATGGTCGAGGAAACCGCGGCACGCGGGCCCTGGGCACGGCCGCCGCAGGGGCCCGGTTCACATTAGAACTCAGGCGGCGAGCTTCCCCGGGTCGATCTCGAAGACCAGCGGATAGAAGGTGCTCCAGCGGTTCCAGCGCTGCGTGCCGGCTTCACCGACCGCCCAGAGCCTGCCATCGGGCGCAAGCCCGAGATCCTCGATCCCGCCGGGAGCGGGGTAACGCGCAAGCACGGTGCCCGTCGCGGGGTCGAGCTGCGACAGGAAGGCCGGCCGATTGCCGGAGCTCTGCGAAATCCAGACCTTGCCCGCCTTGTCGAAGGTCGCGCCCTGCGAAAGGAGCGGCAGCGGCAGGATGGCCCGGCTATCGGCAAGACCGATCGGCGTCTCGCCACCGGCAAGGACGCGATCGATGGGAACGGCGTGCAGGTTCGGTGCGCCCTCGCGGCGATAGGGCCCGAACCAGAGCGCATCGCCTGACGCGCTCAGGAAGGAAGGCCCCATCGTCTTGTCGACGCGCGTCTCCTTCAGCGGTACGCATTCGCCGTTACGACAGGATTCCTTGAAATCGAGCGCGAGAAGCCGGCCGGAATTGGCGACGAACAGCGTGTCGCGCGCCGTGGCGAGGCCGCCGGGATGGCCATAGGTCGCCGGTAGCGCGAAGCTGCCGAGCAGACGCCCGTCTGCGCGCGCGAGCCGGAACAGCCGCGCGGGGCCGTTGTCCTGGTCACGCACGGTGCTGCGATAACAGGCGATCAGGATCTCGTCGCCGAAGACGGTGAGCCCCTGCGGCACATAGCCCTCGTTGAGGCCGGGAGACCAGTAGCGCCGGCCGATCGCGGCCGCGTTGGGCACGGCCGTCAGCTCGCGCGCATCGTAAGCCGGCGCCTCTCCGGGCAAGGCGGGGCGCGCCCGCGCGCCCGAGGTCAGGCACAGACCGACGCCCGCCATCAGCATGTGGCGCCGGTTCAAGCTCATCGCCTCAACGCCCTTCCGTCGCCCATTCGAGGGCTTCCTCGAGGCGGTCGTCGCCCCAGAACAATTCGCCGTCGCCGGCCACGAAGAAGGGCGCGCCGAAGATGCCGATCGACTTGGCATATTCGATCTCGGCGCGCAGGCGGCCCTTGACCTCCTCGCTGCGCGAGAGCGGGATCGCGACATTGGGATCGCTGCCCGCCTCTTTCAGCGCGGCGCTCAGCACCGCTTCCTCCGCCATGTTGCGACCTTCGCAGAAATGCGCCTTGAACAGTGCTTGCGAGACGGCGGGCGTCCAGCCGCCGTCGCGGCCGGCGAGTGCCAGCCGCGCCGCGGTCAGCGAATTCTGGGGAAAATTCTCCGGCTTGACGATGGCGACGCCCTGCCGCCGCCCCCGCCGCGCGGTATCGCGCCACATATAGCGGCCCTTGCTGGGGTAGAGCGCGAAGGGCGAGGTGTTCCAGCCCTGCGCCGCGAAGATCGGCCCGAGTAGGAAGGGCCGCCAGCGCAACGCGACGCCGGCCTCCTCGGCGAGTTTCTCGATTCTCAGGGCGCTCAGGCAGGAATAGGGCGACGCGAACTCATACCAGAAGTCCAGAACGGGACGATTCGGCATTCAGCCTCCGAACAGGTCGTCATGTCGTGTCGCGCCCGATCGAGCCTGCGCCCTTCGTAACGCGACCGCAAGCGCCGCGAATGGGCGCCTGTGGAAGGGAAGGACGACGCGCTCACCCGCATCGATCCATCACTGGACGACGCGGGATCGATCAGAAGGTTCCGATTGCTTCGCCCCGAGTGCTGGGATAGTGCGCCATTGCGTCCGAAACGCGGCCCATGGGGGCCGCCAGAAGGAAAATGAACAGATGGCTGACAGCAGCGTGAAAAAGGTCGTCCTCGCCTATTCCGGCGGTCTCGACACCTCGATCATCCTCAAATGGCTGCAGACCACCTATCGATGCGAGGTCGTGACCTTCACCGCCGATCTCGGCCAGGGCGAGGAGCTCGGACCGGCGCGCGACAAGGCGCTGCTGCTCGGCATCAAGCCCGAGAACATCTATATCGAGGACCTGCGCGAGGAATTCGTGCGCGACTACGTCTTCCCGATGTTCCGCGCGAATGCCGCCTATGAAGGCGTCTACCTGCTGGGTACCTCGATCGCGCGGCCGCTGATCGCCAACAAGCTGATCGAGATCGCGGAGGCGACCGGCGCCGACGCCGTCTCCCATGGCGCGACCGGCAAGGGCAACGACCAGGTCCGCTTCGAGCTCACCGCCTATGCCCTGAAGCCCGACGTCGTGGTGATCGCGCCCTGGCGCGAATGGGACCTGCGCTCGCGCGAGCAGCTCATCGCCTTCGCCGAGCAGCACCAGATCCCGATCGCCAAGAACAAGCGCGGCGAAGCGCCGTTCTCGGTCGACGCCAACCTGCTGCACGCTTCGTCGGAAGGCCGCGTGCTGGAGGACCCGGCGGTCGAGGTGCCCGATTACGTCTATTCGCGCACGATCTCGCCGGAAGACGCGCCGGACAAGCCGACGATCATCACCATCGGCTTCGAGAAGGGCGACGCGGTTTCGATCGACGGCGAGAAGCTCTCGCCCGCGACGCTCTTGGCCAAGCTCAACGATCTCGGCCGCGACAACGGCGTCGGCCGGCTCGACCTGGTCGAGAACCGCTTCGTCGGCATGAAGAGCCGCGGCATGTACGAGACGCCCGGCGGCACGATCCTGCATGCGGCGCATCGCGCGATCGAGTCGATCACGCTCGACCGCGGCGCGGCCCATCTCAAGGACCAGATCATGCCGCAATATGCCGAGCTGATCTATAACGGCTTCTGGTTCTCGCCGGAGCGCGAGATGCTGCAGGCGCTGATCGACAAGAGCCAGGAGTTCGTCACCGGCGACGTGCGCCTCAAGCTCTACAAGGGCGGCGTCCATGTCATCGGCCGTTCCAGCGACTATTCGCTCTACGACCAGGACCTCGTCACCTTCGAGGAAGGCGCGGTGGCCTACGACCATCGCGACGCGGCCGGCTTCATCAAGCTCAATGCGCTTCGCCTGCGTACGCTCGGCCAGCGGAAGAAGAAGCTGGGTCTCTGAGCCTCATCGAGGGCGCCTGCGCGTCATCCCGTGCGCGCTGCGGCATGTAATGCCGCTGCGCAGACACGGGACCGCGTGACGACAAAAGCTCCGATCACCCGGCGAGGTCAGACCACGCCGGGTTTTCCTTTTCGATCAACGCTGTCTTCCAGGCGCGGCGCCACTTCTTCAGAACCTTCTCGCGCTGGATCGCCTGGGTCGGATCGTCGAAGGCCTCGACATAGACGAGCCGTTCGATGTTGTACTTCGCTGCGTGCCCCTTGATCGCGTGGGTCTTGTGCTCGGCGATCCGGCGTTCGAGATCGCTGGTGATCCCGATGTAGAGCGGTCCGTCCCTGCGCGGCGCGAGGATATAGACGGCGTAGATGCGGGCGGTCATTCGGGCCTCGCGATGAGGGCGAGACGGCACTCTATCCGGTACACGGTCCCGTGTCTGCGCAGCAGCACTTCGTGCCGCGGCGCGCACGGGATGACACCCTTCAAAAGCGCCGCTTCATGAACCCACGCCGTTTTCGCGCGTTCAGCACTCACCGATCAACCTGAGTGCTCCCTGCATGCTCCGTTTCCTCGCCCCTGCCCTGATCTCCGCCGCCCTCGCCACGAACGCCATCGCACAGGAGGTCCCACCGAAGAGCGAGAAACCGGCAACGCCGGAGATCGCGACCTGCAAGACGGCGGCGCTGCAGGCCCTCCACGCCAAGGAGCCGGAGATCAAGGACATCTATATCGACGAGGACGCCGCCACGGTCGCGGTGTCGGAATCGAAGATCGAAAACATCCCGGTGACGCGCATCGTCATGGCCGAGGCCTATCTGCGCACCGATCGCTCGGACAAGCCGCGCCGCTTCCTCTGCCTGCTCGGCGAGAAGGACAAGGTGCTGTTGACCTTCTTCACCGCGCGCTGAAGCCTGCCGTCAGGCAAAGCGAAAGGGCCGCCCTGCGGCCCTGTTGCTCTCCTGGGAACGAACCGCCGCTCAGCCGCCGTCAACGACCCGGGTCACGGGCCGGTCATGGCCATCCGCCAGTTCCTCGTGCCAGCGGCCGTTCTGGTCCTGGTAGACGATGCCGTCGGTGGTCCCGGCCACCGTCTGGCGCGCTGCGGCGCGGGTCGCCGCCTTGAGAGCCGCGTCATGCGTCGGGAAGGTTTCCGACAAGGCTCCGCCAGCCCTGTAGGCCCAGCCGCCGTCGTGCTCGACCACCTCGTACTTGACCATGACCATCGCGCACCCTCCTTTCGATCAAAAGGAAAACCGCGCCCCGGCCACAGGGTTCCGGCTAGTCGCCGTTGCCGCTATCGGCCGCGCGCAGCGAATCCAGCGCCGGCATCGAGGTGATGTGATAGCCGGCATCGACATGATGGACGTCGCCGGTGACACCTCCGGAGAGATCCGAGAGGTAATAGAGCGCCGAGCCGCCGATCTCTTCAAGCGAAACCGACTTGCGCAGGGGCGAATTCGCGCGCTGCCAGGACAGCATGGCGCGCGCGTCCGAAATGCCGGCGCCGGCCAGCGTCCGCACCGGTCCCGGCGAGAGCGCGTTGACGCGGATGCCGCGCGGGCCGTAATCGCCGGCGAGATAACGCACGCTCGCCTCCAGCGCCGCCTTGGCAACGCCCATGACGTTGTAGTTCGGCATGATCCGGGTCGAGCCGCCATAGGTCAGCGTGATCATGCTGCCACCCCTGGGCATGCGCTCGGCCGCGCGCCGGGCGATTTCCGTGAAGGAGAAGCAGGAGATCACCATCGTGCGCGAGAAATTCTCGCGGCTGGTGTCGGCATAGAGCCCCTTGAGCTCGTTCTTGTCGGAGAAGCCGATCGCATGGACGATGAAGTCCAGCGTGTTGCGCTCGGGATCTCCGCCCCAGGCCTCGTCCAGCGCAGCGAAGGCGGAATCGACCGAAGCGCTGTCCTCGACATCGCAGGGCACGACCAGCTTCGAGCCGATGCCCTCCGCCAGCGGTCGGACGCGCTTGCCGAGCGCATCGCCCTGATAGGTGAAGGCGATCTCGGCGCCGTGGGCGTGAAGCGTGCGGGCAATGCCCCAGGCAATCGAATTCTGATTGGCGACGCCCATGATGAGGCCGCGCTTGTTGTGCATCAGCGGGAGCATGGCAAACTCGGAAGGGGCTTCAGGAACGGGTCCGAAGGCAGGGACATGGAGGGAAGTCGGCTGGTCGGGTC
The DNA here is from genome assembly GCA_023393655.1 of Pseudomonadota bacterium. Lineage (GTDB taxonomy): Bacteria > Pseudomonadota > Alphaproteobacteria > Rhizobiales > Beijerinckiaceae > Allobosea. The sequence goes on along the minus strand of JAEWKP010000014.1, from coordinate 43,859 downwards.
GGTCGAACTCTGAACGGCATATCAGCATTGCCGGGCCATCGACGGCCCGCAGACGTCTAGTCGGTCTTGGTTATCGCGGCAGCGGCGGCCTTCGAGGTGGAAACCGGCACGATCTCGAAACGCACGAGGTCGTTCCACTGCAGGACCCATTCCTGCAGCAGCGCGACATCGTCGCATTCCATGATCTGGAAGCAGCGGCCGAGATCGGCCGAGACCCAGCTCTCGACATAGCGCACGCCAGCCGGAGCCATCCGCCCGCTATGCTGGAAGCGGGCGTAGACATCCTTCACGCGGGCCTGATCGAAATGCTCGATCACCATGAAGAGCATGGCGCTCTCAGACCTCCAGACGCTTCATCACGATGGTGGCGTTGGTACCGCCGAAACCGAAGGAATTCGAGAGCACGCAGCCCAGACCGGCATTGTCGATGCGCTTGCGCACGATCGGCATGTCGGCGAAGGCCGGATCGAGTTCGTCGATATGGGCGCTCTCGCAGATGAAGTCGTTGTTGAGCATCAGCAGCGAGTAGATCGCTTCCTGCACGCCGGTGGCGCCGAGCGAATGACCGGTCAGCGACTTCGTCGCCGAGATCGGCGGCGCCTTGTCGCCGGCGCCGAAGACCTCGCGGATCGCCTCGATCTCCTTGCCGTCACCGACCGGGGTCGAGGTGCCGTGCGGGTTGATGTAGTCGACCTTGGCCTTCACGCCCTCCAGCGCCATCTTCATGCAGCGCACCGCGCCCTCGCCCGAGGGGGCGACCATGTCGTAGCCATCAGAGGTCGCACCATAGCCGACGATCTCGCCATAGATCTTGGCGCCGCGGGCCTTGGCGTGTTCCAGTTCCTCGAGCACGACGACGCCGGCGCCGCCGGCGATGACGAAGCCGTCGCGGGCGACGTCATAGGCGCGCGAGGCGCGGGCCGGCGTGCCGTTGAAGTCCGAGGACATCGCACCCATCGCGTCGAAGAGGACGGAGAGCGTCCAGTCCAGCTCCTCGCAGCCGCCGGCGAAGATCACATCCTGCTTGCCCCACTGGATCAGCTCGTAGGCGTTGCCGATGCAGTGGTTCGAGGTCGCGCAGGCCGAGGAGATCGAATAGTTCACGCCCTTGATCTTGAACCAGGTCGCCAGCGTCGCGGAAGCGGTCGAGGACATGCCCTTGGGCACGGCGAAGGGGCCGACCTTCTTCGAGGAACCGCTCTCGCGGGCCTTGTCATAGGCGTCGATCAGGGCGCGGGTCGAGGGTCCGCCGGAGCCCATGATGATGCCGGTGCGCTCGTTGCTGATCTCGGCCGATTCCAGGCCGGCATCGGCAATCGCCTGCTCCATCGCGACCTGGTTCCAGGCCGAGCCGCCGCCATGGAAGCGCATGGCGCGCCGGTCGAGAACCGTCGCGGGGTCGAGCGTCGGCACGCCGGCGACCTGGCTGCGGAAGCCGTGCTCGGCGAAATCCGGAACGAAGGAGATGCCCGATTTGGCTGTTTGCAGCGAGGCCAGGACCTCCTGCGTGTTGTTGCCGATGGACGAGACGATGCCCATCCCGGTGACGACGACGCGTCTCATGCTCGCTTACTCCAGCTGTCAGCACGCGGCGGGCTGAGCCCGCCGCTCTGGCATTGATACCGCGCAAATGGACCGAGCGGCAGCTGCGCGCAAGGTCGCGGTGCGCTTTTCCTCAGGCCGCTTCCGGCTTGAACAGGCCGACGCGCATGTCGCTGACCATGTAGATGCGCTTGCCGTCGGCCTCCAGCCAGCCATCGGCGATGCCGAGAACGAGCTTCGACTTGAAGACGCGCTTGAAGTCGACGCCGTAGACGACCTTCTTGACCGAAGGCAGGACCTGGTCGGCGAACTTGACCTCACCGACGCCGAGCGCCCGGCCACGACCCGGCAGGCCGAGCCAGCCGAGGAAGAAGCCGGTGAGCTGCCAGAGCGCATCGAGCCCGAGGCAACCCGGCATCACCGGATCGCCCTTGAAGTGGCAATCGAAGAACCAGAGATCGGGCTTGATGTCGAACTCGGCACGGACCATGCCCTTGCCGTGCTCGCCACCCTCTTCGGCGATCGCGACGATGCGGTCGAACATCAGCATCGGCGGCAGCGGCAGCTGCGCATTGCCCGGCCCGAACAGTTCCCCACGACCGCAGGCGAGGATCTCCTCGTAGCTGAAAGACGACTGACGCTGCATTCCCGTGAGGCTCCCTCGCACCGGCCGGATTCGGCCGGTGCCTCCTTCGCCGTGCCTAACACGGCGGAAGCCGGAAACGAAAGAGCAGCCGGCGCGTCGACCCACACCGCAAGGCCGAAAACCACAACGAAACCGCGCCAGATCAATGCAGGGAGGGCCGCCCACCGCCTGGAAGCCGGCGCGACGCTTGCGACGGGAAGCCCGACGCCCTACATTTCAGTTGAAATCATTCAAGAGACGGAGCCTCCAGGACATCCGTTAGACAAAAGGGCACGCGAGCACGGCATGAGCGACCTGACCTCTCAGGACCAGGGCTATGGAACGCCGGCGCGGCAGGGCTGCCCTTTCCACGACATCCGCCAGAAACTGCGGCGCGTCGGGTTGCGCCCGACCCGCCAGCGCGTCTCGCTCGGCTGGGTGCTCTTTGCCAAGGGCCAGCGCCATGTCAGCGCCGAGATGCTCTTCGAAGAAGCGATGAAGGAGCGCATCCCGGTTTCGCTGGCGACGATCTACAACACGCTGCGCCAGTTCACCGAGGCCGGCCTGCTGCGTGAGCTCACGCTCGACGGCGCGAAGGCCTATTTCGACACCGCCGACCATGACCATCACCATTTCGTGGTCGACGGCGAGAACCGGGTGATCGACATCCCCGCCGACGAGATCGACGTCGCCAGCCTGCCGGTGCCCCCTGCGGGCTACGAGATCGCGCGGGTCGACGTCGTGGTGCGGCTGCGCAAGATCGACGGCTGATCGTCCTTCCGCCGCTGCCGGAGACGATATTTATGCGCTTCACCGATTCGCCGCTCTCGCGCCGCGCGCTTGCAGGCCTCCTGCTCGCAGCGGCTGTTCCGGCGACACCGGTGCTGGCGGCGCCGCGCACTTTGCGCGGCACCGTCGCCTATCGCGAGCGCATGGCGCTGCCGCCCGGCGCCATCGTCGAGGTCAAGCTGCTCGACGTCTCGCTGGCCGATGACCCTTCCCGCACGATCGCCGAGACCCGCGTTTCCGGCCGGCGCATCCCGGCGCGCTGGACGCTGCGCTTCGATTCGCGGCGGATCGAGCCCCGGCACAGCTACGCGCTGCAGGCGCGCATTCTCGACGGCGACCGGCTGCTCTTCATCACCACGGAACGGCACAGCGTCTTCACGGGCGGGCCGGACAAGACCGATATCCACGTCCAGCGCGTCTCGGGCGAGGACCGGCCGCCCGCCGCGGCCGCCTCCCCGATCGGAAGCTGGCGCCTCGCCAGCCTCGGCGGCAAGGACGTTCCCGGCTCGATCGCCACGACCCTCGCGATCGCGGCGGACGGCAAGGTGTCGGGGCGCGGCGGCTGCAACGGCTTTGGCGGCAACGCGACGCTCAAAGGCCGGACGATACGCTTTTCGCGCATGGTCTCGACGATGATGGCCTGCGCGCCGGACGTGATGGCGCAGGAGCGCGGCTTCCTCGACGGGCTAGCGAAAGTCCGCCGCTGGGATATCCATCGCGGCTCCGGCCTGCTGGCGCTGCTCGACAGCCGCGGCCGGCCGGTGATGATGCTGACTGCGCAGTAGCGCAGGCGGCCGCTCAGTCGACCTTCTCGTTGGGATATACGCCCCAGAGGCGCTCCTGGCGGACGAAGCCGTCGATATTGCCGACGCTGACGTGGCACCAGGCGTTGACGCAGGACGAGACGCTGGTGACGACGCCCGGCTGCAGCCTGGCAACCACGGCAGCCTCCTCGTTCGCGGCACTGCGCATCGGGAAATTCTCGTCCTTCTTCTTCGACCAGGGCGCGACGAGCGCGGTGCGGCGGCCGGAGAGCAGGCTGTGCAGCACCCAGCCCTCGGTGCCGTCGGCATCGCGCACGCGACGCCAGGTCTCGAATTCCGCGGTGACTTCCATCGGCAGGCCGGCGCGCTGATAGACCCAGCGCGTCCGGTGCTCCTTCGAGGGGCCTTCGCGCAGGTTCACGCGCTCCGTCTTCAGGCTGACATAACGCGGCACCGGCAGCCCGGTCACCGACCCGGCCTGCATGTCCTGGGCAGAGGCAACCGCTGGCAAGCCGAGGAGGGCGAACATCGCCAGAACCAGGCAGCGCATCGATGAGACTTTCATGCCGCCACTCTCCTTCGCGTCCGCTTACCCCCGGCGAAGGGGCAAGTTGTCATCCGCCGCGCTGCCGCCTAGACAACGATCATGGTGCCGCGCAACAATTCCCATTCCTGGGCCACCAGGGTTAATGGCGGGTTGAGGATATCGGGCCGATACGGCCAATGACGGAAGGGTGACCGCCATGTCGAAGAAGAAACCCTTGGTGGTGGTGACGCGCAAACTGCCTGCCGTGGTCGAGACCCGGATGCGCGAACTGTTCGACGCACAGCTCAACATCGACGACAAGCCGATGTCGCAGGCCGCGCTGGTCGAGGCGGTGAAGACCGCCGACGTGCTCGTCCCGACCGTGACCGACAAGATCGACGCCGCGGTGATCGCGCAGGCCGGCGACCAGCTGCGCCTGATCGCGAATTTCGGCAACGGCGTCGACAATATCGACGTCGCCAGCGCGGTGCAGCGCGGCATCACCGTCACCAACACGCCGGGCGTGCTCACCGACGACACCGCCGACATGACGATCGCGCTGATCCTCGCCGTCGCCCGCCGCATCGCCGAAGGCGCCCGCGTCATTCCCGATGACGACTGGGCAGGCTGGTCGCCGACCTGGATGCTCGGCCGGCGCATCACCGGCAAGCGTCTCGGCATCGTCGGGATGGGCCGGATCGGCCAGGCGCTGGCGAGGCGGGCAGCCGCCTTCGGCCTGTCGATCCACTACCACAACCGCCGCCGGATCGATCCGCGCACGGAGGAAGCGCTCAACGCGACCTATTGGGATTCGCTCGACCAGATGCTGGCGCGGATGGACATCGTCTCGGTCAATTGCCCGCACACGCCAGCGACCTATCACCTGCTCTCGGCCCGCCGGCTCAAGCTGATGAAGCCGGATGCGATCCTGGTGAACACCGCCCGCGGCGAGGTCGTCGACGAAACCGCGCTGGCCCGCATGCTGGAGGCCGGTGAGCTCGCCGGCGCCGGCCTCGACGTGTTCGAGAGCGAGCCGGCGGTCAATCCGCGCCTGCTCAAGCTCGCGCGCCAGCACAAGGTCGTCGTCCTCCCCCATATGGGCTCGGCCACGCATGAAGGCCGCGCCGACATGGGCGAGAAGGTCATCGTCAACATCAAGACCTTCATGGACGGCCACAAGCCGCCGGACCGCGTGCTGCCGAGCATGCTCTGAGGAACACGTCTCAGGCGGCGCGCAATCCCGCGAGGCGCGCCGCTTCAGCCGGCCATTCCCTGTAGTCATCGATAACGCCCGCCGCGCCGGCCGCCAGCAGGCGCTCGCGCATGCGCGCCTTGTCATGGGCGACCCCGGTGAAGCCGGCGACCTGCATGCCCGCCGCCTTCGCCGCCAACACGCCCGGCACCGAATCCTCCAGAACGAGGCAGCGCCCGGCCTCGGCATCCATCTGCGACGCCGCGAACAGGAAGACGTCCGGCGCCGGCTTGCCGCGCGCCACTTGCGAGGCCGAGAAGACATGGGGATCGAACAGGTCGATCAATCCTGCCAGCGCGAGATTGCGGCGCAGCGGCTCGAGCATCGTCGAGGATGCCACGCAGCGGCGCCCCGCCATGTGCGTCAGCGCCTCGCGCACGCCGGGCAGCGCGCGCAGCTCGGTTTCCAGACGCAGCGCGACCGCATCCTCGATACGCGTTTCGAAATCGGCCGGAAGCCGCCGGCCCAGCGCCGCTTCGATGATCTTCATGCCGTCGGCCCAGGGAATGCCGACAAGCTCATCGACGTAATGGTCGAGCGTCCAGTGGCTGAGACCAGCCTCCTGGCACATGGCGAGGCTGATCTCGCCGTAGAGCGTTTCGGTGTCGATCAGCGTGCCGTCGCAGTCGTAGATGACGAGATCGAACGACACGGCCGTGCTTCGCGGCCTTTCAGCGGGCCTGGAGCGTGTCGAACTGGCCGGTCCTGCGGAAGCGCCAGAGATAGGAGGAGATGACCGCCTCCGACGAGGTCGGCGCCAGCCCGAGCCCGGCAAAGTCGCGACCCTCAGCCTTGGCTTCCGGCGAGACGAGGTTGTCGCTGGCGAGCAGCGTGACCTGATCGCGCGTCATCACCAGCTCGTCCGGGATCAGGCCCAGGGTCAGGGAATCGGCGACCTGAAGGACGCTGCCCATGATCCGCGCCAGCGGGAAAGGCAGCGGCGCGAGTAGGCGCTTGCGGCCGGTCACCTTGCAGACCTCCTCGACGATCTCACGCAGGCTCTGCACCTCCGGGCCGCCCAGTTCGTAGACGCGACCGCCCTCGACCGTGCCGTCGACGGCGCGGGCGACGATCTCGGCGACATCGCCGACGAAGGCCGGCTGGAACTTGGTCACGCCGTCACCAACCAGCGGCACCACCGGCAGCATCCGGGCGAGCGAGGCGAAGCGATTGAAGAACGTGTCTTCCGGCCCGAACATCACTGACGGGCGCAGCACGACCGCGCCCGGCACGGAAGCGAACATCGCGGCTTCGCCCTCGGCCTTGGAACGGGCATAGGCCGAAGCCGATTCGGCGGAGGCACCGAGCGCCGAGACATGGACCAGGCGGGCGATACCGGCCGCGGCGCAGGCCTGGGCGATGGCGCGCGCGCCATTCGCCTGCACGGCCGAAAAGCTCTGGCGGCCCTGCTCCTGCATGATGCCGACGAGATTGACGACGGCATCGGCCCCCTTCACGGCGGCAGCGACCGAGGCGGGATAGCGCAGATTGGCCTGAACGGCATGAATCTGGCCGACCGTACCGATCGGCTGGAGGAAATTGGCGAGATCCGGCCGGCGCACGGCGACGCGCACCCGGTAGCCGCGCTTGACGAGCGCACGCACGACATGGCGGCCGACGAAACCGGAGCCGCCGAAGACCGTGACGAGTTGCTGGGCCGGGGCCTGGGAAGCCATCGTGAAAGCTCCGTTTAGAATGCTTCTGCCCTCCTAGATCATGTTCCGCCAAAGAGGAAATGCCTTTTGCGGGCGAAGCCTCCCGCGCCCGCCCCCTGCGGCGTTCCGCCCTACTCTCTGGCCGCATGCTCCGTTCAGAGCCGATCCGCCGCTTTCGAGGTAGAACAGCCCGAAATCCGCGCGGTCCGCCGAGGCCGTTTCCACAGGGCCGCGAAAACAAATTCATTTCGCCGCGACAGGGCCGTTGACAGGACGACTCGCCCCCCGTAAACGAACCGCCGTTGCCCAGGTGGCGGAATTGGTAGACGCACCAGCTTCAGGTGCTGGCGCTCGCAAGGGCGTGGAGGTTCGAGTCCTCTCCTGGGCACCACATTTACCTTCGCCGGCTTTTCGCCGGTGACCGAAAAGGCCTCCGAGAACTAGAGTCTCGGGGGCCTTTCTCTTTGCCGGCCTTCATTGTCAGCCGCTGAACTTCCTGGCCTCGCGGGGCCATAAGGCCATCGCCCCGAAGGCGTGACGCTTGAGCGCGAGAACCTCGCGCAAAGCGGTCGGCGCCTCGGCCAGCAGCGGTGCGTACGTATAGCCGCATCCGAGTATCGTGCGGCAGCGCCGATTCTTTCCGCCAGACGGCAGACGCGGCGCCTTCTACTGGATATTCTTCGCCGTCAGTCGCGGCCAATTGCCGTCGGCGCGGGCGATATAGGTCTTTGTTCGCCCGAGCCAGCTCGCCCTCACGCCGAGGTCGTAGTTGAGATAGAGCCGGCCACCGACGATCGACCAGGCCTCCGGCTCGATCTTGACGAGATAGCCGCGCGAGGTTCCGTAGGCGCAGAAGCCGCCATAGGCCGGCAAATAGCGCTCCGGATCGGCCTCGAACAGCGCCTTGTGTTCGGCGCTAGCGAAGCGCCAGGTCGCGCCGCCATGACGGGACGCGAATTCCGGCCTGCCCAGCCGCGGTCCTCCGTCGCGGAAATAGGCGACGGGGTCGTAGCCGCGGATCGCGAGACCATCCTGGGAACCGAGTGTGTTGACGGGGCGCGGAGCTTCGGCCGCGGCATCGCTCGCGGCAGCCAAAGCTGCCGCGGCGAAGGCGATGAACAGGCGTCCGCCGAGCATGGTTTTTCCTCCCGCTCTCAAGCCCGGCGCGCTTCGAGCGTCTCGAAGACATAGGCCGCGAGGTAGCCATAGATCGCGTGGCCGATCAGGCTCATGAAGGAGAGGCGCGGCACGTCGTTCAGCAGGAAGTGCTGTCCGGCGAGCGGCGCGAAGAAGGCGAGCGCGATGAAGTAAGTGATCACGCCCCAGATCCAGCCATCGGCCGGCATGCCGAAGCTCTTCACCCAGCGCGTCAGTCCCCAGTAGCCGAGCGGGTAGAACAGGAAGCCGGTGATGAAATGCAGCAGCTTGGCGGTGGGCGTCGAGATCGTCAGTCCGAGCTGATGGTAGAACAGCGACTTCACTAGTTCCGGCGGCTCCAGCGGATATTCGGCGAACCAGGCGGTCGGCACGGCCGAGAACAACTCCCAGAAACCGAGGCCGGCAAAGCCGCCAAGGGCCAGATTGATCACGGTGCGGGTCGAGGGCAGTGCGAAGCGATAGGTCATGGTCGCGGTGTTCATGGCATGCCTTCCTGTGCGGATCAGTGAGCGATGGCGAGCGGGGTGGAAGCCACGGCGAGTGCGGCGAGCCGTCCGGTGCCGCGGCTGCGCAACTGAGCCAGCCGGCGTGCGGCGAAGAGATTGCTGCCGCCGCGCCGTGCCAGGCGTTGGCCGAGGATATCGGCGGCGCGGTCATGCTGGCCGGCGCGGATTAGGCTCTCGGCATAGGCCTGCTCGAACAGGTCACGCTGGGCGTGGCTGCCGCCGATGGCGATCAATCCGCCGCGCGCGGCGCCGAGCAGGCGGGCGGCTTCGTCATAATCGCCCTCGTGGAAGGCAATCAGCCCGAAGGCGGCGAGCGCCCCGTTGCGGGCGGCGGCGCGCCGCTCGCCGTCCGGATGGACCCTGGCGTCATCGATCAGGCTGCGGGCGATGGTCTCGGCCCCGTCGGTATGGCCAGCACCGAGCAGCGACAGGGCATAATGCAGGTCGGCAAAGACGAGACGGCGGTCATGGATGCGCCCTTCGGCCTTGCCGGCAAGCTCCTCCCAACGCTCGCCGACATCGACGCCGGCATAGTCGAGCCGAGCGAGCAGCGAGGCACCATTGGCGATGTCGCGATAATCGTCGGTCGGTTCGGCCCGGATCTCCTCGTCATAGAGCCGCAGGGCCTCGGCGGTCTCGCCGCGCTCCAGCCGGAACAGCGCGAGATGCCAGAAGATGTGGAAGCGCAGGTTGTTGGCATGCGCGATATCGCGCCCGTCCCCAAGCCAGGCGATACCCTCGCAGGTCCGGCCGGTCATCTCGAGCACATGAGCGACAGCGTGGCGGCCCCAGGCGTCGCGCGGGCTCAAGGTCACGGCGCGGCGGCCGGCACGCTCGGCCTGCGCATAGAATCCGCGTTCCTCCAGCGCGAAGGCATGGCAGCCATGGACGAAGCCGGCGAGCGGATGGCTTTCGCCGAAGCCCGGCGCAAAGCGGTTGAGGGTCGCGAGCATCTCGGCCTGGTCGCCGAGCATGAAGCGCAGGCCATGCGAGAGCTTGAGCGCCAGCACGTCGAAAGGATGGACGAGGAGGATCGACTCCAGTCGTTCGGCTGCACGGCGCGGCGCATCGTCGAGCCAAAGCGCCAGCGCCTCCGCGACCATGGCTTCACGGCGCGTAATCGGGCGCTGACGCGCGGCCGCCCGTGCTCTGGCCAGGCAATCGCGGGCCGGAGCGACGAGCTCGACGCGCGCCAGCGAAAGCAGCATCAGCCCCTTGGCGGCATGGGCCAGAGCGAAGTCCGGGTCGGCGGAGAGCGTGCGGGCGAGATGCTCGGGCGTGGCGGCGGCATGGGCCATGAGCGCCTCGAGCGTGTCGTTCCAGGCCAGGCGCGCGGCCTCGTTCGAGATCGTGATGCAATCGCCGGAAAGATCGTGGTGAGTGGCGTTAGACATGGTGGCGTAAGACATGGGCTGCTCCATTGCCGCACCGCGAAGGGGGCTCTTCAGGGAGTTCGCAAGCGCTCGATCAAGCGGTGTTCAACTCGCACACGGACCCGTGTTGTCAGCGGAGCCTGCCCAGCCGGCTCGGCGAGCGGCTTGCGCGCGGGGCCGGCCCAGGGAGCGCTCTTGAACCAGCCAATCGTGAGCGCATTGGCGAGAATCAGCGCGAACCCCGCGAGGTTGAGCAACGCCACAACGAACTCACCGCGCCCGACCGTATCGGCAATGATCCCCAGCAGCCGCGCGAGGACAACGCTGGCCACGAAACAGGCCAGTGACTGCCGCCCGATCAGAATGAGCAGATGGCCCACGCCGCGATCGAGCTGGTCCCGCCAGGGCTCGATCAGGCTGAGCACGAGATAGGCGAGCGCCAGGAAGTGCAGCACGCGCAGGATATGCAGGTCGGTCTTCTCGCTCGCGGGGATGACGAGGTCGCGAGCGGTCTGCGCGAGTGGCCAGTTCTCCAGGACGCCCCAGAAGGACAGCGGCACCGAGAACAGGATGAAAAGCGCAGCAGCCATCATCAATCGCCGGTCGCCGAGCCGCGGCACCGGCAGCCATTTCATGGCGATGAAGAAGCCGATGAAGAAGATGAATTGCCAGGCGAAGGGATTGAGGAACCAGCCGGCGCCATTCCACGGATTGCCGGACAGGTTGAGGCCGGTCGCCCAGACCGCGGCATAGAGCGATGTCGCGATCACGAAAGGCAAGGCGGCATGGAGCCGGCGCGCCAGCATCATGACCGGCACAAGCGCCAGGATGACGAGATACATCGGCAGGATGTCGAGATAGTCCGGCTGCCAGCTGAGTGTGGCCAAGCCGAGCAGCGCGTTCTCGGGATCGGCGAGCAGCGGCTGGAATTGCTGCGCAAGCACAGCAAGGCCGAAAATCCGGTCGAGCGCGGCAGCGAGCGCGATCAGCGCCAGGACGAGACCGATCTGGGTCCAATAGACCTGCCAGATCCGGTGGGCGATGCGTGCCGTGCCCAGCCCGAGCCCGCGGCGGGTGAAGACACTTCCGAAGGCGAGCGCGCTGGCGATGCCGGAGCAGAAGACGAAGAGTTCGGCGCCCGAGGAAAAGCCGAAGCGTGCGGGAATCCAGGCGTTCCAGCTGTTCTCCGGCAGGTGCGCCACGAAGATGATCAGCATGGTCAGACCGCGAAACAGGTCGAGCCGCTCGTCGCGGGGCCGCTTCGCCGGCATGGTGGGAAGAGCGGCCATCAGAACGCTCCCTCGTAGCAGGAGGCATCGATGCGGCAGGCCAGCAGCGTGAAGCCATCGCGTCGAAACGCCGCCCCGGCCTCGCGCGCAAGCGTTTCGCGGTCGTCGATCGTCGCGCCATGCCCACCCATCGCGCGGGCGACGGCGGCAAAATCGGTTTCGCCGATATCGACGCCGGCGCGAGCCAGGCCAAGCTGGCGCTGCTTCAGCGCGATCAGGCCGAGCGACCGATCGACCAGCGCGACGATGACGACCGGCAGGGCGAGATCGCGCAGGGTCGCCAGCTCGCCCAGCACCATTTCGAGGCCGGCATCACCGACGAAGCACAGCGTGGGCCGGCCGGAACCGAGCGCATGGCCGGTCGCCAGCGGCAATGCGCAACCCATGGTGCAGAGCCCGCTCGATTGAAGCATGCGGCAGGGAGCATCGCAGTTCCACATCTGGCTGAGCAGGATGCGGTGCGCCCCGGAATCGGCGGTCGCGACCGTGCCGGGCGGCGCGACTTCGCGCAGGGTCTCGAAGACGGCATGCGGCCCCCACGTCCCGGGAGCGGCAAAGGCGGCGCTGAAGGCGCGGCGGACCGCGGCCGGCTCGCCGCCCGGCCAGGTCTCCTGCGGCGTGCGCCCCTCCGACAGGCGTGTCAGGATTGCGCCGACATCGCCTTCCAGCAGCAAGCTGGAATGATGCATGCCGTGTTGAACCGGCTCGGCGACGATATCGATGACCCGCTTGCCGGCCGGCCAGGGATTCCGCCAGTTCTGCCGCATCTCGATCGGGTCATAGCCGGCGAGCACGACCAGATCGGCGGCTTCGATCAGCGGCCGGACGAGCGCATCGGCCCTGGGCGAAAGGCCGACAGCGCCGATCACGCGCGGATCCTCCTCCGGCACCAGCCCCTTGGCCTTGTAGGTGGTGAGCAGCGGCGCGCCGGTCGCGGCCAGGAAGCAGCCGAGCGCGGCCGCGCCACCGTTCTGGTTGACGAGGTCGAGCCCCGCGATGACGAGAGGCTTCTTCGCAGTGACGATCAACGCCTGCGCGGACCGGAGATCGGCCGGGATCGCAGGCGCGGCAAACGGCATGACGGGAACCGGGCGTGCGGGCGTCCGGGCTTCCGCAACCGCGATCGGCAGGTCGATATGGACCGGCCCCGGCCGGCCACGCCGGGCCAGCGCGACCGCCTTGGCGACGACGAGGTCCTCGGTGCCCGGCGCGACACGGAAGCTCGCCTTGACCAGCGGGCGCAGCACGGCCTGATGGTCGAAGACCTGATGGGTGTAGCTGTCGGCCAGGGCCTGATCGACGCAGCCGGTGATGAAGAGCAGCGGCACGCGATCCTGCTGGGCATTGGCGACGACATTGACGGCGTTGGCGACGCCGGGGCCGAGCGTCGCGACCAGCACGGGCAGCGCGCCGGTCGCGTGCCAGAGCCCTTCCGACATGAAGCCGGCGGCATTCTCGTGCCGGGCGAGGCGAAAGCGGATGCCGGCGCGCTCCAGCGCATCGACCAGCGCCAGCACCTCGCCACCGGGGATACCGAAAGCATGCGTCGCACCGGCCGCGGCCAGCCCAAGCGCCAGCAGATCGGCGCCCGTCACGAACCCCGCCGGGACAGCTCCAGCCGGCTCCGCAGCCACCATCGTTTCGTGACGCATCGTCTCTCTCCGCTTCGCCGCTGCAGCGGCCCTGCCGGAAAGATCGCGCGGTGCCCCGCTTTGGTTACACGATCACGGAGACGTGACGCTGCTTCGCCCGGCTGCGACGGGCGAGCCCACCGGCATCGTCAGCCGCCAGGCGCGCTCGACCCATGCCGGCTCGGCCTCGTGGCCGCCGGCATGCAGGCAGAGTTCCAGCCGGGCGGGACCGTCGCAACTCGTCGCGACCGTGCAGATCAAGCGCCCCGGTGCAGGCGTGGCGCGAGCGGCTTCTGCCCAGCCGGCGGTACAACCGCCTGGCGCGAAGATTGCGAGGCTCTTGAAGACATCGCCCTGCCTGGAACCCTGCCGCAGCGTGCGGCCGGCGAGCGGCACCGTCCTGTCGCTCGTGCCATGGACGTGGATCAAGGGCGGGCGCGGGCCTTCGCAGCCTTCCGGCAGCGGCTCCCAGAAGGCGCCGGCGATCGGGGCGAAGGCCGCGAAACGCTGCGGCATCCGGCACGCGAGATACCAGACCATCGACCCGCCCTGCGAGAAGCCGCTCGCGAGGAGGCGGCCGGGATCGACGGGAAAGCGCGCGACGACATCGTCCAGGACCTGACCGACGAAGGCGAGTTCGTCACGACGGCGCGCGGGCGAGCCGGGAAAGGACCAGGACCGCCCGGCGCCGTCAGGCGCGATCAGCGCGACGCCAAGACGGCCCGCGACAGCGACGAGGCCCGGATCGGTCGTCACTTCCCCGGCCGAACCCTGATAGCCATGGAAATATAGGATCGCGCCGACAGGGCGCCCTGCCGCGGCCTGCGACGGCAGCACGATGCGATAGCTGCCGCTCGCCACGCTGCAGCCCGCAGTCCCGACACAGGCCTCGCCGGGCTTCGCAGGGCCGGGAGGCTCCCGAGCGTCCGCCGCGCCGGCGGCCAGGAGACCGACCAACGCAGCCACGAGCGGCAGCCTTGTCGCCATCGGTCCTCTCTCCGCTGCACCGTCGAGGTCTTGCATTTCCGCGCCAACGTAACCGGGCGGCGCACGCACTTCACCTCGGCATCGCGGGCTTGTGAGCAGGCGCCCGCCATGCAACGGACTGGGTGCGAATCCGCCTTCCGAAAAGCGCAATACGTGTCGCTGATAGAACTCGAAAGCCAGCTCCGGCCGGTCTTCCTCGCCGCGCTCGCAGGCGATGCCGCAGCCTATCGCCTGTTCCTCGATAGGATCAGCATGCAACTCCGGGGCTATCTGCGCCAGATGCTGGCGCGCGCCGGCCGGACCGAGGCGAGCGAGGCAGAGGACGTGTTGCAGGAAACCTTGCTGGCGCTGCACCTGTCGCGCCACACCTACGATGCCGCGAGCCCGGTGACGGCGTGGGCGCATGCGATTGCCCGCTACAAGCTGGTCGACCATCTGCGCCGCACCGGCCGCCATGCCGGCGCCCTACAGCTCGACGACGAGGCACAGCAGCTCGTCGGGCCGCCGGAGGGCGTCGCGGCCGAGGCGAGGCTCGACCTGGAGCGCGCCATGGCCGCCCTGCCCGAGCGCACGCGCCATCTGATCGATCAGGTCAAGCTCCAGGGCGCCAGCGTCGTCGAAGCGGCCAATGCCGCCGGCATGACGGAGACGGCGGCGAAGGTCGCGATCCATCGCGGCCTGCAGGCCATGGCGAAGTTCCTCTCGAAACGGGGGGCGAAACCATGATGAAGCACCGGCATGACCGACGACCCGTAACCTTTCGCCAGCTTCTCGCGAACTCCCGATAGAGCGTGAAACCACGAAGACCGGACATGCAGACCAACGATCTGATCTCCCTGATGAGTGCGAGCGTCCGCCCGGTCGATACCGGCTGGCTGCGCCGTGCGACATGGCTTTGTGCCATCGCGGCGGTCTTGGCCACGATCGGGCTCGTGCTGCTCACGCTCGGCACCAGGCCGGATTTCGCCAGCGCCTGGACGACGCTGCCGGTCATCGCCAAGGCCGCGCTCGGTGCCAGTGTCGCGGTCATCGCGCTCGGGCTCTTCCACAACAGCCTGCGGCCCGGCCTGAAGCCGACGCGACGCCTGCCGCTCGTCGCGATCCCGTTCCTGGTGGCGGTCGGTTGGGCGTTCCTGACGCTGGTGCAGGCGCCGGCCGAGCAATGGAGTGGCTTGATCCTGGGCCGCCACTGGCGAGCGTGCCTGATCGCGGTGCCACTTTACGCGCTGCTTCCGCTGATCCTGCTGCTGTTGCTGGCGCGCCGCGGCACTCCGGTGGACCGTGTCCTGACAGGGGCCCTTGCCGGCCTCGCCTCCGCTGGCCTTGCCACTGTCGCCTACAGCCTGCATTGCCCGGATGATGCAGCGCCCTTTCTGGCAACCTGGTACCTGATCGCGACCGTGATCGTTGCAGCGCTCGGCGCGCTTGTCTTTCCGCGCCTTCTGCGCTGGTGAGATGCAGCACGTCTGACGCGCGAAGCAGCCGGTCACGATGATTCAGCTTCCGGTTCGGAGGCGAAACATCCCTCCCGCACGAGCCCTGATGCGTTTTCGGCGAGCGCCCGTCAGGCGCCCGCTTTCGGACCATCAGCCAATGCCTGGGGATGGCGCATCCGGCGCGTCAGAAGGAAACCGATCGCTTCTTCGGGCTTTGGCCGGCGATATCGAGCCTCGTGGATCGATGAAAAACGGCGACCGGGCACAATCACATGCCGTCAGCGAGCCCAATCCAGTAGCCAGGCCGATACTGGATCGGCAGAAAGCGCTCGTGCAGCTCTCGCAGCGTTGCCTCTGCATCGAGCCCATCGAAAAGCTCCGGATGAAGCCAGCTTGCGATGCGCTGCAGTGCCACGAACTGATAGGGGCTGTTGTAGAACTGGTGCCAGATCGCAAAGACGCGCTGTTCGGCGACGGCTTTGCCATGCGCGAACGCCGGGCGCTTCGCCAGCGCCTCAAGCTTGCTGCGAGCTGCCGACAGATCGGTCCCCGGGCCGAGACCGACCCAGCCACCGCCGGGAGCCAGCATGCCCCAATTTCCGCCGGTTACAATGACGACGTCAGGGTCCCGCGCAATGATCGTTTCGGGATTGATCGTGCCGAACGTTCCCGGAAAGAGCTCCGATCCGAGATTGCGACCGCCAGCCATCTCGACCATGAGGCCGAAATTCTCCTTCCCGAAGCTCATGCAGCAGGCGTCCGAATATCCGGGGATGCGATCCAGCATGACGAGCGGCCGCTTGATGTCCGGATTCCCAGCTATCGGCCCCGTCACCCGTGAAATCTGGTCTCTGCGGAAGGTGATCAACTCTTCCGCGATCGCCTCGCTTCCGAACACGCGTCCCAGCAAGCGCAAGGATGGCTCCGTGTTGCGAAGCGGCGCATGGCGGAAATCGACATAGAGCACCGCGATGCCCACGGAGGCGAGCTTATCGACGAGTTGCATCTCGGCGCTCGCCCGTTCGGCTTCGTAGTTGAGGAGAAGCACGTCGGGCTGAAGCGAAATCGCCTTCTCGATGTCGAAATTGCCAGCTCCCACGCTGCCGAATTTCGGGATGCCGGCGACCTCTGGAAAGCGTTCTGCATAGGCGCGGTAGCTATCCGGGTCGGACTTTTCCAGGTCCTCCCCCCAACCGACGATCCGCTCGAACGGGTTGCCGCGATCCAGCGCCGCAATGGCATGAATCTGCCGCCCTTCGCCGAGCAGGATCCGCCGAACAGGAAGTTGCACCGTGACCTCCCGTCCAAGGACGTCGGTGACCTTGATCGGCGCGGCTGTCGACCGGCCAGCCGCGATCAGCGGCAGGCCCAGGCCGACGGCCCCGAGAAGACCGCGGCGAGAGAGGGGCAAGCGCGGCATCACAGGTCCATGGACATGGACAGGAGATATGTCCGCGGCGCCCCTTGCGTGAACGTCCCGAAGGAAGCGGCCCCTGCCCAGTATTTCGTGTCCGTTACATTCACGACATTCGCCCGGAACGTCGTCTTTCGGCCATTGAGTTCGGTCGCATAGCGCAGCCCGAGGTCGAGGCGCGTCCAGTCAGGCAAGGCCTGTGTGTTGGCGGCATCGACGTACTGCTTGCCGGTGTGGATGATCGCGGCATTGAGGGTCAGGCCTGCAATCCAGGGCACATCCCATTCTGCACCGAGATTGAGCTGAATGCGCGGCACGCCGATGGGCGTATTGCCGATATTGGCGATGGCGGCCGTCCGGGTCAGCTCTCCATCGAGAAGGGTCACGCCACCGAGCACGCGCCATTGCGACGAGATCTGACCGAAGGCCTGGAGTTCGAGGCCCCGGACCCTCTGCTCTCCCGTTTCGGCGAACCTGCCGGCAGGGCTGAGTTCGCCAACGGGCCGCGTGATCTGGAACGCAGCGAGCGAAGCCCCGAAGCCATTGTAGTCCAGCTTGACGCCGGCCTCGATCTGGCGCGCCACGTAGGGTGCGAGGATCTCGCCGGCATTGGTGGCCGTAACCGGCGCAACATCGCCGCGGCTCAGGCCTTCGATATAGTTTCCATAGAAGGAGACATGCTCCCAGGGACGGACGACCAGGCCGACGAAGGGCGTCGTGGCGCTCTTGTCGTAGGAGGAGGCCAGGGTCCCGACATTGGACACATAGTTCCGTGCCTGAATGTTCTGACGCCGGACGCCGAGCGTCAGCAGGACGCGCTCGTCGAAAGCCGAAAGGGTATCGGCCGCCGAGAGGCTGGTCAGCGTGCTATCGGACAGCGGCGCCTGCCGCCCCACGCGCAGAGCCGCAATTTCCGGCACGCGCACGGGATTGTAGATGTTCGAGATGTAAGTCCCGCTAACGGGACCGAACTCGCGCTTGGTCTCCTCATGATAACGGGATGCCTGCACGGTCAGGTTATGGCGAATGAAGCCTGTCTCGAACTTCGCCCTGATGCCGCCCTCGAAGGTTTGGCGATCGATACCCATGCCGTAGAATTGCGGTGAGGTGCTGGTCGTCCCCAGCAGGCTGGTGATCGTCGGCGCGGAAGCGAAGAAGCGCTCGACATTACTGTGCGAGGCACCTGCGTTGCCGAACACGGTGATGCCGTCAGCGAGGTCGTATTCCAGCCTGAGCAGGCCGCCACGGTCATCGACGTCCGAATATTCCCAGGGCTGAGTGACGTTGCGGCGACCATCCGCAGCTTTGGGAACCGGTACTCCCGCACGCATGAAGAAGGGCCGCGCAGGCGCGTTGAAGCGGTCGGATTGAGCGAGGAAATAGGCCCATGCGCGGAACCGCTCGCCCTGATAGTCGATGGCCAGAGCCCCGACGCCCGACTGCTCCTTCTGGTGGTCGACAGGTGTCCTGCCGTCATTCAGGCTCGTGATGGCCCGCACACCCCATTCCCGATTGGCACCGAAGCGCCGGGAAACGTCGAGCTGCCCGCCGCCTCGTGCGCTCGAACCATAGTTCAGCGTAAAGCGCGTCAGGTCGCCCTCAGCGCGCTTCGGTACGATATTGACGACGCCTCCGATCCCGCCATTGGGCGAAACGCCGCTGATCGCTGCCGAAGGCCCCTTCAGCACCTCGATTCGCTCGGCGTAATCGGAGAAAACGCGAAAGCTCGGCGCAACGCCGTAAACGCCGTCGAACGCGATCTCGCCGCTGGTGCCCTCATTGATCGGGAAGCCGCGGACATAGAGCGAATCGAACGGTGCGCCCGTGCCCTGGGTAGCCCGTACCGATGGATCGAGCGCGAGGGCCTCGGAGGCCGTCCTGGCCTGGCGGTCGCGGATGAACTGTTCGGTGTAGCTGGTGACGCTGAACGGCGTCTTTGCAATCTCGGTGTTGCCGAGAGCGCCGATGCGAGCCCCGGTCGCAACTTGCCCGCCTGCGAACGGTGCCGGAACCTGCGAGGGACGCGTGCCCTCGACGATGATCTCGTCGAGCTGGATCCGGCTCTGCTGCTGAGCGATCACTGGCGTGCCGGACAGGGAAAGGCTCGCGGCGACAATCGCCGTCGCGCTCACCGCGGGCAGCGCCATCAGCTTTCCGCTTCGCACCATCGCAATGATGGAGAATTTCATGAGATTCATTCCGGCACCACAAGTCGTAATCGAAACTAAAATGCTCCGACCTGATGATATCTGCGGTGCAGCCTTGTCAATAATACGGACACAAATCTGATCATAAACTCGGTGATAGCCCGGATACGCATGCTGTTTTTTTAATTACTCAAATTAACTTCACGCCAAGGCGCGATGGGGATGCGCCATTGACACACGCTACACAGCACCTGCAGCAGCATAGCGAGGTCAAGCAGGCCTTCGTCGATGGCAGTTTCGGGAGGCCGGCCTCCCAAGAGCCCGCATTCGGACCTCATAAACTGTGCTGGACCGCTGGCCCGGCTGGAATGAGCGCAAGGTCTACCGGCTGATATTGCGCCAGCTGGCGCAATCCTGCGATGTCCGGCAGTTCCATGAGACGCGAGGTGCTGACGATCAGCCGCTCGGCACGCAACTCCTGCATCACGCGATTGAGATGCGGAACGCTGAGCCCCAGCACATCGGCCAGGATGCCTTGCGAAAAGGGAAGATCGAACCGCGTCTGTTCGGCGCATCCAACCTCCAGCAGGCGGTCGTGAATCTCGAGCAGGAAATGCGCCAGCCGCTCGATCGGCGTGCGCCGGCCGAGATTGACGATATGCTCCGCGCAAATCGCGGCTTCCCGGGCTGCGAGCCAGGTCAGGACGAGGCCGAATTCCGGCCGCTCGTAGCAAAGGCGCACATATGAGCTGAGCGGGCAGGCGCTGTAGCTGACATTGCTCACCGCCACGACCGCATAGGTCGCGCGGTCGAAGAAGCTGACGGGAAAGCCGATCACATCGCCCGGCAGAATCACGTTGAGAATCTGCCGCTTGCCGTTCCGCAGCAACCTGTAGCGGATCGCATAGCCGCTCCGGACGAAACACAGGTCGCGATGCTCCGCCCCGTGGACAATGAGATCGTGCCGCTTCGCTGCCATCCCCTCGCGCTCCATGATCGCCTCGAGGCTATCGATGGTCCCGGCGGTCATATCCATGAGACGAGAAATCTTCGTGACGAAGGGATGTCCGGTGAGCGGCATGATGCGATTTACATCCCCTATCGATCGGTTTTCATGGAGTATTCTGCGGTTGATTATTAATCGAGATCAATAATCAATATTATCGGACGAAAGTGGCATTGACCATATAGCCAATGCAGCGGGGAATGGCCGCGACGTGTCTTCAGATATTCGGTGCCGACAGCACGTCCAAACCCCCGCATGACGAAGGGGAGGATCGGACACCACAGGGGAAGAACGCACATGACATCCGATAATCGCAAGCTCACGAACCTGTCCCGGCGCACGCTGATCCAGGGCGGCCTTGGCGTCGCGGGCGGCGCGATCCTGCCGGCGGGCCTGTTCCCGGTCTACGCAGCCGGCCAGTCGGCGATCGGCACCTGGCCCGAAGGGTCGAAGGGCGACACCGTCAATATCGGCGCCGCCGTGCCGCGCACCGGCGCCTATGCGGTGCAGGGCGAGGACGAGCTCAAGGGCTGGCAACTCGCCGTCGAGCACATCAACACCAACCATGAGCTGATGAAGAAGCTCGCACCGAAGATCAACAACGGCGTCAACGGCAAGAAGGTGAACCTGCTCGCGGCCGACTCCGCCGCCAAGCCGAACCAGGCGGTGCAGGAACAGCAGACCTTCATCAACCAGAACAAGATCGTCCTGATGACCGGCTCGACCTCGTCGGCCGTCGCGGTGGCGCTCAACAAGTTCGCGCAGCGCGAGAAGGTGCTCTACGTCGCGGCCATTTCAGGCTCGAACGACACCACCGGCAAGGATTGCGTGCGCTACGGCTTCCGCCAGAATTTCTACGGCGAGACCGCGGCGAACGCGATCGGCCCGCAGCTCGTGAAGGCCTACGGCAAGAACCGCAAGGCGGCGTTCATGACGCCGGACTACACCTACGGCCACACCGTCACCAAGTCGGTCAACGACTACCTGACCGAGAAGGGCGGCTGGACCCAGGTTACCAACCAGGTTTCCCCGCTCGGCACCCAGGATTTCAGCCAGTATCTCACCAATATCGCCAATTCCGGCGCGGAGTTCATCGTCAACGTCAACTGGGGCCGCGACGCCGTGCTCTCGGTGCAGCAGGCCAAGCAATTCGGCCTGACGCCGGCGATGAAGATGGTGATCCCCTACCAGATCCCGTTCCTCGCCAAGGAAGCCGGGCCGGAGCTGATGGAAGGCGTCTTCGCCGCGACCGATTACTGGTGGACGCTCGAGGACAAGTATCCGCTCGCCAAGATGTTCAACGAAGCCTTCGTGAAGAAGTTCGGCTATCGCCCTGAATGGGGCGCGGAGAATGCCTATGTCAGCTTCGCGCATTGGGCGCGCATGGTGACGGAGGCCGGCAGCTTCTATCCCCCGGACGTCATCAAGCAATACGAGAAGGGCGAGACGATCCCCTCGCTGCTCGGCGACGTGCGCTATCGGCCGGAAGATCACCAGTGCATCCGCCCCGTCGTCATCGTCCGCGGCAAGGCCGTCAAGGACATGAAGAACAAGGAAGACTTCTGGGAGGTTCTCGAGGTCCTTCCGGGCGAACCGCTGATGCAGAAGCCGGATGCGTTCGGCTGCAAGCTCGGCGACTACACCTGACCGATCGAACCCGCCGCCACGCTGGCTGCGAAGGCGGGTTCTCCGGATTGCGGGAGGGGGTGCGGGGGGCCGAGCGTCGGTCTCCCGCAGCTCCCGGCCCGAGCCCCATCCGACGACAAGACAAGCGCAGAAGCCGGCGCGAGGCCGGACTCTACCCGCGTTCAGGCAAACGGATAGCATCGTGGTCAACTGGGCGAACTTCATCTCGCAATGCTTCAACGGGCTCGTGCTCGGCGCGCTGCTCGCGCTGATCTCGTCCGGTCTGACGATCATCTACGGCACGCTCGGCGTGCTGAATCTCGCACATGGCGCGATGTTCATGCTCGGCGGCTATGCCGGCTGGGTCGCCTATACCTATACCGGCTCGTTCCTGGTCGCGGTGGCGGCGGGTTCGCTGTTCGTGATGCTGGTCGGCATCGTGGTCGAGCGCCTCATCATCCGGCATTTCTACACCCGCCCGCATGAGGACCAGCTCCTCGTCACCTTCGGCCTCAGCATCGTGTTCGTCGAGGCGGTCCGGTTCTTCTTCGGCAGCCTATCGAAGATGGTGCCGCCGCCGGGCCCGCTGGTCGGCATCACGCCGCTCGGCTTCATGATGTATCCGACCTACCGGCTCGCCCTGCTCGGCATCGTCGCCGTCGCGCTGCTGGCGCTCTATTTCGTGCTCTACCGCACCCGGATCGGCATGATCGTGCGCGCCGGCATCGAGGATTCGGTGATGGTCGATTCACTCGGCATCGACGTCTACAAGATCTTCATGCTGGTGTTCGGCATCGGCGCCATGGCGGCGGGCTTCGCCGGCATCGTCAATGCACCGGTGGTCTCGATTGCGCCGGATGTCGGCGAGGCGATCCTGGTGCAGACCTTCGTCGTGGTGGTGATCGGCGGCGTCGGCTCCTTCCCCGGTGCGATCCTCGGCGGCCTGATCGCCGGCCAGATCATCTCCATCACCTCCATGTTCAACCCCGGCTATGCCTACATCATGCTGTTCGTGGCGATGACGCTGGTCCTGGTGCTGAGGCCCTACGGGCTGCTCGGCGCAGCCGGCCGCGAGTGACGCCGATGCGCAGCCAACGCCCCTTCCTCGTCGAGACCATCACCGCGATCGCGCTGATCCTGGCGCCGTTCGTGCTGCCCCATCTCGGCTTCACGCCGAACACCATCAACCGCATTCTGGTCTGGGGCCTGTTCGGCCTCGGCTTCGATATCCTGTTCGGCTATACTGGCCTGCTCTCCTTCGGCCAGTCGGCCTTCTTCGGCACCGGCGGCATGTTCGCCGCCTATCTGCTGACGGAAGCCGGCTTCGGCTATGTGATGGCGGCCGTCTTTCTCGGCACGATCGTGGCCGCGATCGTCGGCTACCTGATCGGCCTGATCGCGCTGCGCCGCACCGGCATCTATTTCGCCATGATCACCGTGGCGATCGCGGAGGTCTTCTTCTTCGTCGAGTTCAATCCGCTTTCCGCCTTCACCGGCGGTGAGAACGGCCTGCCGGGCGTGCCGAGGCCCAGCATCTTCCTCGGCTTCACGACGCTAGAATTCAACACCGATTTCCAGGTCTACGGATTCCTGGCGTTCTGGTACTTCGTCGGCCTCGTCATCGCACTGCGCATCGTGCGCTCGCCGGTCGGCGCGATCCTCTCCGCGATCCGCGACAATCCGCAGCGCGCCGCAGCGCTCGGCCACGATATCCACAACTACAAGCTGACCGCCTTCGTGGTGGCGGCCGCCTATGCCGGCTTTGCCGGCGGCATGCTCGGCCTGATGCAGGGCTTCATGCCGCCGGATGCCTTCATGTTCGAGACCTCCGGCCAGCTCGTGATGCAGACGGCGATCGGTGGCGCCGGCACCTTGTTCGGCCCGCTGGTCGGCGCGACGGTCTGGCTCTATCTCAGCGACTTCTTCCAGAACACGCTGCATCTGGGCGCCACCTGGAAGCTCGTCCTCGGCATCGTGTTCGTGCTGCTGGTCTGCTTCCTGCGCCACGGCATCGTCGGGGCCGTGGCCGATCTCTACCGTCTCGCCGCCGGCCGGCGGGCGGAGGCGGCTCCCGGGGCGGACGTCGCCCCTGCCGCGAGCCTGCCCGCCACCGCGCCGACTGTCGCGATGATGCCGGCCCGCCGCCGCGACACCGACCGCTCCTCCGGCCCCATCCTCCAGGCCACCGGCCTGACCAAGCGCTATGGCGGCGTGGTCGCCAACAGCGACATCGACTTCACCGTCAACCACGGCGAGTTGCGCGGCATCATCGGCCCCAACGGCGCCGGCAAGTCGACCTTCTTCAAGATGCTGACCTGCGAGGTGCCCCCGACCTCCGGCCAGATCCTGTTCGAGGGCAAGGACATCACCGGGATGGGCGTGACCGACGTCTGCCAGCTCGGCCTCACAAAAAGCTACCAGATCAACCAGCTCTTCAACCGGCTCACCGTCCGCGAGAACCTGATGATCGCCGCCCTCGCCGAAACCCGCGGCAAGTTCAAGCTCGACCTGTTCAGCAACCCCAGGAACATCCCTGAGCTGACCGAGCAGGTCGAGCACGCGATGGCGCTGGTCAATCTCGCCAGCCGGGGCGATGCCCAGGTCTCCGATCTGGCCTATGGCGAGAAGCGGCGGCTCGAGATCGGGCTGGCGCTCGCCACCTCGCCGTCGCTGCTGCTGCTCGACGAACCGCTCGCCGGCATGAGCCCGGCCGAGCGCATCGAAACGGTCAAGCTGCTCAAGTCGATCAGCCGGGGGCGCACGATGATCGTGATCGACCACGACATGGACGCGCTGTTCGAGCTCGCCGAGCGCGTCACCGTGCTCCAGGAGGGACGCGTGCTGGTCGAAGGCACACCCGACGAGATCAAGGGAAACACCAAGGTGCAGGAAGCCTATCTCGGGGGCGTGCACGACGTGTTGGCGGCCCAATGAGCATGCTCGAAGTCACCGGGCTGAATGCCCATTACGGCGACAGCCACATCCTGTTCGATGTCGCGCTGCGCGTCGAACGCAACGAGGTCGTCGCGCTGCTGGGCCGCAACGGCGCCGGCAAGAGCACGACGCTGAAAAGCCTGATGGGCGTGGTGAAGCCGAGCAGCGGCTCGATCCTGTTCGACGGGGAGCAGATCGCCGGCAGCAAGAGCCACGCGATCGCGCGCGCCGGCATGCAGCTCGTGCACGAGGATCGTCGCATCTTCGGCAGCCTGAACGTCGAGGAGAACCTGGTGCTGGCCGGGCTGACGGCCAAGGGCCGCTGGCCGCTCGAGCGCGTCTACGAGATCTTTCCGCGCCTGAAGGAGAGGCGCACGAGCCGGGGCACCGACCTCTCCGGCGGCGAGCAGCAGATGCTTGCGATCGGGCGGGCGCTGGTGCGCGACCCTAAGATCATCCTGCTCGACGAGCCGTTCGAGGGTCTGGCACCCGTGATCGTGCAGGACCTCGTCTCGACCTGCCGCGAGCTTGCGATGGCCGGTCAGACGATCATTCTGGTCGAGCAGAACATCGCCGCCGCGCTGACCCTGGCGACGCGCGCCTACATCATCAACAATGGCCATATCGCCCATGAAGGCCCGACCGGCGAGATTCGGGCCCAACCCGAACTCCTGCAGCGGTATCTGGGGGTCTAGGGCGTTTTGCCCCGGCCGTCGCGGCAGGACCGGACACCTCACCTGAAGCGCGACCGGCGAGCGTACGCGCATCACGCTGGCCCGTTCGGGGATGGCTCCCCCCGATGCGCCGACGTCGTTTCGTAACCGGCAAGCTCCTCGCGCACGACAGCCAGAAAGCCATCGACGAGAGGATCGGCGCGGTGGTGGTTCGGAAACATCGCGTGGCCGTGGAACATGACCTCCGGCTTGAACGGGCGGAAGGCGATGCCGCTGCGCCGGTAATCGTCGGCAGCGATCGGATTGACGATGCCGATGCCGAGCCCTTGCTCGACAAGCGCGCAGATGGCGGCGCTGAAGGGCGTTTCGATCGCGAGATGGCGGCGCACGCCCGCATCCTGGAAGATGCGATCGACACGCGCCCGCGCACCATCCTCCAGCGAGAGCGAGATGAAGGCCTCGCCTTCGAGATCCCTGGGCGTGATGCGATCCCGCTTTGCAAGCCGATGCCCCGGCGGGAGCGCGCAGACGCCGGGGATCATGTAGAGCGGACGATGCTCGACCAGCGGAATGTCGATCACGTTCGCGATGAAGCCGATGTCGCAATAGGACGACGACATCCAGCGCGTCACCGTGCCGTCATGGCCCATCTGCAAGGAGACGCTGACCTGCGGAAAGCGCTCCTTGAAGCGCCGGATGCAACGCGGAATGAAGCCCAGCGCCATCACCGGCATCGCCGCGATGCGCAGGCGCCCGGTCCCGAAGTTGCGGATGTCACGCGCAGCGTAGGAGAGGGTCTCCAGCCCGATATAGCTGCGTTCGACCTCGCGATAGAAGGCCAGCCCCTCTTGGCTCGGTCGAATCCGCCCCGCCTTTCGCTCGAACAGCTTGAGTCCGATCTCGGCCTCCAGCTCGGCGATCAGCCGGCTGATGCTGGGTTGCGAGGTCCGCAATTCCTGCGCGGCCGCCGTCATCGAGCCGCGCTGGATGATGGTTCGGAACGCGTCCACCTGCCTCAGATTCATGGGCCTGCTCATATCAACTGTGAATAGAAGAGCCAAAAACTGAGATTTGACCAGATAGATGGCCGGGGCAATACTTTTGGCCATGTCAACGCGCCCAAACACCGCTGTGACGTCCCGCCTCACCGGCATGGCCTGCCTGCGCTGCGCGGAGCCCTGGCCGGTTGCGGAATACGAGACCGGGTGTCCGCGCTGCGCGACCGAGGGGCATGCATCCAATCTGCGGCTGACCTACGCGCTCGGCGAGCGCGGCGTCTCGCTGCCCTATCCTGACGCGCCATGCCTGGGGGAAGGCGCGACCCCGCTGGTCGAGCTGCCTGAGCTGGGGCGCGCGCTGAAGCTCGGCAGGCTGTCCGCCAAGATCGAATGGTGCAATCCGACGGGGTCGCACAAGGACCGGATGAGCGCGCAATTGATTGCGCGGGCTCTCGATCGCGGCGGCGCGCGCGTCGTGGCGGCCTCGAGCGGCAATGGCGGGCTCTCGGTGGCAGCCTATGCGGCGCGCGCGGGTATCGCCGCAGAGATCGCAACCACCGATGCCCTGCCGCAGGTTTACCGCGATGCCATCACTGCACATGGCGCGAGCATCGCCAGCTTTGCCGGCAGCATGGCCCGCTGGCAGCATCTCGCGAAACGCGTCGGGCAAGGAGCCTTCGCGGCGACGAACTACAAGGTGCCGGCGATCGGCACGAATCCGTTCGGCATCGAAGGCTACAAGACGCTCGCGGCCGAGCTGGCGTCGGAGGCCATCCCCGATCTCGTCGTCGTGCCCTGTTCACGCGGGGATCTCCTGTCGGGCATCCGCCTCGGCTTCGAGGAGATCGGCGCAGGCTTGCCGATGCTGGTCGCCGCCGAACCCTTCTCGCGCCTCGAGCAGGTGCTCGCCGGCGCCGATTATCGCGAGCAGTTCGCAGGCGATACCGCCCAAGCCTCGATCGCCGGCAGCACGGTGACATGGCAGGCCGTCGCGGCGCTGCGCGCCAGCGCCGGCCGTGCCGTTTCCGTCGATGATGGCGCGGCGCGGGCGGCACAGCGTCGTCTCGCAGCCTGCGGCCTCCATGCCGAGCTGTCCGCAGCCTCCGCACTGGCTGCGCTCGCCGACATCGCCGCGGATGGTCGGCTCGCCGGCCGCCACGCCGTGATCGTGCTCACGGGGGCAGGCTCCCGTGATCCCGGCGATACCGACCTGGCCGCAAGGCCCTGGAACGAAGCTGCCTCCGAAGAGGCGCTCGCGCAGCCGGCAACGACCGGCGCCTTACCACAGAGAACCGATCCATCGGTCCAACAGAAGAGGGAAAACGGATGACCACCCATGTCTCGCGCCTGTCGGCGCTCTCGGCTACCGCAGCCGCCGTCTTCGCGCTCTCGGTCGGCGCTCAGGCCCAGGGCCTGCCCCCGCTGCCGGAAGCGATCAAATCCGCAGGCGTCCTGAAGGCCGGCGTGCGCTGCGACCAGCCGCCCTATGGCTACAAGGACGAAACCGGCAAGTTCGCCGGCGTCGAGACCGACATGGCGATCCAGATCGCTGCCTGGGCCTTCGGCTCGCCGGACAAGATCGAGCTGACCTGCGTGACGGCCGAGAACCGCATCCCGCAGCTTGCCGGCAAGAAGGTCGACATCCTGATCGCCACGCTCGGCGTCACGCCCGAGCGCGCCCGCGTGGTCGATTTCTCCAAGCCTTATCGCTGGGGCGGCTCGGACATGCTCGTCGCCAAGGACAGCCCGATCAAGAAGCTCGACGATGTCGCCGGCAAGACCGTGATCATGCTCAAGGGCTCGACCCAGGCGAAATGGTTCGAGGACAACATGCCCAAGCTCGAGAGCATGCGGCTGAACACGGCGTCCGACGCGCTGCAGGCGCTCAAGCAGGGCCGCGGCGACGCCTATACCCATGATGCCGCCACGCTCGTCGTCATTGCCGCCAAGGATCCGAGCCTGCGCCTCGTCGGCGAATCCTTCGCGGTCTCGGACGCTGCCGTCGGCGTGCGCAAGAACGAACCCGAATGGCTCGCCTATGTCGATGCAGCCCTCGATCGCATGAAGGCCGAGGGCCTCTACGCGAAATGGGTCGAGAAGTGGATTCCGGCCGAGATCAGGCCCTTCTACGTCGACGCCTTCACCAAGCCGAAGCCGACCGCGCGCTGAGCGAAAGGCAAGCGCCGGGAGCGGTTCCGCGCTCCCGGCAACCCGATACCTGGCAGCGAAGGAGCGCGTGCCATGGAATTCGACATCGCCTATCTCAACGCGCAGTGGCCCGCGCTGATGCGCGGCCTGTGGCTGACGATACAGGTGAGCGCGCTCTCGATCGTGCTCTCCATCCTGGTCGGCGTGCTCGGAGCGGCGGCACGCGTGCTGCAGATTCCGGTGCTCGGCAAGCTCGTCGTCGGCTATGTCGAGTTCATCCGCAACACGCCGCTGCTCGCCCAGCTGTTCTTCATCTTCTACGGCCTGCCGGGCCTGGGCCTCAGGCTCTCGCTGTTCTGGTCGGGTGTGCTCTGCCTCACGGTCTGGGCCGGGGCCTACCAGATCGAGAATGTCCGCGGCGGGCTTGAAACCGTGGGCAAGGGGCTGCGCGAGGCCGCCTTCTCGCTGGGCCTGTCGCCCTGGCGCTTCTTTCGGCTCGTCGCCGCGCCGATGGCGATCCGCGTCGGCCTGCCGTCGATGCTGAACACCTCGATCTCGCTGCTGAAGAACTCCTCCTATCTGCAGGCGATCGGCCTTGCCGAGCTGACCTATGTCGCGATCGACCGGATCTCGATGGATTTCCGCACGATCGAGATGTTCGCCGCGATCTGCGTGATCTACCTCCTTCTGGTCCTCACCCTCTCCTTCTTCGCGAGCCGGCTGGAATACCGGCTCAACGCCCCGTTCAGGCTTTGAGGGGGGGCGAGATGGACCTGCTGATCCGCAACCTCCCCTTCATCCTGCAAGGCCTTGCCATGACGCTGGGCCTGGCGCTGGCGACGCTGTTCTTCGCGACGATCATCTCCTTCCTGCTCGGCACGCTGGCGACGCTGCGCTTCGGCTGGCTGCGCGTGCTGGTGAAGATCTATGTCGAGCTCTTCCGCGACATCCCGCTGGTCGTGAACATCTTCTTCGTGTTCTTCGTGGCGCCGCTGTTCGGGCTGGAGCTTTCGCCCTTCGCGGCCGTGACGGTGGGGCTTTCGGTCTGGGGCAGCGCCAACGGCATCGAGATCGTCCGCGGCGGCTTCAATGCGGTGCCGCGGCATCAATGGCAGAGCGCCGCCGCACTCGGCCTAAAGACCTGGGAAATCTATCTCTTCATCACCGGCCCGCAGGCGCTGCGCGCGATCCTGCCGCCCTTCGTCGGGCTGCTCACGCTGCTCGTGCAGGCGACGTCGCTCGGTGCGCTGGTCGGGGTCAACGAGTTCTTCAAGGTCGGCCAGATCATCGTCGAGCGCACCACGATGATGGAGGGCTGGAACCCAGCCTTCACGGTCTATGCCGCGGTGCTCCTCACCTATTTCGTCATCTGCTCGACGCTGAGCTGGTTCGGCCGCTGGCTGGAGCGCCGGCTGAAGAGCGACCGCCCGCAAGCCCGGCCGGAGGCGATCTCCCCGGCCGAGCCGGCAGCGCAATTGCCCTGATCCTTCACAAACTCACCTGCATACCGGGAAAGCCGCCATGGAATCGAAAGTCAGCCGCCGCCTGACCGAAAAGGTCGCCGAAGAAGTCTGCGAGCACATCTATGCGCCGCGGCTTGCGCGGGATTTCCGTACGGTCTTCGACCATATGAGCGACCTCAACCAGGCGCATGTGCTGATGCTTGCCCGTTGCGGGCTGATCTCGCCGCAGGCCGCCAAGACGCTCGCCGGCGGGCTCCTGCGCATGGAGGAGGAAGGGCCCGAGGTCGTCGAGCTCGACCCGCAGCGCGAGGATTCGTACTTCAATTTCGAAGCCCATCTGATCAAGCTAATCGGCACCGAGGCCGGCGGGCGGATGCATATCGCCCGCAGCCGCAATGACCTGACGGCCGCGATCGACCGGCTGCGGGCCCGCGACCTGCTGCTCGATGCGAGCCAGGCGCTCCTCTCGGTCGAGGAGCATGCGCTCGACGGCGCCTTCCGCTTCCGGGACGTGGTGATGCCCGGCTACACCCATCTCCAGCCGGCGCAGCCCATCACCTACGGCTTCTATCTCGCCGGTGTCGCGCAGTCGCTCGAACGCGACCATGGCCGCCTCGCGGATGCCTGGGCGCGCACCAATATCAGCCCGCTCGGAGCAGGCGCGCTTGCCGGCACGACCTTTGCGATCGACCGGGAGGCGGTGGCGCGTTCACTCGGTTTCGAGGGGCTGGTGGAAAATGCCCTCGATGCCGTCGCGACCCGGGATTTCGGATTGGAGATCCTGTCGGCGCTCACCCAGATCGCCTTGGGCTGGAGCCGCGTGGCGCAGGACTATCATGTGATGGTCTCGCACGAATTCCAGACGATCGAGTTCCCCGACCGCGTCACCGGGACCTCGAGCATCATGCCGCAGAAGAAGAACCCGGTGGTGCTCGAACATCTCAAGGGCAAGGCCGGCCATCTGCTCGGCCTCTACGTCGCGTCCGCGACGGCGGTGAAGGGCACGCATTTCACCAATACCATCGACGGCAATCGCGAAGGCATGCGCGGTGTCTGGGAAGCAGGCGAGGAGACGCTGCGCTGCCTCTCGCTGTTCGATCTCATCATCGCCACGGCCCGGCCGAACGCGGCGCTGATGAAGCGGCGCGTCACCGAGGATTTCGCCTCCGCGACCGATCTCGCCGACCTGATGGTCCGGGAAGCCGATCTCTCGTTCCGCGAGGCGCATCACGTCGTCGGCGGGGTCGTGCGCGCGGCGATGGATACAGGGCTGGCGGCTGACGGCATCACCACCGGGATGGTGGACGCGGCAGCCCAGGAGCAGCTTGGCCGGCCGCTCGGCCTGCCGGAGGACCATGTCCGCGAAAGCCTCGACCCGGCGGCAAGCGTCGCCGCGCGTCTCGTTCCCGGCGGGCCGGCCCCGGACAGGGTCGCGGAGGCTGTGGAGGCGGCGCAGGCACGGCTCGAAAATCGCCGCGGCATTCTCGCACGCAAGCGCAGCGACCTGAAGGATGCGCGGGAGGCGCTGAAACGCGCGATGCGGGAGCTCGCCGCATGAGTTCCTCCCCGCTGATCAGCCTGCGCGGCATCGCCAAGCGCTTCGGCGCGCATCAGGCGCTGCACGGCATCGACCTCGATGTCGAGGCCGGGAGCGTCGTGGTGCTGATCGGGCCGAGCGGCTCCGGCAAGAGCACGCTGATCCGTTGCATCAACGGCCTCGTCAGACCGGACGAAGGCACACTCCGCATCGCCGGAAGCCCGGTCGACATTCACCATGAGCGCGCCTGGCAGCAGATGCGGACCGAGGTCGGCATGGTCTTCCAGGACTACGCGCTGTTCCCGCACCTGACCGTCCTGCGCAACATGACGATCACGCCGGAGCGCCGCCGCGGCGTTCCGCGCGCGAAGGCCGAGGAGGAGGCACGGGCGCTGCTGACACGCGTCGGCCTCGCCCACAAGGCGCTGGACTATCCGTCCGCCCTGTCGGGCGGGCAGCAGCAGCGTGTCGCCATCGTCCGCGCGCTCGCCATGCGGCCGAAGGCGATCCTCTTCGACGAGCCGACATCGGCACTCGATCCCGAGACGATCGGCAGCGTCCTCGACGTGATGAAGGACCTTGCCCGCGAGGGCACGACCATGGTCGTGGTCACCCACGAGATGGGCTTTGCCCGCGAGGTCGCCGATCGCGTCGTGTTCATGGCCGAGGGACGGATCGTCGAGGAGGCGCCGCCGGGCGCCTTCTTCGACGCACCCCGCCACGAACGCACCCGTGCCTTCCTGTCCAGCATCAGATCCTTCGGAGAGGCCGCCCATGCCTGAGCCTGCCGGCGTGCTGGCGCCGAACTTCACCACCGATCCCTACTGG
Organism: Pseudomonadota bacterium; assembly: GCA_023393655.1. Classification (GTDB taxonomy): domain Bacteria; phylum Pseudomonadota; class Alphaproteobacteria; order Rhizobiales; family Beijerinckiaceae; genus Allobosea. The sequence continues at coordinate 11,551 of JAEWKP010000014.1, read as the reverse complement.
TGGGACGCAGCCCCGCCCGAAACCGCGCGCGATCCATTGCCGGAGGAGACCGATATCCTGGTCGTCGGCTCCGGTTATTGCGGGCTCTCGGCGGCGGCCGAGCTGGCGCGCAACGGCGTCGACGTGACCGTCGTCGATGCAGAGGAACTCGGCGCCGGTGCCTCGACGCGCTCGGGCGGCATGGTCTCGAGCGGTCAGAAGCTGGTGATCGGCGGAGCGATCAAGGGCGTCGATGCCGCCCGCATGGAGCGGCTTCTGGAGGATTCGCTGTCCTCTTACGAGCATCTCAAGTCCCTGATCCGCGAAAAAGAGCTCGATGCCGATCTCGGCGTCTTCGGCCGCTATTTCGGCGCCCATGTCCCCCGTCACTACGACCGGCTGCGCCGCCATGGCGAATTGCTGGCAAGACATACCGGCGTCACTGTCCACGACATCCCGAAGTCACGGCAGCACGAGGTGACGAAGACGGACTTCTACCATGGCGGCATCGTCATCGACGACTATGGCGGCCTGCATCCGGCGAAATACCATCGCGCCCTGCGTCGCCTCGCGCAGGCCAATGGCGCCAGGCTGCGCTCGCATGCGCCAGTTCTCGGTGTCGCCCCCCTCGCCGATGGCTTTCACGCGGTACGGACCGGCCGCGGGATCGTTCGCGCCCGCCACGTCTTCTTCGGCACCAACGGCTACACCGACAAGGCGAGCGGCTTCCTGCACAAGCGCATCGTCGGCGTGCGCAGCTACCAGATCGCGACCGAGCCGCTGCCGCCGGAGCTGATGGCCGAGATCAATCCCGGCCGGCGCATGATCACCGATTCCAAGCGCGAGCTGATCTATACGCGCCCGTCACCGGACGGCACACGCATCCTGTTCGGCAGCCGGCCGGGCCTGTTCACCCTGCCGGAACGCGAGGCCGCGCCGCGCCTCCACGCGATGATGCTGAAAGTCTGGCCGCAGCTTGCTGGCTACAAGGTCACCCATTGCTGGAGCGGCAAGGTCGGCATGAGCGCCGACAAGATCGCGCATATGGGCAAGCTCCGCGGTATCGATTTCGCCGTCGGCTGCAATGGCAACGGGGTCGCGCTCATGACCTATCTCGGCCACCAGTCAGCCCTCAAGCTGCTCGGGAAGCAGAACCGCAAGAGCGCCTTCGACGATCCTGCCTTCCCGGAGATTCCGGTGCCGCTCTATGATGGCCGGCCGTGGTTCCTGCCCATCGTCAGCGGCTGGTATCATCTCCAGGATGCGATCGATCGCCGTCTGGCACGGCTCTGAGGGGATGTTTGCGAACAAGGATTGCGGCCCCGGCGGCAGTCCGTTCGCCATTGCCTGAAAGGTGCGTGGAACGCGTTCGCAGAAGACGTCTGGCTTGACGGCCGGGAATCGCGTCTGCTGGTCTTCCCGCGAACGGAAACCGCCGATCGATGACGCTCGCCCTGCTCAGACGCGCGCTTGAACCCCGGACGGTCACGGCGATCGCCGGCGCTCCCGAAACGGATGTGCTGGTGGCGCAGATCCGCGCGCAGCGCTATCGCGGCAACCTCTCCGTGCTTTCCGATCCGAGTGCCCTACCGGCGCTGCCGGCCTGCGATCTCCTCATCGCTCCCGCCGCGCTTGCGGGGCAGGTGCTGGCTGCCGCAGCGGGGCGCGGCTGGGCCGGGCTCCTCGTGCCCGATGGCGCAGCCGCCGATCGCGATCACCTCCGAAGCGCGGCACAGGCCGCCGGCCTGCGCCTGATCGGGCCGTCGTCGCTCGGTCTCGCCGCGCCGCGTCTCGGCTTCAACGCGACCGCCGTCCCGGTGCATCTGGCTGCGGGTTCGCTTGCCCTCGTCGCGCAATCCAATTCCGTGGCGGCCGGCATCATGGCCTGGGCCGCCAGGCGTGGTGTCGGGCTCTCCGGCGCCGTCGTCCTGGGCGAGGGCGCCGATGTCGATATCGCCGATTGCCTCGATCACTTCGGCGCCGACCCGTCGACGCGCACCATCCTGCTGGCGATCGAGGACGTCACCGATGCCGCGCGCTTTCTGTCGTCCGCCCGCGCTGCGGCACGGCTCAAGCCGGTGCTGGTGCTGAAGCCACCGCGCCGGGAGCCGGCGTGGCCGGCGCTGACGCATTCGGCCCTGATCGTGACCAGCGACGCCGCGCATGACGCCGCTTTCCACCGGGCTGGGCTACTGCGGGTCAGCGATCTCGATGAACTCTTCGCGGCAGCCGAGACGCTGGGACGCGCCCGCGCCGCCGATGCCGGCCGGCTGGCAATCGTCAGCAATGGCGACGGGCTGGCGGCGCTCGCCGCAGCGCGATTGCGGCAGGCCGGCAGCGTCGATCGCCTGGACCGGGAACCGGAGGTCGTCCGCACAGCGCAGGATTATCGCGAAGCGGTGACGCGCCTGCTGGCCGAGGGCGATATCGACGCCGTGCTGGCGCTCAACGCCCCGCTCGCACCGGACGAACCGGCCGATTGCGCCCGCGCGGTGGCCGAGGCCCGCTCGACGTCGCCGGCGCATAAGCCGGTTCTGGCCGTATGGGTCGGAGGGGGCGAGGAGATGGCCGGGATATTCGCAGCCGCCGGCATTCCCTCCTTCGCGACGGAGCAGGACGCGATCCTGGGTTTCCAGCATCTGACCCGCCATGCCCGCCTGCTCAAGGAACTGATGGCGACGCCGCCCGCACGCGATGAAGCCGATCAGCCGGACATCGCCGCTGCCACCGCGCTCGTCGACCAGGCGATCGGGCAAGGCCGCAGCTGGCTCGAGCCGGATGAGGTCGCGCAGTTGCTCGCCCTGTTCCGGATTCCCACGCTCGGTCTCGTCATCGCGGCGGATGCGGCCGCCGCCGCCGAGGCTGCAAGAGAACAGCTCACGGCCGGCCGCACGGTCGCGCTCAAGATCGTCTCCCCCGATATCGCGCATAAATCGGATGTCGGCGGCGTCGAGCTCGACCTTGCCAATGAACAGGCTGTGCGGGAGGCGGCCGACCGGATGACCGAGCAGTTGCGGCAGCAGCGCCCCGAGGCTCGACTGACGGGTTTCATGGTGCAGCCGATGGCGCATCGCGCCAAGGCACGCGAGTTGATCGCCGGCTTTGCCGTCGACCCCTGCTTCGGCCCGGTCATCGTCTTCGGGCGCGGCGGCACGGCAGCCGAGCTCATCGCCGATACGCATGTCGCATTGCCGCCGCTGGATCTCGCCTCGGCCGAGAACCTGATCGCCCGGACGCGGGTTTCCCGCATACTCGCCGCCTATCGCGACGTCCCCGCCGCCGACCGGGGCGCCATCGCGGCTGTCCTGGTGGCGCTGGGAAACATCGCCTCCGCCCTTCCACAGATCCGCGCGATGGACCTCAACCCGATCCTCGCCGATGCCAAAGGCGTCATCACGGTCGACGCACGCGTCGTGCTGGAACCGGATCCGGCACGACGCCGCCTCCCTGCGATCCGGCCCTATCCGACAAGCTGGACCTTGCAGCTTGCGCTCGGCGAGCGGCGCTTCTTCATTCGCCCGATGAAGCCGGAGGACGAGCTTCCGATCGGCGCGATGCTGGCCCGGGTCACCCAGGAGGACCTGCGATTGCGCTTCTTCGCGCCGCTGAAATCATTCAGCCACGCCTTCCTCGCCCGCCTGACCCAGCTCGATTATGCGCGGGAGATGGCCTTCATCGCCTTCGAGGCGGGCAGCGGGGACGCGGCCGGCGCCGTTCGCCTTCACGCCGATCCGGGCCATGTCGAGGCCGAATACGCGATCCTGCTGCGCTCCGACCTGAAAGGCATCGGGCTCGGCCGCGCGCTGATGGAATGGATCATCGACTGGGCCAGGGCCGAGAAGCTGGAGCGCGTCCACAGTCAGGTTCTGGCCGAGAACGGACCGATGCTCGCGCTCTGCCGCGATCTGGGTTTCGAGGTCAGGCCCGATCCCGAGGACATTTCGATCAGGCGCGTGACGCTCGACCTCGGCACCCTCGACGGCAAGGCACAGGCAAAACGCTGATCTGCCGTCCGCTCCGACAGCCGACATCACCACTCAAGGCAGGCATTCGCTCAACGCGCTGATCTGGCTCTCGACCCAGTCGTCGGTCATCATTTCGAGCGGCGCGTTGAAGGAGACCGCCATGTTGACGTCGTGGGGGGCGTGGCTCGCCCGCGGCAGGCCGATGCCGCCCTGCCCCGGAAAATAATAGCCCATGTTGAGCGCGTAGCCACGGCGCTGTGCATCGGCCACCTGTTCCCGGATGACATCGCCGTCGACATGCCGCCCCGAGGGATGCTTGAGGTAACGCTCGGCATTCGCCTCGATGATCTGCTGGATCGCGGCGTCCGAGAGCAGCGACATCAGGGCGAGGCTGCCCGCGCCGACGCCCATCGGCACGCGGTAGCCCACACCCATCGAGAACTGGCGCCGCGTCGAGCGGCTGATCATTTCGGCGCAGACCGCATCGACCCCGGATTGCACGATCAGGTAGACGGTGAAGCCGGTCCGGCGCGCGAATTCGGTCATGCCGGGGCGGATCTTCTGCACCTGCGGCTCGAGCCGCTCCTGTCGCCGCGCCAGCATCGGCACGGCCGAGCCGAGGCGGTAATGGCCATACCGGCCGGTCGGCTCGGCGAAGCCCTTCTGCAAGAGGGCGACGAGGCTGCGATGCGCCGCCGACTTGGCGCAGCCCATGCGCTCGGCGATCTCCGCCAGGCTTAGACCTTCAGGCCCGACCTCGCCGAGCGCCAGGACGATGTCCAGCGCCCGTTCGGCATTCGACGAGGAACTCACGGGCTTCGTCACAGCAATAATTCCGATTATCAGAACAAATGTAACCTCATCATACCGAATACAGGAATTTGTTGACAAGGACCGGTTTGTCCGTTCCGCTAGGGGTGCTGCCGGATCGCCGAGACGTCTAGGAGCGCCTCGTCACCCGGCCGCCAACAGGCAGCCGCACCAGCCCCATCGCTGGTCGGACAATGCGGGGGCGAACCGGATGGTGTCATTCCTGGCGAGGCGTCTGGGCTTCGCCGTCGTCACATTGTTCAGCGTCCTGACGCTGGTCTTCCTGATCGTGCGGATTCTGCCGGGCGACCCGGTGCTGGTGATCCTGGGCGATCAGGCCAGCCCCGCCAGCGTCATCGCGCTGCGCCAGCGGCTCGGCCTCGACCAGCCGCTCCCCGTCCAGTACGGGCACTTCCTCCTCCAGGCGATCCAGGGCGACCTCGGCACCTCGATGATCTCGGGGCGGCCGGTGACGGAGGAGATCCTCGCCGTCCTGCCCTACACATTGGAATTGACCATCGCGGCCCTGATCCTGGGCGCCGCGCTCGGTATTCCCGCCGGCGTCTGGGCCGCGGTCCGGCGCAACCGGCTTCCCGATTACGTGCTGCGCCTGCTCTCGCTGCTCGGCCTGTCGCTGCCGGCCTTCGTCGCCGCGATCATCCTGCTGATGGTCTTCGCCATCCAGTTCCGCTGGTTCCCGGTGATCAGCGCCGGCGGCGCCGCCACGCTCGCCGAACGCCTGCGGCAGATGGCGCTACCGACCTTGGCGCTGGCGCTGATCATGATGGCCTACATCACCCGCGTGACCCGCTCGGCGATGCTGGAAGTTCTCAGCCAGGATTTCGTCCGCACGGCGCGCGCCAAGGGCGCCTCCGCCTCGGCGGTGATCTGGTCGCACGCGCTCGGCAACTGCCTGATCCCGATCACCACCGTCATCGGCCTCTATCTCGGCATCCTGATCGGCAACTCGGTCCTGACCGAGATCGTGTTCTCGCGCCCCGGCCTCGGCAAGCTGATCCTGACCGCGCTCAGCCAGCGCGACTACACGCTGCTGCAGGGGATGATCGTCGTCTACACGCTGATGGTCGTCGTCGTGAACCTGCTGACCGACCTGACCTACGGCTTTCTCGATCCGAGGGTGCAGTACAAATGAGCGAGACTGCAGCGGAAACCGCTCGCCCTGCCGAGCGTCAAAACGCCTTCCGCGGCGTGCTGGGCCGGCTCAACCTCTCGACCTGGGCCGGCATCACCATCGTCGTGCTGCTGGTGCTCGCCGCGATCTTCGCGCCCTATCTCGCGACCCATCCGCCGGCGAAGCAGAGCATCATGGACCAGCTCGCCCCGCCCGGCGGCGGCTATCTGCTCGGCGCCGACCAGTTCGGCCGCGACATCTGGTCGAGGCTGCTCTTCGGCGCGCGCTACTCCCTCACCATCGGCCTCTTCGCGATCCTGACGGCGCTGGTGATCGGCTCGCTGATCGGGATGACCGCGGGCTATCGCGGCGGGCGCACCGACATCCTCCTGATGCAGGTGATGGACGTCATCCTCGCCTTCCCCTCGCTGATCCTGGGCCTGGCGCTCGTCGCCCTGATGGGTGCGACGATGACCAATATCGTCATCGCCATCGCCTTCACCGCGACGCCCGCCTTCGCCCGGATCGCACGCGCCGCCGTCATCGCCCAGCGCGACCGCGAATATGTTCAGGCCTGCCGCGCGATGGGCTTCTCGGGCGGGCGCATCCTGTTCCGCCACATCCTGCCGGCGATCCTGCCGGAGGTGATGGTGATGACCTCGCTCTGGATGGCGACCGCGGTGCGCACCGAGGCCTCCCTCGCCTTCATCGGGCTCGGCCTCGCGCCACCGACGCCGACCTGGGGCGGCATGGTGCGCGAGGGCTTCGAGAACATCCTGAGCTCGTTCCATCTCGCACTGTTCCCGAGCCTCGCGATCCTGATCCTGGTGCTCGCCTTCAACCTGATCGGCGACGGCCTGCGCGACGCGATCGATCCCCGCCTGAAGGACGCCTCGTGATGGTCGGCAAGAATACGAGCGACAAGCCGATCCTGTCGGTCAGCGGCCTCACGATAGCCTTCGGCTCCACCACCGTCGTGCATGATCTCGGCTTCGAGATCGCCGCCGGTGAGACGCTCGCCGTGGTCGGCGAATCCGGCTCGGGCAAGAGCGTGACCTCGCTCGCGATCATGGGCCTGCTGCCGGAGCGCATCGGGCGGGCGACCGGCTCAGTCAAGCTCGGCGACCGCGAATTGCTGACGCTCGGCGAGACCGAGATGCGCGGCGTGCGCGGCGGCCAGGTCAGCATGATCTTCCAGGAGCCGATGACCTCGCTGAACCCGGTCCAGCGCATCGGCGACCAGATCGGCGAGGCGATCCGCATCCATCGCGGCCTCAAGGGCGCGGAATTGCGCGAGGCGGTGCTGGAGATGCTGCGCAAGGTCCGCATCCCCGATCCCGAGGAGCGCATCGACAACTACCCGCACACCTTCTCCGGCGGCATGCGCCAGCGGGTGATGATCGCGATGGCGCTGGCCTGCAACCCTTCCCTGATCATCGCCGACGAGCCGACCACCGCGCTCGACGTCACCGTGCAGGCGCAGACGCTGGCGCTGCTCAAGGAATTGCAGCGCGAGACCGGCACCGCGATCCTGTTCATCACCCATGACATGGGCGTGGTCGCGGAAATCGCCGACCATGTCCTCGTCATGCGCCGCGGCCGCGCGATCGAGCAGGGCACGGTCCACGAGGTCTTCTCCAACCCGCGCGACGCCTATACGCGCAGCCTGATCGCGGCGGCGCCGAGTCTCGTCGGCAAGCTCGCGGACGGCACTGCTCCCGCGCGCGGCGTCGAGGGCGTGCCGCTGTCCTTCCGTGGCGACGCGCCCGTTCTGGAGGTGCGCGACCTCTCGGTCCGCTTCCCCTCGCGCGGCGGCTTGTTCGGGCGGCTCAAGGGCGAGGTCCATGCGGTCGAGCAGGTCTCCTTCGCCATCGGCAAGGGCGAGACGCTCGGCCTCGTCGGCGAATCCGGCTCGGGCAAATCGACCATCGGCAAGGCGATCATCGACCTCGCGCCGCGCCATTCCGGCGAGGTCACCATCGCCGGCCGCAGGATCGACTATGCCGATCCGAAGAGCCTCGCCGGCCTGCGCCGCGACGTGCAGATGATCTTCCAGGACCCGTTCGGCTCGCTCGACACCCGCCAGAGCATCGGCTCGGCGATCATCGAGCCGATGCAGGTCCATGGCATCGCCTCCGGCAAGGAGGCGCGCTCCAGGATGGAGTGGCTGCTCGAGCGTGTCGGGCTCGATCCGGCGCGCGCCGCGAGCCTCCCGCACGAGTTCTCCGGCGGTCAGCGCCAGCGCATCTGCATCGCCCGCGCGCTGGCGATGTCGCCGAAGCTGATCATCGCCGATGAGGCGGTCTCGGCACTCGACGTCGCGATCAAGGCGCAGATCATCGACCTGATGATCGACCTGCAGAAGGAATTCGAGGTCTCCTATCTCTTCATCAGCCACGACATGGCGGCGGTCGAGCGCATCTGCGACCGCGTCGCGGTGATGTATTTCGGCGAGATCGTCGAGATCGGCGCCCGTGACGACGTCATCGGCCGACCCGGCCACGGCTATACGCAGCGCCTCCTCTCCGCGATCCCGATCACCCATCCCGACCAGCGCAGCGGCCGTCCGCCGCAGCGCGTCGATGCCACGCCGCCGCGCAGCCCGATGAAGCCCGTCGGCTACCGCCCGCCGCCACAGAGCTGGGAGATGATGGCTGAGGGCCATTTCATCCGCCGGGCGAGCTAGTCATTCAGGAGCCGGAACGCGAACCATGCACGCCATCGAGGAACTCGCTGCCTTCGTCGCCGACCACCCTGAAGGCGCCCTGCCGGAGGCCGCACGGGAAAGCGCCTCGCTCCTGGTCGCGGACCTGATCGGGGCCACCGCCGCCGGGCTGGATTCGCGGCTGGCCCATGCCGCCCGCATGGCCGCCGAACAGCTCTACGGCTCCGGACCAGCCGGCATCTGGCTGACCGGCAGCAAGCTCAGCGTCGCCGGCGCCGCCATGGCGAATGCGGCGGCGGCGAGCGCGCTCGACATCGATGACGGCCATCGCGGCGCTGCCGGCCATGCCGGGGCCGGCGTCATTCCGGCGGCCTTCGCCGTCGGCCAGGCGCTCGATGCCTCCGATGAGCGCATCTTCGACGCGATCGCGCTCGGCTACGACGTCGCGCTCCGGGTCGCGACGTCGCGGCCGACGCCGACCATCGAGACCTATAGCAGCGGTCGCTGGGTGAATTACGGCGTCGCCGCCGCGGCCGGCCGCCTGCTCGGACTCGACGCCCCGGCGCTGGCCCATGCCATGGCGATCGCCGGGGCCGAGGGGCCGATCAGCTATCCGATGGGCACCTCGAAATATCAGGGCAGCACGGTGAAGGAGGTCATCCCGCCAGCCGTCGTCGCCGGCCTGACCGGTGCCTACCGGGCCCGCGCCGGCGCGACCGGCCCGCGCGACCTGCTCGACCGCGACGACCGCTTCACCCGCAGCGTGCTGACCGGCGGGCTCGGCGAGCGCTGGTGGCTGCAGGACTGCTACCTCAAGCCCTATGCCTGCTGCCGCTACATGCATGCCGCGGTCGATGCGATCCTCATGCTGCGCGAGCCCGGCAAGCCGATCCTCTCGCTGCGCATCGAGACCTTCCCGCGCGGGCTCGGCCTCGCCAACGAGCGCGCGCCGCAGACGCTCGAAGGCGGCCAGTACAGCTACTATTTCAGTTGCGCGCTGGCGGCGATCCACGGCGCCGCCGCCTTGCAGCCGGTCGACCCTGCGCATCTCCACGATCCGCAGGTGCTCGAACTCGCCGGCCGGATCGAGCTCTCGGCGCATGACGATTTCGCCGCCGCCTTCCCGAAGAGCACGCCCTGCCGCGTCATCATCGACCAGGGCGAGGGAGCGCGCAGCCTGAGCGTGCCATACCCGCTCGGCGACGTCGCCAATCCGATGAACCGGGCGCAGGTCACCGAGAAATTCCGGCGCATCGGCGCGGCGAGCGTCGCGCCCGACTGGCAGGACACGATCCTGACCGCGCTCGACGGGCTGACAAGCGCCGGCTTCCGGCCTCTTTTCGCCGCGCTCGGCACGCAGCCGGCGCGGCTGCGACTGGTTTCAACAGGGGAAGGCTAACAATGAAAAACACCACATTGACCAAAGCCGGACTACTCGCCGGCGTCCTTGGCTTCGGCCTGCTGGCATCCATGCCGGCCTTCGCCGCGAAGACCGAACTCACGCTCGGCGCCGCCGCCGTCGATGTCGGCACGCTCGACCCGCATTATGCCAGCAGCACCTCCGACCGCATCCTCTCGGCCTGGATCTTCGGCGGGCTCGTCCGCTTCGCCCCCGGTTCGACCGATCCGGCCACGATCGAGGCCGATCTCGCCGAGAGCTGGCAGGCGAGCGACGATCGCCTCGTCTGGACCTTCAAGCTGCGCCCCGGCGTGAAATGGCAGCACGGCTATGGCGACGTCACGGCCGACGACGTCGTGTTCAGCCTCGACAAGGCGCGCGATCCCAAGCGCTCGGCTTTCGCCAGCGACTATGCCGCCGTCCAGAAGGTCGAGGCGGTCGATCCGCAGACGGTCCGCATCACGCTGTCGAACCGCGTGCCCAGCCTGCTCGGCCTGCTCACCAATTATGCCGGCGGCTTCATCATCTCGAAAAAGGCCTTCGAGGAGCGCGGCGAGGGCTTCCGGCGCGCGCCGGTCGGCTTCGGGCCGTTCGCGCTCGATGCGATCACGCCCGGCCAGGCCGTGACCTTCAAGGCGAACGATGCCTATTTCCGCGGCAAGCCCAAGCTCACCAAGATCACCTATCGCTTTCTCAACAACAACGCCGCGCGCGATCTCGCCTTCGTCGCGGGCGAGGTCGATGCGGCGACCGGCCTCGCCGACCAGCGCTGGCTGCAGCGCACGCTCGCCAATCCCGGCGTGGTCGTCGACAGCTTCGACCCGGCCGAGCTGACGACGCTCAGCGTCAACGTGACGAAGCCGCCCTTCGACAACATCAAGGTTCGCCAGGCGCTGGCCCATGCGATCGATGCGCCCAAGATCGCCGAGTATCGGGGTCCCCGCTTCACCCGTGCCGGCAAATCCGCGATCCCCTCGAACAATCTCGGTTTCACCGGGGATGCCGGCGTCCTGCCGCATGACCCGGCCAAGGCCAAGGCGCTCCTGAAAGAGGCCGGTTTCCCCAACGGCCTGACCGTGACCATGCTCGCCAGCCAGCTGCCGAGCCTGGAATCGACGGCGCAGATCATCCAGGGGCAGGTCGCCGAAGCCGGCATCACGCTCAATCTTCAGCCGGTCGAGCACGCCACCTGGCACCAGATGATCCGCAAGGACCTGAGCCCGCTCGTGATGTACGGCGCCGCGCGCTTCCCGATCGCGGACAACTATCTGACGCAGTTCTACCATTCGAAGAGCGCCATCGGCCAACCCGGCCAGGTCGTGAACTTCAGCCATTGCGATGTCGCCGACAAGCAGATCGAGGCGGCCCGCGGCGAGACCGACCCCAAGAAGCAGATCGCGCTCTGGCAGGAGGCGCAGAAGCTGATCATCGGCAGTGTCTGCGTCATCCCGATCACCGAGACCGGACAGGTCTGGGCCCGGCGGGAGAAGCTCAACTGGGGTTTCGACCTCAAGGGCTCGATGTCGCTCGGCCCGCTCGTGACCGAGCAGACGCATTTCGTCGACTGAACTGATCGGCCGTGCCCATTCGGGCGCGGCCGT
>JAEWKP010000102.1 GCA_023393655.1 Pseudomonadota bacterium | reverse complement strand
GGACAAGATCGAGATCGCGCCCATCGGTGCGCAGGATGATGGCGGCACGCGCGATGGCGAGTTCGCCGACACGGCTTTCGCGCAAGCCGCCACCCACCACGATGCGCTCGATCGCAGCCCAGCTCTTCAAGCGTGCGAAGCGGCGGATGACGAAGGCGAGCGACTGGGCGAAGCCCTCGACGGCGCTGAGCACCAGCGCGGCTTCGGCGGCATCGCCCTCCTTGAGCAGCGCATCGAGCTCCTTCTTGCTGATCTCGGCGGTCTTGCCCTCCAGCGGATCGTCGCCGTTGCGCTTGAGATGGCTGCGCAGCGCGTCGAGATGCTCGATGAAGGCGCCGCGACTCGCCTTGTCGCCGACGAAGCCGTCATCGTCGCGAACCTCCAGATTGTAACTGGTCACCACCACCGAAGGCAGTTCGGCGGCGCCATGCGGCCCGGGCGCGGCCTTGGCCGCGCTGCGTGATGTCTCGGCGGTCGCCGTGGCCATGATGGTCCCCCTCGGTCGCGTATGGATCAGCGGAGGCAACCCGCTGGCCGCCTTCGCGGTTCCCCCGGGCGGGACGATGCGCCGCATGCAGCCCGCCCTCGCGCAGCTCGCTCAGCGGGACGGTTGACCGCCGCCGCGATCGCCGCTCCAACAGGATGCACCGCATCGAAGCGGCTTGGGGGATAGACCGTGTCGGATCTGATCTTGCGGGTGATCGTCATTGGGGCCGGCGCGACCGCGCTCACCGATATCTGGGCTCAGGCTTTGCGCCTTTTCGGCTTTCCCAGGCCGAACTGGGCGATGCCCGGCCGCTGGTTCGCCCATCTGCCGCGCGGCCGCGTCCGGCACGACGACATCGCCCAATCCGAGCCCGTCGCCGGCGAGCTCGCGATCGGCTGGATCTGTCATTATCTCGTCGGCATCGCCTTCGCCGGCTTCGTGTTGGCAATCGCAGGCACCGGCTGGGTCCGCAACCCGACCCTGCTGCCGGCCCTGATCGTCGGCTGGGTCACGATCGGCTGCGGCTGGTTCATCCTGCAGCCGGGCATGGGCATGGGCGTCGCCGCCTCGAAGAAGCCGAATGCCGGCCAGATCCGGCTGCTGAACGTCGTCAGCCACACCATCTTCGGCCTCGGGCTCTACGGCACGGCGCTGCTGACGCGTTGAAGCGGCTCAATCGAGAATGCGCGTCTCATACTGGTAGAGCGTGCGGAAGCCGAGACTGCCATAGAGACTGATCGCGACCGCATTGCTCTGTTCGACCTGCAGATAGGCGCTGTGGCAGCCCATCGCCCCGGCCCAGCCCATCAACCCCTGCACGATCCTGCGGCCATAGCCATGGCCGCGATGATCAGGATGCACGCAGATCAGGCCGATCTCGGCCATGCCGCGCTCGGCGACGCTCATGCCGAAGGCGACCGCCTCGCCCTCGACCAGCCAGGTCGCGAAGGCCGCCGGCAGCCGGACCTTCTCGATGATGCCTGCGAGATTGCCGGCATGGGTCTTGTTGCCGCTCTGCAGGGCAGCCGCGCCAGCCGTCCATTCCTGGCTCGGCCGCGCCTCGATCTGGAGTTCAGCTTCCTCGGACGCCGTGAAGCCGGCGAGCGGCGCAATCTGGCCGAAGGACTTGTCCTTGACCCGGTAGCCGCGCTCCAGCACCGCCGCACGCGTCGCCTCCCCCACCAGCGGCGTCAGGCGGATGGCGGGGACCAACCCGTCGGCGCGATAAAGTTCGTCGATCAGGTCGAGCATCGTCACGTCGAGCTCGGCACCATAGCTCAGCGGCGTCGCCGAATTGGCCCGGCCGGAATAGCCATTGGCGAAGCGCAGTACCCAGTCGCCGACGACGAGCGTCGACAGCGCCGGCCAGGCATTGATGATGCGTCGCTCGCAGCCGAGCACGCGTTCGCTATCTTCGGTCTTCGTCAGCATCCTATCCCCCGGACGGCTTGCGCGGTGTCGGCCGCCAGCCCGGCGGCGCCATCTCGAAGCCCTTGAATTCGAAACCCGGCGCGACCGTGCAGCCGACAAGCGTCCAGGCGCCGAGCGAGGTCGCGCTCTGCCACCAGCCGGCCGGCACCACGAATTGCGGCCGCTGGCCGGCAGCAAGCTCCGTGCCGAGATGATGAGCCGAGGCGTCATGGCCGTTCGGCGAAACGGTAATCACCAGAGGTGCGCCAGCGTAATGGTGCCAGATCTCGGCGGCATCGACGCGATGCCATTCCGAGGTTTCCCCGGTATCGAGCAGATAATAGATCGCAGTCGAGAAGCCCCGGCCTTCCGGCCCGGCCGGATCGCGAAACGTCTCGCGATAATGGCCGCCCTCCGGATGGGGCTTGAGATCGAGCAGGCGGATCACCTCCGCCGCCGTCAGCCCGTCCAGCCGCATCGTCATGGCTCAGAACCGGTTCTTGGCTTCGCGCAGCGCCGCGAAGACCGCGCCCGGCGCAGCGCCGGCCAGGCCGACCGCCTTCGCCAGCGCCGGCTCGCCGGCCCGGAAGAACGGGTTGGTCGCTTGTTCCTCGGCCACCGTGGTCAGCGCCCAGAAGCGGCCTTCGGCCTTGGCCTTTTCCGCCTCAGTGAAGCGCGCCTTGAGCGCCTCGTTCGCCGGATCGACAGAACGGGCGAAGCGGGCATTGGACAGGGTATAGTCATGGCCGCCGAGCAGGCGGGTATCGCCCGGCAGCGCCATCAGGCGCGAGAGCGAGGTCCACATCCGGTCCATCTGGCCGGGCTGGACCCGCCCGCAGCCCATCACGAAGACGACGTCACCGACCAGCACGAGCCTGGCACCGCGCCCGACAAAGCTGAGATGCCCGTCGGAATGGCCCGGCGTATGCCAGATCTCGAAGTTTTCGCCGCCAAAGGTCACAGTGTCGCCTTCGCCCAACACCCGGTCGAGCGGCGCGCTGGTCCGCGCGTCGGCGGGGCCCACGACATTGGCTCCCGTCGCCTGCTTCACCTCGGCCACGCCCTGCGTATGGTCGTGATGGGCATGGGTGATGAAGACGTCGCTGATCGTCCAGCCTTTCGCCTTGGCGGCAGCGAGCGTCTCGCCCGCATCGGGCACGTCGACGGCGGCGCAAGCGCCGCTGGCAGGATCATGGAGCAGCGCGCCCGCATTGTCGCTGAGCGTGCGGAAGACGTGAAGGTCGAGCGGCATGGCTTCCTCCGGCAGGGTCGGCCCACCGGAACGGCGAGCGGTCATGCGCCCTGCATGGGCCATGCCCGGCCATCGATCAACCCGGCATCGCCTCGGGGCAGCCCTTGCACTCGGGCCTCATGCGTTCCATGTCAGGCGCCATGCCTCTCGACGTCGTCGACCTGCGCGCCTTCTATGCGAGCCCGCTCGGCCATGTGGCCCGGCGCTTC
>JAEWKP010000006.1 GCA_023393655.1 Pseudomonadota bacterium | reverse complement strand
GGGCGGCGCCCCAGGCCTGGATCGCGCCGCCGCGCCGCCTCCGGATCGGTGGAGTGCGGGGAACTCAGAGCCTGTTCTTGAAGCGCCAGCTCTCGTTGCCGGTCTCGACGATGTCGCAGTGATGAGTGAGCCGGTCGAGGAGCGCGGTGGTCATCTTGGCGTCGCCGAAGACGGACGGCCATTCGCCGAAGGCGAGGTTCGTGGTGACGATGACGGAGCTCTGCTCGTAGAGCCTGCTGACCAGGTGGAAGAGCAGTTGTCCTCCGGACTGTGCGAAGGGCAGATAGCCGAGTTCGTCGAGGACGATGAAGTCCATGCGGGCGAGATAATCGGCCATGCGGCCCTGGCGGCCGGCGCGGGCTTCGGCCTCGAGCTTGTTGACGAGATCGACGACGTTGAAGACGCGGCCGCGAGCGCCGGCGCGGATGCAGGCCCGGGCGATCGCGATGGCGAGATGGGTCTTGCCGGTCCCGGTGCCGCCGACGAGGACGACATTGCGCTGATGGGCCAGGAAGTTGCCGCCAGCGAGATCGTGGACGAGTGCTTCGTTGATCGGCGTGTCGTCGAAGGCGAAGTCGGCGATGTCCTTGGCGAGCGGCAGCTTGGCGATAGTGATCTGATACTTGATCGAACGAGCCTGCTTCTCGGCGATCTCGGCGGCGAGCAGATCGCCGACGACGCGCTGGGGCTCGTGCTGGCGCTTTACCGCCGAGGCGATGATCTCGTCGAAGGCGGCCTTCATGCCATAGAGCTTGAGCTCGCCCATGGTGGCGAGAATCTCCGAGCGTTCCATCACACGGCTCTCCTGAGGCTGTCGTAGCGGGCACAATCGGCGGCGGGCTCATGGCGCAGCCGCAAGGCATCGGGCGTCATGATCGTGATCGCTGCCGCGGGCTCGCGGCGCCGGGCCAGGATGTTGATGATCACGTCGGCGGAATGGACGCCTTGCCGCAGAGCGTCCGCACAGGCGGCTTCGACGGCAGGCAGCCCGTCGCTGAGCACCGCCGTGAGGATCTCGACCATCTGCCGATCGCCGTCTTGAACGGCAGCGAGCTTGCGCCGGACCCGGTCGATCGCGCCGGGTAGAACCCAATCCTTGAAGGGCGCGCCATTACGCAGAGCGCCCGGTTTGCGAGCCAGCACCGGGACATAGTGCCAGGGATCGTAGATGGTCTGGTCGCGGCCGTAGCAGCGGGGATCCGCGCAATCGTATCCACGCCCTTCATCCCCCGCCCGCCCATCCGAAACCAGGACGGGCAGTCTCACCGAAACCGGCTCAAGGGGGTCAAAGTTGGACGCCGATCCCCCGCCTCACGGGGTCAAACTTGCACGCCGAAACACATCTTGCCGGCGGGACTTGGCTCCGATGGCTGGACGATACCCACGGTCCCGGCGCGTTACCTGTCCTTGGCCGTCGAGCCGGACACGCCTCTGATCGGTGCCTTGACCCGTGACGTGCTGTGGCGCGCTCCTGTGGTCTACGGTCGGCAGATCCCAGAGGACATCAAGGCGACGCTGGTGAAGTTGCGCGCTTCGGTCGGGTTGGCTGAGAATCACATCCGGCTTTACAACGAAGCCCTGTTTCAGGTGCTTTTGATCGAGCTGGCGCAATGGCTCGGCCAGCAATCCGCACAACCGGTGGTCCGCGGTGGCCTGACGCCGCGCCAGCAGAGATTGGTCTGTGAGTTCATTCGCAAGGAAGCAGCAAGGGGCTGCGCGAGCATGCCGACGAAGCGTCGGTATTCTCGATGCCGAACTAGGCGACGTTGTGGCCCTGTTGGCTGGCGCGCTGCTCGACGTATTTGAGGCGTGAGGCTGCTGTGTTCGGCAAACCGGTCTGCCTGAGCCAGGTAAGTAACTCATGCGGCCTGATCGTGACGATTTCCAGCGCTCGGCCACGGGAGAGCCAGGCATTCATGACTGCGACCGCGTTGCGATGCCATTCCTCGTAACAGGAGGGCATCTCGTCGCGATCATGAGCGAGTTCCCAAAGCTTTTGGAAATCATCGCGCTCGTACCACGGCATGGCGACCGTATACGCATCGACTGTAGGTTTCACTTGCTTGGCCGATCGTCCGCGTGCGACGCGAGAACTGAGCATGGAGGCTGTCAGTAGAAGACAGTGATCGAGAATCCAATCGACGACATTCGGCGACAGCAGTCAATCCGACGCTTACTCATAAACCGCTGTTGCCTAAATCGGCTTAGCACACGCACCGACCATAGCGACGTTTGAATTTGGCCCACACTCCGCCTGGAGTTGAGACTTCGGCAACCTCTTCGTGATCAACTTGCGCTGTATCCCGAAAGTGCCTTTCGGCCTCGGGCGTGAACTTGACGTGGGCTCCAATTCTTTGAGCCATGCGCTGCGCGGTTTCAAGAACCACCCTGATATCGGGAGAGTGGCCGTAGGTGGAACCAGTCACGTCACGGACCGCGAACTCTGCGTTGATCCGGCAGACCGTCAAGATTTGCGACATGGAAGTTCCCGAGCGAGACGGCTTGAAACACCTAAGAAGGGTTTCGGTTCCGTAGTCGGGTATGATTCTAAGCCGCCTGCGGCGAATCCAAGCGTCCTGTTACAGCCAAATATCGGTCGCTCGAATGCATAACGGCGACCAAAATGCGGGCCCCATCCTCGCATTGGATACGAAGACGGTCATGAAGCAAAGCGGGGTCGAGTTGGGATGTATCACAGAGCAAGTAACCTGCTCGGGCATCGTCATAGGTGCTGCCGAACTGAAACGTGAGAGGGAGCCTGCGTCCGTCGCGCAGCATCAGATGGCCCTTACCGGTATGCATGACAGGTCTCCGCCTGGGCGGCGTCACTGCGCGCCGCCAGCGGTCATTTCCAAAAGCGGCATGGAGACAACTGCCAGGGCAGCATGCGCTTCCTACACGGCGTGTCCATGTCTTTTGACGGAAAGGTTGCCGATTGCCGAACTGTTAGCCCTCGCGCGGGCCATCATTAATCGGCGGATGGATATCGTCGCTTTGGAATGCGATGTGACCTCGTAGTTCCCGAACGCGCTCGGTGGCGGCCTCGTAGTCATTTGTGGAGGCGATGCGATGACCGGCCATATCGTTGGCAGGCGCCGGCTTCATCGGAGTTGTGGCGTGTTCGAACGGCATGGTGGATCTCCTTAGATTCGCCAACGACACTGCCGCGCTTACGGTTCCTCGGACCGTTTCAACAACTGCTGCCCAGCGTGTCGCGGCCAAGCAGCCGCCCGAATAAATGCCGATCATCAGGCGTGGAGTTCGATGTCATCTGGCAATGGTCGACCAAGGACTGAAACGCGAAGCGCGGTCGATCGCGCGCCTAATGGCCGTCATTGCTTTGACCACTGCAATCCCGGCCACTGCTGTAGCTGCTGCATGGGCTTGGTGGGGGTAGCGGAACAGGGCCAGTGCCGGATACCGCGGCCGGAACTCTCACAAGGAGCGGCCGTTGGTCTTTCGCCGGTCTCGTATGGCGTAACCAGGAGGCGAAATGTGGCTGATAGGTTTCCTCGTCGCTTTCGCGCTCTGCACTTCAGCGCAAGCTCAAATTTCACCGACAGGGCCGCCGCATAATGCGCCGCCAGCCGAAACGATGCAGCCTACGCCCGCGCGAACAGAGGCGGAGGCGAGTGAGAGGCTGGCGAAAAGCGGATATCCCAACGTGCGCGATCTAAAGCGTAGCCCAGACGGTGGATGGACTGGGACCGCAATCGTGAATGAGCGCAGCTTCACCGTTCATCTAACCGACCGGGGCGACGTCGAGCGCAGGGATTAGCACCGATAGTCGCGCAATGGGTCAAAAAGCGATCAGTTGTTGCGCTTGACCTGCCCCCGATCAGCGGTCTGCCAGAATTTCTGCCACGCGCTTTCTCACCTCAAGCCAGTAGCGCTCTCCGTTCTTGTCCTGCTTCTCCACTATTAACTCCAGTGCATCCGTAGCGAAGAGAAACGCCGAGCGGCCGTGGCTCGCAACGAGGTGTTCAGCCATTTCGTCTGGCGGTAGAGCGTCCCAATCCGACATGGAGCCCCGCTCAAGCCATGCTGCCTAGGCGATGGTCACCTAAATCGTCCGCAACGTTCAAGTGACCGGCGCAGAATCTAGCGGCAACCAGGTACGAGTTGGGTCGATAGCGGTCGCTACGTCCGCGCAGCGGAGGTGGCGCGATGCTGCCCCGCCTCGATCCGCAGAAAATCCACTGAACCGGGAATAAGCTGACTTTGGCGGACGGTTGTTCGCTTCATTGGTTGGCTTGAAAAGGCACTCATGCCGGCTGGACCGATCCCAACGTATGTGTGAAACGCGCTCAAATCTGTGATCTGGCGAGGCTGGATATCCAATCAGAGACCTTCTGGCCGGCCGTGCGGCTCTGCCAGTCCGAAAAAGTATAGGGCTTCGAGACCGCTGTATCCTTGTCGAACACGGCCGTTTGAGTGAGGGCGAATTCGCGGTCGAACAGACTGATGTTCGCCTCGTCATTGAGCCGCAGAGCGCGGTCATCAATGTTTGTTGAGCCGACCGAGGTCCAGATGCCGTCGACAATAATCAGCTTGCAGTGGAAGAAAGTGGGTTGATACTCGCTGATTTTGACGCCTGCTTGAAGCAACTCACCCCATAGGTGCCGCGACGCTTTTCTAACAATGCGGGCATCCGTTTGAGCGCCCGGGACAATGATCTGGATGTCGACACCGCGCTGACGCGCCTCCAAGAGCTGCCGGCGTGTCAATTCGTCCGGGACGAAATACGGCGTGGCGATCCGAATGTTCTTTTGCGCGGCCGCAAGCGCGGTCATCAGCATGAGATGCATGACATTGCGCTGATGGGTTGAGCTCACAACGACCTGGGTAGCGCGGTCCCCAGTTGATTTGATCTCTGGGAAAAACCGGTCTCCTAACAGCAGTTCGCCGGTCGCTTCGATCCAGTGCTCTGCAAAAGCAGCTTGAAACTCAGCCGCAACTGGTCCTTCGACGCGATAATGGTTGTCTCGCCATTCATCTGGCGAACGCGCATCTCCCTTCCACTCGTCGGCAATGCCGACACCGCCCGTGAAGCCGATGCGACCATCGACGATCAGCAGCTTCCGGTGAGTTCGATTATTGACCCGGTCGATGGTGTACCAGGTTACCGGTCTAAACCGCACGACCTCCACGCCTGCGTCCTGCATGCGCTTGATCAGCCCCTCATCCATCGGGAGGCTGCCGACCCAGTCGAGCAGCACTTTGACGCTCAGTCCATCCCGTGCCTTAGCCGAAAGCGCGTCTGCAAATTCCTCCGCGATATTGCCACGCCAATAGATGTAGGTTTCAAAGCTGATGGTCTGGCGAGCGTCGCGAATAGCGCGCAGCATCGCCGGAAAAATCTGATCGCCGTTTACGAGGGTGTCGACCTTGTTGCCGGGGATATAATTGGACCCGAAGAGCGCGCCCATCGATATCTTGAGTTGTTGATCAGACGACGCCAGGTGATGCGGTAGTGGCTGCCCCAGCTCCTGCCGCTCGGGCAGCAGGTTGAAGGCAACGAGACATCCCGCCGCTCCCAGAAGCGCCGATGCCAGCGCGCTAAACGCCGAACGTCCCCGCAACTTCACGCGAACCTCGAAGCAATGTTGCGCAGATTTCGTCCAATCGTAGTGATCATCGGCACCGCGATCATGCTGCTACCTTTCCCGCAGCTAATGTCAGACAAGCCCGACACACCTCTCGCAGGGAGGTTGCGACCGCGTCAGTAGAGCCAAGATCCGCTGAAGCGTTCGAGGCTTGCGCGAGCTTCCCAAGAACGAGGATGGCGGTCGGCATGCGTCGCCGCAGTCGCTTGACGGCATACTTTATTTGGGCGGTACCTTGCGGGCCAATGGAGCAAAGGCAGATCAATGCGGGATTCTGCTCAGCGAGGCGCTCTAGACCAGACGTCAAGAGGGTGGTTGGCGGGAGTGCCTGAGCAGCCAAACCATGTTTGCCAAGTATCTGGCTCAACATAAGCGCAGCGGCTTCGTCGAGTTGCGACCTCGCGCCAATGCAAACCACGCGATCGCTCCCGTGAAACGCATCGTTCAAATCGACTGCCATCAGAACTGGCAGGTCCGATGCACCTTCGCGTTCATCGGTTTGTTCGACGGCCGCCGCGGTCTCTGGATCAGCCGTTGCGCCCGCCAGCTCGGGACGACGATCTTCATGATCGGAAAGGTCCTCGACGACCTCGCGAATGCTGGCGAGAATCTGGTTTCGCCGGGCAGCATCGAGAACACCGCGAGCCTCATCGGCCGCAGCCAGTCGCAACCCTTCGATTGCCACCTCGTCGTAATAGGCCGATAAAGAGCGCTCCTTGAGCACCTCCTCCGCTTTGTCAGCCGCTTCTGATGGGTCGCCAGCAAGGACGCGTTGATAGAATATCTCGGGCGCTGAAAGTGGTGGGCGATCCCCTAACATGACGTCGAGAAATTCCAGCCGCTCGACATGGCGACCGAGAACCACCAGACAAACGGTCAGTGGCGTCGCAAGAACCAGACCGATGGGCCCCCATAACCAGGTCCAGAATGTTGCCGCGACGATGATCGCGACAGGCGAAAGCCCGGTTGAGCGACCGTAAGCCAATGGCTCGACAACGTGACCGACAAGGGGTTCTGTGATCGCAAAAAGACCCGCTGTCAGCGCCAACATCGTCCAGC
>JAEWKP010000004.1 GCA_023393655.1 Pseudomonadota bacterium | reverse complement strand
CCCGCACGAGCCCGTAACGGCGGGCGGCGATGCCGTTGACGGAATAGCGCGAGACGGCCGCCGGAGCACGTGGCACGACGACAGGCGGACGCGGGGCATAGCCGTAATCATAACGATAGCCGTAGCCATAGGCCGGGTAAGGGTCGTACCCGTCGTCATAATAGTAGTACTGCGCGCTGGCGGCGCCCGCCATGCCGGCCATTGCGCCGGCCACGACCAGGCCCATCAGCGCGATGCGCCTCGGTGCGGTCGAACGATCTGCCATGCCGAATTCCCTTAACGAATGACTGCTCGGCACCTAGTCTTGTTAGGGATTGCGGCGGGCGTGGGGCTGGAAACGCGGCGCAAATGGGCCCGCTCAGCCGGCGATCGCGGCGACCAGAGCCTCGACATGCTCCGCTTCCGTCGCAAAGGACATGACGAAACGGCCGACGACCTCGCCATCCTTGAGCGGCGCCTCCGGCGGCAGCGAGCGCGCCGACCAATCGTAATAGCCGATGCCGGCCGCCTTCAGGCGCCCCTGCACGGCGGGCGGCAGGACGAGGAAGACCTCGTTCGCCTGGCATGGCCAGGCCAGGCGGGCCTCGCTGCCTTGCGCGACCGAATCCGCCAGGCGCTTTGCCCGGGCATTGGCGTGGCGGGCGAGGTCGAGCCAGTGGTCGTCGGCGAGCAGGCCCTCGAACTGGGCGCCGAGGACGCGGCCCTTGGAGAGCGTCTGGCCGGCGCGCTTGCGCCGCCATTTCATCTCCTCGGCCTCGGCCGGGTCGAAGAAGATCACGGCTTCCGCCGCGAGCGCGCCGTTCTTGGTGCCGCCGAAGGAGAGCACGTCGACGCCGGCCTTCCAGGTGATCTCGGCTGGCGTGCAGCCGAGCGTGACCAGTGCGTTGGCGAAGCGCGCGCCGTCCATGTGCAGCTTGAGGCCGCGCGGCGTGACGGCCTCCTTGAGGGCGCGCACCTCGGCCGGCGTATAGATCGTGCCGCATTCGCTGGCCTGCGTGATCGTCAGCGCCTGCGCCTGGACCTGATGGAAATCGCCGGCGCGCAGATGCGAGAGCGCCTTGGTCACCGTCTCCGGCGTCAGCTTGGCGCCGGTGCCGGGCAGGTCGACCAGCTTGGCGCCGTTGCTGAAAAACTCGGGCGCGCCGCATTCGTCCTCGACGACATGCGCCTCCTCATGGGTCAGGATCGCGCCCCAGGGCTTGACGATGCTGGCCAGCGCCAGCGCGTTCGCCGCTGTGCCGGTCAGTACGAGGAAGACCGCGACCTCTCGCTCGAAGATTGCGGCGAAGCGCTCCTCGACGCGCCGCGTCCACTCGTCTTTGCCATAGGGAGAGGCGGCACCGGCATTGGCGGCGGCGAGCGCGGCCATGACCCGGGGGCTGGCGGCGGCGGTGTTGTCGCTGAAGAAATCCATGGCGAAAGGGTTAAGCGGAGGGGGCATCCCTGCCAAGCGACACCGGAGGAGAGGGGGTTTGCACGCTGCGCTGGGCAAGAGATCGGGGCATGCGCGAAAACAAGAACCGGGCTGCCAGAGTCAGGCTTTCATGCCGGAAATGTCTGGTATGGATTCGATTTTGCAATAAAATTTCGCTGCAGCGCGAAATCGGCGCTTGTGCCTAGATTGGAATTCTGGCAAGTTCATCGCAATAGGACAGTGTTGCTGTCCCATTTTTCACCGCGCCGACCAAAAGCTGTTCTAGCTGGAGGTCGCGCCGTCGCAACGGAGCGGAGCATGACGAAGGGCCGGGCTACCAACGCCAAAGCCAATCGCACGCGCGCCGTCCGTAAAACGACGGCCTGAAGACAGGCGCGAACGGGCGAGGCACGCCCGAGGCGCCTGCGGAGGACGCGGGCGCGGTGGAAACAAAGCGCAAGCAAGCCTCCAGGAAGACGACGGCCCACCGCCCTGGCCCATCCTTGCTGCCGACCTCAGGTCGGCACTGAGGGCCGCAGCGGTCGGGATCATGGACTGACGGGTCTCCCTGCCGGCGCAAGCTCGCGGGGTTCTGGGAAGCGGGGTTTGACGATGAGCGTGACCAGCAAGTCGAGCGGCGCAGCGGCTTTCGAGCGTTTTCCGGCCGTGCGCGATCCGGCCATGCCGACGCGTCAGGGCCTGTACGATCCCAATAGTGAGAAAGACTCGTGCGGCGTCGGCTTCATCGCCGATATGAAGAACCGCAAGAGCCATGCGATCGTGCAGCAAGGCCTGCAGATCCTGCACAATATCGACCATCGCGGTGCGGTCGGCGCTGATCCGAAGCTCGGCGACGGTTGCGGCATCCTCGTCCAGATTCCCGACCAGTTCTTCCGCGAGGAGACTGCGCGGCTTGGCATCGCCCTGCCGGAGCAGGGCTATTATGCCATCGGCCAGTTCTTCATGCCGCGCGATCCCGCCGCGCGGGCGATGTGCGAGGATCTCATCTCTCAGACCGTGGCGGAGGAGGGGCTCGTCTTCCTCGGCTGGCGCGATGTACCGGTCGACAACAGCGATCTCGGCCAGGCCGTGCTGGCGACCGAGCCGGTGCATCGCCAGCTCTTCGTCGGCCGCCCCGACGACATCACCGACGAGGACGAGTTCGAGCGACAGGTCTATGTCCTCAGAAAGTCGGTCTCGAACAAGGTCTACAAGCATCAGGAGCGCAAGACGGCGGAGTATTACCCCGTCTCGATGTCCTGCCGCACCATCGTCTACAAGGGCATGGTGCTGGTGAACCAGCTCGGCTCCTACTTCAAGGACCTGCAGGACGAGCGCTTTATCAGCGCGCTGGCGCTGGTCCACCAGCGTTTCGCCACCAACACCTTCCCGTCCTGGCGCCTCGCCCATCCCTACCGGATGGTCGCGCATAACGGCGAGATCAACACGCTGCGCGGCAACGTCAACTGGATGGCGGCGCGGCAGGCCAGCGTCGATTCCGACCTGTTCGGCTCGGATATCTCGAAGCTCTGGCCAATCTCCTACGAGGGGCAATCCGACACCGCCTGTTTCGACAACGCGCTCGAATTCCGGGTGCAGGGCGGCTACTCGCTGGCCCATGCCATGATGATGCTCGTGCCGGAGGCCTGGAACGGCAACCCGCTGATGAACGAGGAGCGGCGCGCCTTCTACGAGTATCACGCCGCGCTGATGGAGCCCTGGGACGGGCCGGCCGCGATCGCCTTTACCGACGGCCGCCAGATCGGCGCGACGCTGGATCGCAACGGCCTGCGCCCCGCGCGCTATCTTGTCACCGACGATGGCCTTGTCGTGCTCGCCTCCGAGTTCGGCGTGCTGCCGATCCCGGAGGAGAAGATCGTCGAGAAGTGGCGCCTCCAGCCCGGCAAGATGCTGCTGATCGATCTCGAACAGGGCCGCATCATCGGCGATGACGAGATCAAGACCTCGCTCTGCATCGCCAATCCCTACAAGGACTGGCTGAAGCGCACGCAGATCGTGCTGGAGGATCTGCCGCCGGTCGAGGCGCGGGCCTCGCGCACCGACGTGCCGCTGCTCGATCGCCAGCAGGCCTTCGGCTACACCACCGAGGATGTCCGCCTGCTGATGGCGCCGATGGCGGTGACCGGGCAGGAAGCCGTCGGCTCGATGGGCACGGACACGCCGATCTCGGCGCTCTCGCTCAAGTCGAAGCTGCTCTACACCTATTTCAAGCAGAACTTCGCGCAGGTCACGAACCCGCCGATCGACCCGATCCGCGAGGAGCTGGTGATGAGCCTGCTCTCCTTCATCGGGCCGCGTCCGAACATCCTCGACCTGGAGGGCACCTCGCGCCGCAAGCGCCTGGAGGTCCGCACGCCGATCCTGACCAATGACGATCTCGAGAAGATCCGCTGCATCGGCCATTACGAGGATCGCTTCGACACCAAGACGATCGACTTCACCTATCCGGCGCGCGAGGGCGCGGCCGGCATGGACGGCGCGGTCGCGCGGCTCTGCGAGCGCGCCGAAGCGGCGGTCCATGGCGGTTACAACATCATCATCCTCTCCGACCGGCAGGTGGGGGCCGATCGCATCCCGATCCCGGCGCTGCTGGCAACGGCGGCGGTGCATCATCACCTGATCCGCAAGGGCCTGCGCACCTCGGTCGGCCTCGTCGTCGAATCCGGCGAGCCGCGCGAGATCCACCATTTCTGCTGCCTCGCCGGCTACGGCGCCGAGGCGATCAACCCCTATCTCGCCTTCGACACCCTGCTCGACCAGCATGAGCAGGGCGCCTTCCCCGAGGAGGTCGATGCCGACGAGGTGGTGAAGCGCTACATCAAGTCGGTCGGCAAGGGCGTGCTGAAGGTGATGTCCAAGATGGGCATCTCGACCTACCAGTCCTATTGCGGCGCGCAGATCTTCGACGCCGTCGGGCTGAAGAGCGATTTCGTCGACAAGTTCTTCTTCGGCACGGGCACCGCGATCGAAGGCGTCGGCCTCGACGAGATCGCCGAGGAGAGCCTGCGCCGGCATCGCGACGCCTTCGGCGACTCGCCGCTCTACCGCAACAGCCTCGATATCGGCGGCGAGTACATGTACCGCGTCCGCGGCGAGGACCATGTCTGGAAGCCGGATGTCGTCGCCTCCCTGCAGCATGCGGTGCGCCTCAACGCGCAGGACCGCTACGAGGAGTTCGCGCAGCAGGTCAACGACGATGCCGAGCGGCTCAGCACCATTCGCGGCCTGTTCAAGGTCAAGATGGCCACCG
Source organism: Pseudomonadota bacterium (assembly GCA_023393655.1). Classification (GTDB taxonomy): domain Bacteria; phylum Pseudomonadota; class Alphaproteobacteria; order Rhizobiales; family Beijerinckiaceae; genus Allobosea. The sequence goes on along the minus strand of JAEWKP010000004.1, from coordinate 1,373 downwards.
ATAACGGCCGCGCGCCCGTACCGCTGGAGAGCGTCGAGCCTGCCGCGAATATCGTGAAGCGCTTCGCCACCGGCGCGATGTCCTTCGGCTCGATCTCGCGCGAGGCCCACGAGACGATCGCGCTCGCGATGAACCAGATCGGCGGCAAGTCGAATACGGGCGAGGGCGGCGAGGAGCCGATCCGCTTCCGGCCAATGCCGGACGGTCGCTCCAAGCGCTCGGCGATCAAGCAGATCGCGTCCGGCCGCTTCGGCGTCACCACCGAATATCTCGTCAATGCCGACGTGATGCAGATCAAGGTGGCGCAGGGTGCCAAGCCCGGCGAGGGCGGCCAGCTGCCCGGCCACAAGGTCGACGCCAAGATCGCCCGGACCCGGCATTCGACGCCGGGCGTCGGCCTGATCTCGCCGCCGCCGCACCATGACATCTATTCGATCGAGGATCTGGCGCAGCTCATCTTCGACCTGAAGAACGTCAACCCGTCAGCCGACGTCTCGGTGAAGCTAGTCTCCGAGATCGGCGTCGGCACGGTCGCGGCCGGCGTCGCCAAGTCGCGCGCCGACCACATCACCATCTCCGGTTTCGAGGGCGGCACGGGTGCGAGCCCCTTGACCTCGCTGAAGCATGCAGGCTCGCCCTGGGAAATCGGCCTCGCCGAGACGCAGCAGACGCTGGTGTTGAACCAGCTGCGCGGTCGCGTCGCGCTGCAGGTCGCTGGCGGCCTGCGGACCGGGCGCGCCGTCGTCATCGGCGCGCTGTTAGGGGCCGACGAATTCGGCTTCTCGACCGCGCCCTTGATCGCGGCCGGCTGCATCATGATGCGCAAGTGCCATCTCAACACCTGCCCGGTCGGCGTCGCGACGCAGGACCCGGTGCTGCGCAAGCGCTTCAAGGGCCTGCCCGAGCATGTCGTGAACTACTTCTTCTTCGTGGCCGAGGATGTCCGCCGGATCATGGCGGAGATGGGCTTCACGAAGATCGAGGAGATCGTCGGCCGCTCGGACCTGCTCGACAAGCGCGACGCGATCGAACACTGGAAGGCGAACGGGCTCGACTTCACCAAGCTGTTCCACAAGGTCGACCTGCCGGGCGTCGCGATCCGCCATGTCGAATTGCAGAAGCACCCGATCGACACCGTGCTCGATCGCCAGCTCCTGGCCGAGGCGACCAATGCGATCGAGACCGGCACGCCGGTCGTGATCGAGAAGCCGGTCGGCAATGTCGACCGCTCGACCGGCGCGATGCTGTCCGGCGCCGTCGCCAAGAAGCATGGCCATGCTGGCTTGCCGGAAGACACGATCACGGTGAAGCTCAATGGCACCTCCGGCCAGAGCTTCGCGGCCTTCCTCGCGGCCGGCGTCACGGTCGAGCTC
>JAEWKP010000431.1 GCA_023393655.1 Pseudomonadota bacterium | reverse complement strand
TAGCAGGGGTGGGCGGGGATGGCCACTGGTGCCGGGAATTCCGCCGTCATGCTCGCCCTTGTGGCGAGCCTCCCCGTCTTGAACGCCGCATGGCACGAAAAAGGAAGGCGTGGATGGTCGGGACGAGCCCGACCATGACGGAAAGCCGTGGTTCACACCTTCGCCAGCGCCTGCTCCAGGTCGGCGATCAGATCGTCATGGTGCTCCAGCCCGATCGAGAGGCGGATCAGCCCGTCGCTGACGCCCATCGCGGCGCGCACCTCCGGCGTGAAGCGCTGATGCGTCGTCGTCGCCGGGTGGACGATCAGGCTCTTGGCGTCGCCGAGATTGTTCGAAATGCGGATCAGCTTGCAGGCGTCGAGCAGGCGATAGGCGCCGGCCTTGCCGCCGGGAACCTCGAAGGCGATCATCGTCGAGGGGCCGCTCATCTGGCGCTTGATGATCTCGGCCTGCGGATGGCTCTTGTGGCCCGGGAAGATCACCTTGGTCGGCTTGCTCTGCGCCGCCAGCCAATCGGCGACCTTGGTCGCGTTCTGCGCCTGCTTGCCGACGCGCAAAGGCAGCGTCTCCAGCGCCTTCAGCATCACCCAGGCATTGAAGGGCGAGAGCACCGGGCCGGTCTGGCGCAGGTAGTTCTGGATATCGGCCTCGATCAATTCCTTCGAGCCGAGGATCAGCCCGCCGAGGCAGCGGCCCTGGCCGTCGATATGCTTGGTCGCGGAATAGACGACGATGTCGGCGCCGAGCTCGAGCGGACGCTGGAAGAGCGGGGTGGCGAAGACATTGTCGACGACGAGCCTGGCGCCAGCCTCCTTCGCCACCTTTGCGATGGCCGCGATGTCGAGCACTTCGAGCGTCGGGTTGGCCGGCGATTCCAGGAAGAACAGCTTGGTATTGGGCCGGACTGCTTTGCGCCAGGCCTCGATATCCGAACCCTCGACCAGCGTGGTCTCGACGCCGTAGCGCGGCAGGTGATCCTCGATGATGTAGCGACAGGAGCCGAACAGCGCGCTTGCTGCGACCACATGGTCGCCGGCCCGCACCGGTGCCATCATGGCCGCGGTCACGGCGGCCATGCCGGTCGCGGTGGCGCGACAGGCCTCGGCGCCCTCGAAGGAGGCCATGCGCTCCTCCAGCATCGACGTGGTCGGATTGGACAGCCGGCCGTACTGAAAGCCGGGATCGGTGTTCAGGAAGCGGCCCTCGGCCTGCGCGGCGTTGTCGTAGACATGGCCCTGGGTCAGGAACAGCGCTTCCGACGTCTCGCCGAACTGCGATCGCAGGATGCCGTCATGGACCAGGCGGGTCTCGGGGTGCAGCTTGGCTGCGGCTTTGTCCGGTGCCGGCATGGAACTCTCGATCCGTTCTTTATAACGGACAGGAGCAGTATCAGCTCCCAGAGGGTTCGTAAAGAAGAACGAAATTTCCTTTGGAAGGAACCTGACCCGCAGGAAATGCCTGTGCTCAGTCCTGCCCGCCGCCCGGGCGTCCGAGCGGCCTGAGGAAGCCGGTGAGATCGGCCGTGACATGGTGGACATGCCCGGCATCTATGGCGGCCTGCTCCCAGGCTTCCCGGAACGGATCGGGGGTCTTGGGGATGATCAGCACGGTCTTCATGCCCAATGCGCTCGGCACGATCAGGTTCTTCTCGATATCCTCGAACATCGCCGCGCGGCCGGGGTCGACGGAATGCTTGGCGAGAAAATTCTCATAGGTCGCGCGCTCGGGCTTCGGCAGGAAGCCGGCATGGACGATGTCGAAGATGTCCTCGAACTGGTCGAGGATGCCGAGCTTTCCGGCGACATTTTTCGCGTGGCCGACGGAACCGTTGGTCAGGATCAGCTTACGACCCGGCAGCGCCGCGAGCGCTGCCCCGAGAGCCGGGTCCGGCTCGAGCAGCGTCAGGTCGATATCGTGGGCGAAATCGAGGAACCGGTCGGGGTCGATCCGGTGCTCTTCCATCAGTCCCTTCAGCGTCGTGCCGTAGCGATGGTAATAATACTGCCGCAGGGCGTGCGACGACAGGCCGTCGAGCCCGAAAAGGTCCTGCAGGAACAGCGTGATGCGCTCGTTGACCTGCGGCCAGACGCGGCTCTCGTGCGAGTACAGCGTGTTGTCGAGATCGAAGATCCAGTGATCGACATGAGCGAAGCCTTCCGCCGTCAGGGGCGGGGTCGCGGCAGGGGTGTCGGCAAGAATTGTCATTGGACTCCGAGATGTGGCGCGCCGGAGTCTGCGCCGCAAGCCCTTGGCGGGGTCTTAATCGTGGCGATTCTTGAAACCTTCGACGCCGTCATCCCGGACCAGCGGCGTTAGCCGCGCCGATCCGGGAGCCATGCCTGAGCCGTTCCGGAATGGATCCCGGGTCTGCGCTGCGCTACGCCCGGGATGACCGCGTCAGGGGTTCCCTCAGCGCCGGATGATCGTGCCGGCGCCGGTATCGGTGAAGAGCTCGATCAGCGCGGCGTGGGGCACCTTGCCGTCGAGGATGACGACCGCCTCGACGCCCTTTTCCAGCGCGTAGATGCAGGTCTCGATCTTCGGGATCATGCCGCCGGAGATCGTTCCGTCCGCGATCAGGTGGCGGCATTCCTCGACCGTGAGCTCGGGGATGAGCTGCTTGTCCTTGTTCAGCACGCCCGGCACGTCGGTGAGCAGCAGCAGGCGCTTGGCGTTGAGCGCGCCCGCAATGGCGCCGGCGAAGGTGTCGGCATTGACATTGTAGGTCTGGCCGTCGGCCGCGGCGCAGACCGGCGCCAGGACCGGGATCAGCTCGGCCTTGAGCACCGCGTCGAGAACGGTCGTATTGACCTTCTCGGGCTCGCCGACGAAGCCGAGGTCCAGGACCTCCTCGATCTTGGAATCGGGATCGACCACGGTGCGCGTCACCTTGCGGGCGGTGACCATGTTGCCGTCCTTGCCGCAGAGGCCGATGGCGCGCCCGCCCTCGCGGGTGATGTAGCCGACGATCTCCTTGTTGACCGAGCCGGCCAGCACCATCTCGACGACCTCGACGGTCGCCTCGTCGGTGACGCGCAGGCCCTGCTTGAACTCGGACTGGATGCCGAGCTTCTTCAGCATCGCCGCGATCTGCGGGCCGCCGCCATGGCAGACCACCGGCTTCAGGCCGGACTGCTCGAGCAGCACGATATCCTCGGCGAAGTCCTCGGCAGTGGCGGCGTCACCCATGGCGTTGCCGCCATACTTGATGACGATGATCTCCTGGTCGTAGCGCTGCATATGCGGCAGTGCCTGGACCAGCAGCTCGGCGGATTGCGACGGCGTCAGGTTGGGATGGTCGGTCATTCGGGCAGGCTCCGCGCGGCCGCAAGGACAGGTGCGGTCGCGCTTCTACCCGAACTTGCGCGGCGGCGGAAGAACGCCGCGCGGCGGTCAGCTCCGCTTCGCCGTCACGGCGGCGACCGCCAGCCCGAGCCAGCCGCCGAGCATGAACCAGCCGCCGATCGGAGCCGCGCGCGGGAACAGAGCCTCATTCGCGAAGCCGCGCCGGGCGAGGTCTGCCGCGAACAGGGCCGCGCCGAGGATGATGGCAGAGAGCGCGACCCGCGCCAGCAGATCATGCAGATGCCCGCCCCGGCGCGCCGCAGTGGCGCCGATAATGACTGAGGCGTGGAAGAGCAGCATCTGCCCGGCGGTCTGGATATTGGCCGTTCCGGTGATGTGGGCGGCCGCCGCCAGCAACGCGACGCCGGCAAGGCCCATCAGGGCAGCGAGGGTCAGGTGGATGCGGGTGGCGGTCATGCGATGCTCGTGGATATCGGGTCGGCGAGGATCAATGCTGGCCCCGGAGGGTCCTGATGAATTCGGCGATCGGATGAATCGGCGCGGTATCGGGCAGCAGCGGCTCAAGCGCATCGGCGATCGCCGGATAGTCGGCTGGCGAAAGCGCCCTTTGGCTGGATGAGACCTTGTTGTAATCGGTAGTCCCGCGGCTCGCGATCGAGCGAGTGATCACGAAGGTCTCGACCGTTCCGTCGAGCCGCTCGACGAAGAGGGCAAGCGAGCCGCCATCAGCGGCGGCTGCGCTGTCTGAAATGGCCTTGAACATGGAATTCCGAGCGGCCTTCCGGTGAGACTGGAGCAGTCCTACGACATTTCCGCCAGAACCCGCCCGATCGCGGCGCGGAATTCCGGCATGCCGGCGCCCGTCTCGCTGGAGGTCAGCAGCACCTCGGGGAAGGCCGCCGGACGGCGCTTGATCTCGTCGAAGGTCGCCTCGGTCATGAATTTCTGGTCGGCCGGCTTCAGGGCGTCGCCCTTGGTCAGCACGACCTGGTAGGACACGGCCGCCTTGTCGAGCGTCTCCAGCACGGCGCCATCGACATCCTTGATGCCGTGGCGGGCGTCGATCAGCACATAGACGCGCATCAGGTTGGCTCGGCCGCGCAGATAGTCGTGGATCAGCCGGGTCCAGGCCGCGACCTTTTCCTTGCCGACGGCGGCATAGCCGTAGCCGGGCATGTCGACGATGGTCGGCGCATGGAGCGAATAAACCGGAACCGGCTTTTCGCGCGAGCGCTTGCTGCCTTGCGATCCCGCCCCGGCGGGCTCCTCGTGCTCGACCTGCCGGAAGAAGTTGAGCTGCTGCGTCCGGCCGGGCGTATGCGAGGTCCGCGCCAGCGCGTTGCGCCGCGTCAGCGCGTTGATCAGGCTGGACTTGCCGACATTGGAGCGCCCGGCGAAGGCGATCTCCTGGCCGACCATCGGCGGCAGGTCGTCGATCCTGGTCGAGGCCCAGACGAAATCCCACGGCCCTTCGAAGAGCTTGCGGGCGGCCTCGATCTCCTCGGCGTCATAGGGCTTGGTCGTCGATGTGGTCATGGAGCTTGCCTACACGGCTGCGCGCAATGCGTCGATATCGGCGCCCTGGATCGCGTCGATATGGCGCGCGATCCTGTCGGCATCCCAGTCCCACCAGCGGATCGCCAGCAGCGCGGCGACGATCTCCGGCGGAAAGCGCATCTTCACGACGCGGCCGGGGTTGCCGGCGACGACCGCATAGGCAGGGACGTCCTTCGTCACCTGCGTCCGCGTGCCGATGATCGCGCCGTCGCCGATCGTCACGCCCGGCATGATCACCGCCTCGCGCCCGATCCAGACATCGTTGCCGATCACCATGTCGCCGCGGTTGTTCGGGCCGGGGCGCTTCAGGCTCTCGGGGTCGCCGAGGCCGAACATCTGGAAGGGATAAGTCGAGAAGCCGCCGATCGGGTGGTTGGCGCCGTTCATGATGAACTGCGCGGCCTGCGCGATCGCGACGAATTTCCCGATGACCAGGCGGTCGCCGATGAAGTCGAAATGATAGCGCACGCAGCGGGCGACGAAATGCTCCGGCCCGCGCGAGTCGTCGTAGTAGCTGTAGTCGCCGACCGCGATCAGCGGATGGTCGACCACCGCCTTCAGGAAGGCCGTGCCTTTCCAGCCGGGGATCGGATGGCGCGTGCTCGGATCGGGCAATGGCATCGGTGCGCGGGCCTTCAAAAGCGAAGGGCGGGAAACCCCGCCCTTCGATCTCTCATTTCTTGTTGCTGTTGGCGGGGTTGGGCGCTCCGCCTGCGGCTGCCGGCTTCTTGCCGAACATGCCCTTGAGGTTGTCGAAGAGTTCGATCTTCACCCCGTTTTTCTTCATGATGTAGCCCTGCTGGAGCACCGAGAGCAGGTTGTTCCAGCTCCAGTAGATCACCAGGCCGGCCGGGAACGAGCCGAGCAGGAAGGTGAAGAACACCGGCATCCAGGTGAACATCATCTTCTGGACCGGGTCCGGCGGCTCCGGGTTCATCTTCATCTGGATGAACATCGTGATGCCCATGATGATCGGCCAGATGCCGAGGTGCAGATAGCTCGTCATCGCCGCCGGCAGGAAGAAGAAGATATTGCTCGGGTCCGGCGCGGCGAGATCGTGGATCCAGCCGAAGAACGGCGCGTGCCGCATCTCGATGGTGATGAACAGGATCTTGTAGAGCGCGAAGAACACCGGGATCTGCAGCAGCACCGGCCAGCAGCCGGCGACCGGGTTGATCTTCTGCGTCTTGTACAGCTCCATCAGAGCCTGCTGCTGCTTCATCTTGTCGTCGGCATAGCGCTCGCGGATCGCCGTCATTTCCGGCTGCATCGCCTTCATCTTCGCCATCGAGGCGTAGGACTTGTTGGCGAGCGGGAAGAACAGGATCTTGAGCAGCACCGTGACGATCAGGATCGCGACGCCGAAATTGCCGATGTGCTTGTAGATCCAGTCGAGCAGGAAAAAGAGCGGCTTGGTGATGAAATAGAACCAGCCCCAGTCGATCAGCAGCTCGAAGCGCTTGATGCCGAGATTCTTCTCATAACCGTCGATGGCCGCGACTTCCTTGGCGCCGGCGAACATCCGGGCATTGGAGGAGGCCGTGGCGCCCGGCGCGATTGCAACGCCTTCGCCGAGGAAATCGGCCTGGTAGGTGTGGCCGGTGCCGGTCTGGACCGAGGAGTAGCGGCCTTCGTACTTGCGCTGCTGGTCGGGGATGACCGCCGCGGCCCAATATTTGTCGGTGATCCCGACGAAGCCGCCGACAGCGTCCTTCCAGGCCTTGCCGGTGGTGCCGGGCGAGAGCAGCGGCTCCTTGTCGAGCTTGTCGTAGGTGTATTCCTGCAGGCCCTGCTCGCCGAGATTGCCGACCAGGCCCTCATGCAGCACGTAGTAGCCGAGCGTATGCGGCTTGCCCTGGCGGACGATCTGGCCATAGGGGAACAGCGTGACCGCGGCGCCGCCCTTGTTCTCGACCTCGTCGCGGATCGTGAACATGGCGTTGTCGTCGACGCTGACGACGCGCTTGAAGGTCAGGCCCTGGCCGTTATCCCAGCTCAGCGTCACCGGCTTGGCCGGGGTCAGCACCTGGTTGTCGGCGGTCCAGACCGTCGTCGCATTCGGCAGAGCGACAGTCGTGCCGGGCGCCGCGACCCAGCCGAAATCGGAATAATACGCGTTCGGCCCGCCGACCGGCGAGAGCAGGACGATGTTCGCGCTCTTCGGATCGACGGTCTCGCGATAGGCCTTGAGCGAGACGTCGTCGATGCGCGCGCCGGTCAGCGAGAGCGAGCCGGCGATCTTGGGCGTGTCGATCTTGACGCGGGCGCTCGCCGCCAGCGCCTGCTCGCGGGTGCCGATCTGCTGCGGGGCGGCGGCGCCGGGCGCGGCCGATCCGGCGGGCTGGCCGGGTGTCGCGGGGGCGGGAGCGGAGCCTGATGCGCCGGGCACCTGCTGGCTCTGGGCCTGCTGGTTCTGCTGCGCGATCTGCTTCTGCTTTTCCATCTGCGGCACGCCGTAGAAGAACTGCCAGCCGAGCAGCACGACCACGGACATGACGATCGCGAGAAGCAGATTGCGGTTGTCTTCTTTCATCATGGTCGGAAACAGATCTCGCTTGGTCCGGCAGGAGCGCGACGGGGTCAGGCTTGCGCAGGCGAGCCGCGCTTGGGAAGCGGGCGACGCCTGTCGGCATGCGGCTTGTGAGGCTTTGCCCGGTCGATGGCAATCGAAAGATCGGCGACGAGCGTCTTAAATCGCGCGGTCAGCACGTCGGAGCGCGCGACGACCACGATGTCGCAGGGCCGTTCGGTCTGGCCGGCGAGCGCCTGCTTGGCGGCTTCGCGCAGGCGCCGGCGGATGCGGTTGCGCTTCACGGCATTGCCGGTCTTGCGCGAGGCGGTCAGCCCGAGCCTCAAGGCCACGGGTTCACCGCCCTTGCGGAGCTCGTCGGGCGCGGCGTCGCGCACCTGCGCCATGAAGGCGGACGAACGAAAACGGCGGCCGTGCTCGGCCGCCGCCAGGAATTCTTTGCGTTGCGTCAGACGGGCGAGGCGCATGGCGATTGGCCTGTCTTCCGAAACCGGCGCGCTATCGTGACGCGCCAGGGCTCGTCAGGCCGACAGGCGCTTGCGGCCATGGGCGCGGCGAGCGGCGATGACCTTGCGGCCCCCCTTGGTCGCCATGCGGGCGCGATAGCCGTGGCGGCGCTTGCGAACCAGCTTGCTGGGTTGATAGGTTCTTTTCACGGTCCGTCTCCGGGGCCTTTATGAGCACGACGGCCGCGGCTTTCCCAGGGAAAGCATGGCCAACCGAGCCTGTCATGCGATAAGGGTCGGCGCCGCCTTTCGGCTGCGCAAGTCGCGGGCTTATGACGGATGGACGACGCCAAGTCAACGCCGAATGATCGGTGAAGCCGCCGTTGGCGACGAAGCTCGGCGGATCATTCAGGGTTGCCTGCGCTTCGTGCCTTGGCGGACGCTGAACGCCAGGACCAGGATGGAGCCTGTCGTCAGAACCGCTGCCACGCCGATCGAGTTGCCGTGCAGGCCGAAGGCGAGGCCGGCGCATAGCCCGACCAGGACCAGGATGGCGAGGGCGAGCCGTTCGTCATCGATGAAGAGCGCGGCAATTTCGCGCAGGATCAGGCCGATCGTCTTCATGCTGCCGTCTCCGAAGGGTTCCGGCGAAAGCTTGCGACGAGGGCAAGCCCGCTCGTCAGCAGGAGCGCCGCCAGCGCCAGGATCGCGAGATCGGCGCCTGGCCAGGTCACGCCCAGCCCCTCGCCGGTCCAGTAGATGCCGAAGGCCGATATCATCACGCCGACCGCGAATTTCAGGGTGTTCTCGGGAACGCGGGCAAGCGGCTTCCGCAGGATGAGGCCGAGTGCGAGCACGAGTACACAGGCCGCGAGCGCCCCAAGCGCCGCAGGCAAGAGGAGGCCTCGCCCGGCGCCGACGGCTAGCACGATGAAGACCACCTCGATGCCTTCGAGCATCACGGCCTTGAAGGCGGTGAGCCCGGCCATCCAGTCGCGGTGGCCTGCTGCTCCGGCCTCCTCAGCCCGCAAGGCCCCCGTCTCTTTGGCAAAGGCCGTTTCCTCGTCATGGAGCGCGATGAAGCCGGCGGCCCGCAGGATCGCCTTTCGCAGCCAGCGCAGGCCGAACATCAAGAGGAGCACGCCAATGACGAGCTGCAGGGCCTGCAGCGGTATCCGCATCAGCGCGGGCCCGAGCAGCAGCACCAGCAATGCGAGAGCGCCCAGCGCGCAGCCCGTGCCGATCAGCGCCGGCCGCCAGCCGCGCACGGTGCCGACGGCGAGGACGATGGTGAAGGCTTCGACGACCTCGACCAGCGAGGCCAGAAACGCGGCGGACAGCGCCGGAGCCGTCATCGTCCAAGTCATCGGCAACCTCTCGTAAACGATCTCGCTCGCAGGTAACAGCTTTTGCTGTCACCATGGCGTCGATCCTGATCGGGTCTGGTAAGAGAATATTTGTAACAGTGGTAACATTCAAGAGGTTCCATGGCGTCGCTCGAATGGTTGTTGCTGACCTACAAGGTTCCGGCCGAGCCGGCCCGCAAGCGCGTTTCGATCTGGCGCAAGCTCAAGGGCATGGGCGGGGTCTACCTTCAGGGCGGAGTCTGCCTGCTGCCGAAGACGGACGACCATCTGCGGCGGCTCAAGATGCTCGAGAACGAGATCGCGGAGGCCGAGGGCGAGGCGCTGCTGCTGGCCACGGTCGGTCTCGACCAGAAGCAGCAGGAAAAGGTCGTCGCGCGTTTCAATGCCGACCGTGACGACGAGTACAAGGAGTTCATCGAGAAATGCCTCGCCTTCGAGGCGGAGATCGACGAGGAGACGCGGGTTTCGCATTTCACCTTCGCCGAGCTCGAGGAGAACGAGCAGGAATTGATGAAATTCCGGAACTGGATCGAAAAGATCCGCAAGCTGGATTTCTACGGCGCGCCCCGCGCCGGCGAGGCGGCCGAGCGCCTGCAGCGGTCGGAAGCGATCCTGGACGCCTATGCGCACAACGTCTTTGCGGCGCAGGAGGAGAACCGCCCGCCCGAGGCCGCGAAGCGAGCTTGAGCGCGGCGGCGGGTCTGTTGCCGGCAGGCTTGCACTCCCGCTCGACATCCCCGATATTGCGGGCGGGAGGTTGGCGAGGGACGTCTCACTCGCCAACCGGGTCAGGTCCGGAAGGAAGCAGCCCTAACGAGACCGAACGGGTCTTCGTCCAGCCTCCCACCTCATGCGCCCGATAAAGCGCCGGA
>JAEWKP010000392.1 GCA_023393655.1 Pseudomonadota bacterium | reverse complement strand
CTCCGGAGCCCGCCGCTGACAGGAACGCCCCATGATCAGCTGGCTTGCCAAGCGTGTGATCCAGGCGACGGCAGTCGTCCTTGCGATGACCGTCATCGTCTTCATCGGCGTGAACGTGATCGGAGACCCGGTCGCGGTGCTTTTGCCGCCCGACGCGACACAGGACGAGCGGCTGCGCGTCATCGCCTCCTTCGGGCTCGACCGGCCTCTGTGGGAGCAATATTTCTCGTTCCTGGCCGGTGCGCTGCGCGGCGATCTGGGGCGCAGCTTCGTCTTCAGCGAGCCGGCGCTGTCGGTCATCCTGCAGCGGATGCCGGCAACGCTGGAACTGGCGGTCGCCGCCATGCTGTTGGCGGTTCTCGTCGGCGTGCCGCTCGGCCTCTATGCCGGCGTCAGGCCGAATTCCACCGGCGCCAAGGCCCTGATGGCCGGCTCGATCCTCGGCTTCTCGCTCCCGACCTTCTGGGTCGGCCTCGTCATGATCATGCTGTTCTCGGTCCAGCTCGGCTGGCTGCCTGCGGGCGGCCGGGGCCAGACGGCCGAGTTCCTGGACGCGCAATGGTCGTTCCTGACCCTTGACGGCCTGCGCCATCTCGCCCTGCCCGCGCTCAATCTCGCGCTGTTCAAGATCTCGCTGGTGATGCGACTGGTGCGTGCCGAGACCCGCGAAGTCGTGCCACAGGACTATGTCCGCACCGCGCGCGCCAAGGGCCTGTCCGAGGGCTCGGTGATCCGCACCCATGTCCTGAAGAACACGCTCATTCCGGTCGTCACGCTCGTAGGGCTCGAATTCGGCGCGGTCATCGCCTTCTCGGTCGTGACCGAGACGATCTTCTCATGGCCGGGCATGGGCAAGCTGATCATCGACAGCATCCATCTGCTCGATCGGCCGATGATCGTGGCCTACCTGATGGTGATCGTCGTGCTCTTCGTGCTGATCAACCTGATCGTCGACCTGCTCTACACCGTGCTCGATCCGCGCGTGCGGCTGGAAAACTGAGATGTCCGCAATCACTTCGGCCCCCGTGCCCCGCACCCCGCTCCAGCGGACGCTCCGCGCCTTTGCCAGCTCGCCCCTCGCCATGCTCGGCCTTGCCGCGCTGGTCTGCATCGTCGCGCTGGCGGTGTTTGCGCCGTGGATCGCGCCGCAGAACCCGTACGACCTGATGCAGCTCGACATCATGGACGGCCAATTGCCGCCGGGATCGCAGGCTGCGACCGGCATGACCTACTGGTTTGGCACCGACGAGCAGGGGCGCGACATGCTCTCCGCCATTCTCTACGGGCTTCGCATCTCGCTGCTGGTCGGATTCAGCTCGGCGATTGCCGCTGCAGCCATCGGCACGACGCTTGGCCTGATCGCGGCTTATGCGGGCGGGCGCACAGACAACGCGATCATGCGGTTTGTCGACCTGCAACTATCGTTTCCAGCCATTCTCGTCGCCCTGATGATCCTGGCATTTCTCGGCAAGGGCGTGGGCAACGTCATCCTCGCGCTGGTGATTGTCGAGTGGGCGGCCTATGCGCGCACCGCCCGCGCCAGTGCGCTGGTTCAGCGCAAGAAGGAATATGTCGAGGCGGCGCTATCCTACGGATCGTCCACGCTGCGCGTGGTGTTCCGCTACCTTCTGCCGAATTGCCTGCCGCCGCTGATGGTGATCGCGACGGTCCAGGTGGCGCGCGCCATCGCGCTCGAGGCGACGCTGTCCTTTCTCGGGCTTGGCGTGCCTGTGACGGAACCCAGTCTTGGCCTCCTGATCTCCAACGGCTACCAGCACATGCTCTCGGGCAAGTTCTGGATCAGCTTCTATCCGGGGATAGCGCTGCTGATCACGGTCGTCGCCATCAACTTGATCGGAGACCGGCTGCGGGACGTGCTCAATCCCCGTAATGCGGATTGATCCAGAGGCATGGCAAGGCCGGCGCATGTCCTATACCAAGTGCCGCGGGCGCCAACTGCCGACATTGGCAGAACCGCGCCAACCGGATGCTCGGCGATCGACCAGAATTCGACTAGCGCCGAAATCCCAATCGGAACCCATCGTCGCGAAATCCAAAACTGAGTTCGTCGCGCATTCTCGATCGGCCACGAGCAACCTCCTTGCTCGGGGCCGATTTCATTTGTTGCCGACGCGCTCATTTTCGCGCCCATTCTCGCGGCCAAGCTGCCGACAGGCCATGGCCGCAAATGCCGCCAAAATCCCCCATATCGCCAAGAATAGAGACCAAAATTATCAATTACTTACGAGAGCTATCGCCGAAAAAACTTGCGTGCCGGACACGGTTGCCGTGCCGCGTCCCGTGGTCATCAACGGCTGGCCTCCACAACCAGACTTGCCAGCAAGCCCGCAATCGCTAGCTTTGACGCGATGATTGTCGCGCCGGTGCTGCCGGCGTTCATCTGACCGCCCGAAAGAGGCGGCGAGGTTTCAATCGTTCCAAAGGGAGGAAAACCGATGACGAGACTGAGCAGTGCGATTTTGTGTCTTGCCACCGTGACGGCACTGTCCGTGCCGGCTGCTGCCACCGAGATGCGCTTGATGACCGGGCCTCAAGGCGGGGTCTGGGTGCCGCTGGGCGGACAACTCAAGGACATGTGGGAGAAGGCGGTTCCAGGCCTTAACGTGCAATCGCTGCCGGGAGCCGGCATCGCCAATGTGCGTGCCATCGAGGAGGGTAAAGCCGAAGTTGGCTTCGGCAACTCGATCTCGACCGTCGACGGGCTCGCCGGCAATGCGCCGTTCCCGAAGAAGCACGAGAACATCTGCAATGTCGCCTCGCTCTATCCGCAGTATTTCCAGATGCTGGTGCCGGCGGATTCCGGGATCAAGACCGTCAAGGACCTGAAGGGCAAGGCGATCACCACCCAGCCGCGCGGCAACACCGGCGAACTCATCACCGGCCAGCTGCTGAAAGTGCACGGGATGAGCTACAACGACGTCAAGGTCTCGTTCGTCTCCTACACGGACTCGGTCGAGCAGGTGAAGGATGGCCACGCCCAGGCGTTCTCGCTCGGCACCGCCATTCCCTCGGGCGCGGTGATGGACCTCGCCTCGGCGCGCGACATAAAACTCCTCGACCTCTCGGCCGATCTCGATGGCATGAAGAAGCTCAATCCCGGCTACACACTGGTGACCGTGCCGAAAGGCACCTACCCCAAGCAGGGCGAAGACGTGAAGGTGATCGGCTACGCCACCCACGTCGTCGCCTCGTGCAAGCTGCCGGCTGACCAGGTCTATGCGATGACCAAGGCGATCGCCGACAACGTCCCGGCGCTGGCGGCGACCAGCAAGACGATGGCCGGCCTAACGCCGCAGATCATGGCCGAGGATGTCGGCGTGCCGTTCCACCCCGGCGCGGCGCGGTTCTACAAGGAAAAGGGCATCACCGTCGCGGCGAAGTGAGCGGCCGACGGTTCCCTTGAAGATGAACTGACACCCGGCGCGCCGGGCCTCCGGCGCGCACCTCGAAAAATCCCCGATCCGGCCGCGCAGGCCCGCGCGGCGCGCCGCCTTGCGGTGGATCGGCCCAGAGCCGGGACATGCCAGTGGATATCAGTGTTCCCAAGCCCGAATTCAGGTTCGATTTCAGCCATGCAGGGGTGGTGCGGCTGCTGACTGCCGCCATCGCGATCGCGATGGCGCTCTACCATATGTGGGTGATCCTGCCGCCGGCGCTAGGCGGCCAGGGCACGCCGGAAGCGATCATCTTCCGTGGCACGCATCTGCTGTTTGCGCTGACCTTGACGTTCCTGATCTATCGGCGGGCCGGGAGCGATGCGGCGCCCTCGCTGCTCGATTATGCGCTGCTCGCGCTCGCCGTGATGCCGATCATCTACCTGTTCTGGAATTACGACTACATCGTCAACCGGATCTATTATGTCGACGACATGACGCCCGCCGATATGGCGATGGCGGTCATCCTCGTCGTCCTGCTGATCGAGGCGACCCGCCGGCTGATCGGCTGGGCGCTGCCGCTCACGGCGATCGCATTCCTGGCCTATGGCCTTCTGGTCGCGCGGGTCGAGCCGATGCGGCTGCTCGACCAATTGTTCATGACCACGGAGGGCGTCTTCGGCGCGCCGCTCGGTGTCTCCGCCGCCTATGTCATGATCTTCGTCCTGTTCGGCTCGTTCATGGAGCGGACCGGCACAGGACAGCTCTTCATGGATTTCGCACTCTCGCTGACCGGGCACACGGCCGGCGGGCCGGGCAAGGTCTCGGTGGTGTCGTCGAGCCTGTTCGGCACGATCTCCGGCAGCGCCGTCGCTAATGTCATGGTCGATGGCCCGATCTCGATCCCGCTGATGAAGCGGACCGGGTTCAAGGCGCATTTCGCCGCCGGTGTCGAGGCGGTCGCGTCCACAGGTGGGCAGATCATGCCGCCGATCATGGGCGCGGCCGCTTTCGTCATGGCCGAGTTCCTCTCGGTCTCCTATGGCCAAGTGGTGATCTGGGCGCTGATACCGGCGATCCTCTACTATGTCGCCTGTTTCGCCGCGGTGCATCTCGAGGCCAAGCGCCATGGCATCATGGGTGTGCCACGCAGCGAATTGCCGAAACTCGGAACGACCTTGCGCGAGCGCGGCCATCTCTTCCTGCCGGTCATCACCATCCTCACCGTGCTCTATTCCGGCTACAGCGCGCCGCTCGCCGCGCTGGCAGGAACGCTGCTGTGCTTTCCGGTCGCAGCGCTGCGCGCCTCGACGCGCGTGAACGTGCGTGTCCCGATCATCATCGACGCGATGATCGACGGCTCCCGCAATGCGCTCGCCGTGGCGCTCGCCTGCGCCTGCGCAGGCATCGTGATCGGCGTCGTGGCCCTGACCGGGGCGGGCATCGTCTTCACCCAGGTCGTGATCGGCCTGTCGCAGAACTATCTGCTGCTGGCCCTTCTTCTGACCGGTGTCGCCGGTATCGTGCTCGGCATGGGAATGCCGACCACACCGGCCTATATCGTGATGACCTCCCTGCTTGTTCCGGCCCTGATCAAGCTCGGCGTCATGATGCCGGCGGCGCACATGTTCGCCCTCTACTTTGCCGTCCTGTCGGCGATCACGCCGCCGGTCGCGCTCGCGGTCTATGCCGCGGCCGGGCTGGCGAAGGCTGATCTCTGGGCCAGCGGCTGGGCAGCGGTGAAAATCGGCGCGGCGGGCTTCATCGTGCCCTTCATGTTCGCTTACGAGCCCGCGCTGCTGATGATCGGTGACTGGCCGACGATCATCTGGCGCTTCGCCTGCTCCTGCCTGGGGGTCGGACTGCTCGCAGCCGGTCTGCATGGCTATCTGCTGCGGCGCTGCGCTGCCTGGGAACGCGTGCTTCTCGTCGCCGTAGCCTTCTGCCTGGTGAAGCCGGGCTGGCTGACGGATCTGCTTGGGTTTGGGCTGGCCGCGGCGATGTTCGCATTCCATTGGCCGCAGCGCGACCGCCCGCTGCCGACGCAGAGCGTCGGGCCGGTCACGGAGGAGGCTGTCGTGCAGCCGGACATGCTGAAATAGGCCTGCGCTCCCGGCCGGGCTCGACGGCTTGACACGTGGCGACGATTGATGAGAGCAGAGCCCGGTTTTCGGCGCCGACCTCGTGGCCGGCGCCACAAGCGGTCATTGTTCACTTGCCCGAAGGCCGACATCTGAAACGATTGATCGGTGCATGGAGCGTGCGGCAAGACGTGGTGGAGGCGCCCGCCAGGTGGCGAGCGCCCCGCTAGCCCAACACGAACTACATCGCGGGCAGCACGGCGATATCCCTCACTGTGCCCTGGAGGCCGGCGACCTTGCCCACCGCAGTCGCCTTGCCGGTCGCGAGATCGACCTTGTGCAGCGAACCGTCGCCGAGCAGCCAGCCGGTGTTGGTCCCGCCCGCCGTCGTCTCGATGTCGAAGGCGATCGCCTTCGGCATGACGCCGAGCTTGCCGACCGCACCGAGCACGCCGTCATTGGGCGGCGCCTGCTTGATCAGGCCGCCGATCTTCCCGTCGATGTCGTAGAGCGCCGTCTCCTTCGTACCCTTGACGGAGTTCGTGTAGGCGCCGGCCACGATCATCGGCGCCTCGCCCTTGTGCATGTCGGTCTCGGCGAATTTCAGCTTGCCGTCGACGGTCGTCTTGCCGTCATCGACATTGACGCGAAGGTTGGTGCCGTCGGAGCCGATCACGCGGAGCCGGTCGGCAGCCGGATTGAAATCGACCGTGGCCATGGCGCCGGCTGACAGCACGGTGTCCATCTTGGACTTCATCGTCGCCTTGCCGGCCTTGTCGACCATGTAGATCGTGCCGTCGACAGCGAGAGCATAAAGCATGCCGTCGGCCGGCCTGACATCGATGCCGGCGATCTTGCCGGCGATGCCGGTGACCTTCATCGACTTGCCGGCTTTCATGGTTGCGGTGTCGACCATGGTCAGCGTGTCATCACCGGTCAGGGCTGCGAGCATGGCAGCCTGTGCGGCAAATCCGCTGCCGAGAAACGTAGAAACGACGAGGGCGAAACGGAACGTCTTGGTCATCTTGTCCTCCGGTTCTGTCAGGCGCCACGGCATGCGTATCTGCTGGCGGCGCTCATGCCGGATAGAGCCGAGGCAAGGCCTTGGATGCATTCGAAAAAATAAAGCCGTCAGGGTGCATCCATCGTGACGCGGGCAGCGTATCCTCCCGTCGTGCCGCCCGACCGGGGCCGCCGAGCTTAGGGATTCCGCATGGCCGCCAATGCCGGGCAATCGCAGGGAGCAGGCATCGAGCAGGCGCTGGCCGCCTGCGCCGGCGGCGATAAAAACGCGCTCCGGCGCATCTACGACCAGGAATGCCCGCGTATGATCGGTGTGGCGCAGCGCATGCTGAAGCGCCGCGCCCTGGCGGAGGAAGCGGTGCAGGACAGTTTCATCCTGATCTGGCGGCATGCGGGACGCTTCGACCCGCAACGCGGTTCGGGCCTGACCTGGATCTACGCCATCCTGCGCAACCGCACGCTGTCGATCCTGCGCGACGAGCGGCGGATGGAGACCGAGGAAAGCCCGATCGGCCAGGAAGCCGCCAGCGAGGAAGACGACCCCGAGACCGTGATCGCGAAGCTCTCCGACGCCAAGGCGTTGCGCGGCTGCCTGGAGACCCTGCCGGCTCCGCGGCGCGGAATGGTGCTGCTCGCCTTCGTGCAGGGGCTGAGCCATGGCGAGATCGCCGGCAGGCTCGGCATGCCGCTCGGGACGGTGAAGTCGTGGATCCGCCGTTCGCTGATCGCGCTCAAGGAGTGCCTCGGATGACGGTGGAGCCGGATCGCGAGATCGTCGCGGGAGAATATGTGCTGGGGCTGCTCGACGGCGCCGAGAAGGAGGCGTTCGAGAGGCAGATGGCCGGCGATGCAAAGCTGGATGCCGCGGTCGCCCGCTGGCAGGCGCGGCTGGCGCCGATCGATGCCAACGCCCCGAAGATCGAGCCATCGGCAGGGCTCTGGCAGCGCATCGAGAGCGGTCTCGACCAAACTCCCGCGCGAAGCCAGGCCGTGGCTTCGCAGCCCGCGCTCGGCGCGCGGCTGTCGCAATGGTGGGAAAACCTTTGGCTCTGGCGCGGTGCCGCGTTTGCCGGCATTGCCGCCGCGCTCCTGCTCGCCTTCGGGCTCGCCTCGGCTCTCGATCGTGCCCGCCGCCAGCCGGTGATGGTCGCCGTTCTGCTGACCGAGACCAATGTCGCCGCGGCAGTGGTGAACACGTTTGCCGACGGGCGTGTCGAGTTGCTGCCGCTTCAGGACATCGACGTGCCGCAGGGGCGTGCGCTGGAAATCTGGACGCTGTGGGATCGCGCAACCGGTCCGCGTTCGGTCGGGCTGATCGACCGCGCACGGGCCGTGCCCTTGCGATTGGACAACCTGCCGCTGGGAGCCGACCAGCTCTTCGAGATCACGGTCGAGCCCGCCGCCGGCTCTCCCACCGGACGCCCGACCGGGCCGATCATCGCGAAGGGGCTGACCGCGCGACGCCTCTAGGTAACCAGTACGGATGGCTGAGGCAGGAGACGCCGCGCCCGTCAGCGGCCTTGCAGGGCGATCAGGTTGACGTCAATCGTCCCCGCGCGGAAGCCGGCTTCGCAATAGCAGAGATAGAACTCCCAGAGCCGGCGAAACGGTTCGTCGAAGCCCAGCGGTGCGATCTCGGCCCAGTTCTCCAGGAAGCGCCGGCGCCACTCCTTCAGGGTCAGGGCGTAGCTGTCGCCGAAATCGAGCTGTTCGGCCACGGCGAGAGAGGCTGCCTCGGCGCTGCTCTTCAGCACCGGAACCGATGGCAGGCTGCCTCCCGGGAAGATGTAGCGCTGGATGAAATCAGTGCCCTGCTGGTAGCTCTCGAACAGCGCGTCGTCGATCGTGATCGCCTGCAGCACGACCCGGCCGCCGGGCCTGAGCGAGCGGTTGAGCGTGTCGAAATAGGACGGCCAGTAAGCGCGGCCGACCGCCTCGATCATTTCGATCGAAACGATGCGGTCGAACTGCCCGGCAATGTCGCGATAGTCCCTGAGCTCGATGGTGACGCGCTCGGATAGGC
>JAEWKP010000380.1 GCA_023393655.1 Pseudomonadota bacterium | reverse complement strand
TTCGGACCCAGCGTGACCTTCACGGCATTGGCAAGCGTGTCGACGCCGCGCAGCATCCGCTCGCGCGCGTCCTGCGAAAACTTCACGTCCTTCGCAGCCATGATTCCTCACTCCTTCAGACTTGAGGTTTCAGGTTGATGGTATGGATAAGGCCCCGTCAGGCGGCCTTCTTGAGGGCGGCAGTCGTCTCGACGACGCCCATGATGTCGGACTCCTTCATGATCAGGAGATCCTGGCCGTCGATCTTGACCTCCGTGCCGCTCCATTTGCCGAAGAGCACGCGGTCGCCGACTTTGACGTCGGGCGGCACGAGCTTGCCGGTCTCGTCGCGCGCGCCAGCGCCAACGGCGACGACCTCGCCCTCCTGCGGCTTTTCCTTGGCAGTGTCGGGAATGATAATCCCGCCCCTGGTCTTCTCCTCGGCGTCGATGCGCTTCACGACGACGCGGTCATGCAGTGGCCGAAACTTCATGAGTTCCTCCAATTTCCATGTCGGTCACATGTCAAAGCGGGCCGGCCCTGTGCGGGTCTCGCGGCGAGGTTCCGCGCGCCCCTGAGGCGCCGTGCCCGCGCGATGATTTGGGTTGCCCGATTTTTGCCTTCAAGAGGCCGGCAGCACTTTTTTTGATCGAGTGCTAACAGTCTGAAAAGGCAGCGCAAACGCAACCTTTCATCTTGCCAGAGCGTTGAAAATCCGCTGCCATCGGCGCAGTGAAAAACAGGGAGCTGAAAGGAATGGCTTCGACCGACTTCGCCCGCCAGATCGCCGGCTACGGATTGACCACCGCCGGCATCCTCTACCGATTGCCCGACCACCCTTCGATCCTGCAGGAATACGTCTGGCAGGATTACGACCTCGCTCCGCGCTTTCCCGAGCTCAACAAGTTCCTCGCCTTCTGGCAGGCCAAGCTCGACGGCAGGTTGTTCCGCATCACCGTCGCTCACAAGGACCTGATCGGCCCGGCTGACCTCAGCGCGGTCAGCGGCGAGTTCCGGCTCCAGTAACGTCGATGCTTCGCAGGCCTTGATCCGAAGAGAACATATCCCAAAATCATGGCAGCCGCCGACAGCGATAGCGCGCTCGACGCGGCGATCAACCAAACCGGATCCATGTTGCTTCCAGAAGGATATGGCTATGGCAACGTTTGCAATCGCTCCCCGGGGGAGGACTGCATGATGACATCAGACGATTTCGAGAGGCCGGTCGTGATCCTGACCGGTCTTGGGCATCCGGCGGCGATCGCGTCCGCCATGGAGGCCTATATGTTCCTGGCCGACTGGCCGGAGACCAGGCGCGATGCGGTCCACGGCTTCGCGCTGAAGGCCTGCCTGGCGGCGATCCGTGGCGAGATAGAACCAGACACGGCGCGCGGCTTGTTCGCGTCCTGGGCGGAAAAGCATGATCTCCTAGCGCCCGACGTTGCTGCGTTCGCCAGCAGCCGCAAGGAAGGCTCGCGCGGCCACGCCTGACCTAAAGCCCGACGCCGCACTAGCGGGGCCGGGCGACTTTTGAGGCGAGGGCGCCATTCAAAGGATATGAATGTTTCGGAGCGAGAAAGTGCCGTTGTTTCGCTTGCCTCGCATCCGCCTGGACGTCAGCAAATGCGAGAAGAGATCCGTGCGGGCGCTCGCACAGAACGCTCCGAGCGGGAGCGGTCGAGCTGCCTAGGCCTTTGGATGGGCCTGTGATGCGCGAACGTTATTGAGCGCGGGAGCGATCTGGTGGCTAGTCTCGCCACCTATGAAGCGCCGAACTTCTCTGCGCTATCTCGCGGAAAGTATTCGGGCCTTTCGAAGTGACGGGCATCGGGCCGCAACTCTGGCGCTATCGTGGCGCACCCTGCGAGGCGGCCGGTGATTCTCCGTTCGAAGGGTAAAGTCGTCCGGGCAAATCAGGCCAGAAGGATCCGCACATGCCAAATGCTGCGGTGATTATCGGTGCCTCCGGTGGGATTGGCGGAGCGCTTGCCGAACAGGTGGCCGGGTCGAGCCGATACCCTGCCGTTCACGCGATATCACGGACGCCGAGCGCGGATCGTGGGTCAATCCGGTTTCACATCGCGGATATCGCCGACGAGGCAAGTGTCGAACGCGTCGCTGGAACGATCGGCACGGAGGAGCCGGTCGGCCTCGTGATCGTTGCGAGCGGCCTTCTGCACGACACCAATATTCGTCCGGAAAAGGCTTTGAAGACGATAGACCCCGTCGCAATGGCCAGGCTCTTTGCGGTCAACACCATCGGCCCTGCCATTGTCGCCAAACATTACGTTCCGCTGCTGCCGCGACGGGGGCGATCGGTTTTCGCCGTCCTGTCCGCCCGCTTAGGGTCGATCGAGGATAACCGGCTCGGCGGCTGGTATTCATATCGCGCCTCGAAGGCCGCGCTCAATCAGGTGATCCGCACGCTTGCCGTCGAGCTCAAGCGAACGCATCCCGATGCTATAGCGCTAGCACTCCATCCCGGCACGGTGGCGACGACTCTCTCGGGGCCATTCCGGAGCGACGAAACGCGTGCCGGATTGTTCGTACCTGACGATGCGGCGTCGAACCTGCTCAAGGTTCTCGACCTCGCGGCTGTCGAGCAATCTGGTGCATTGTTGGCATGGGATGGATCGCACATCCCATATTGAGACCGGGTTCGGGCAAACGACCGACGTCGATCTCAATACAGGGCGCAATCCCGTGAGGCTCAACGGCGCGGCTGCTCGGGGAATTCGAGCTTGCTGACATCGTAGCCCAGCGCGGCCGCACGCGCGACCAGCCGCTTGCGCTGTGTGGGGCCGATCTCCGGATCGCGCGTGAAGATATAGAGGTCACGCAATGTCGGATCAGCCGAGATGAACCAGCTGTAGTCGTCGGCCCGGTCGAGTACCCAGTACTCCCGCTGAACCGGCACAAAGCCGTAAAGCTTATAGTCGACCCTAAGCTTGGCGTTAAAGCCGGGATCGAGGATCGTGCCGGGTCCGCCGACGGTCTTGAGTTCGCCGCGCGGGCTGCCCATCCGACAGGAATCGAGGACCTGGATGCCGCCGGCGCGGTCTGGCCCATATTCCGTCGCGCCGGCGACGCAGCCATCCGTGATTGTCATGGGGCGTCGAGCGATCTCGCGCCAAGTCCCCGTGTAGAAGCGCTGAACGTCGACCCGCTTTCGCGGCTCGGGCGCCTGCTGCGTGTGAGTTATCGAGTTTCCCACGCATCCGGCCAGCGAAACGGTGGCGACGGCAGTGAGCAGGATCGATTTCATGGCGGCCTCCCTGGCGACGGGCGGCCGTCTCCCGCGGCGCGCCAGAGACGTTACGCGCAAAACCGTGCCGCGGATCACTGCCGGCCGGTCTCGTAAGGGAGCGTCAGCTGCAGGTGGTCAACTGGGCCGAACAAATCTTGGCCGGCGGAGATCCTCCGGAAGTCGCTCCCGGTATGATCCAACCCCGCCCGAGCGGCTTGTCCTCGAGAGTGTGTATCGTCACCTCGACGTTTCCCGCTCGGCAATCGTGAATGGCGGCGACATGGACACCGGGCTCCGACGCCAGGATTATCTCCGAGACGGAGAGGCTGATCCAGCAGCGTGCAGACAACACGTTCAGGCAGCGCGGACTGCGGATGGCCAAGGATGCTTCCGACAAGCAGGCAGCGCTCACGGCGCAGGTCAGCATGAAGGGACGCCGGGGGCCCGGCTTCAAGTAGCACCGGACTACTTTTGCCATCCACAACCGAAACGGGAGCCCAGGGCTGATTATAGGCGCCTTACGTCGGAGCGTTTTGCTAGGTCACGCCGCACCACCCTGCATGCTAACATACGAAAGCCTGCCGGATCGCGCGGACGAATTCGAGGGGTGCGCCGACGGTCGATCTCTGGCGCTTAGCTATTGCTGCGTCCGCCTCAGTAACGCGGTGTTGTAACCGAGCGTCTTTGCTCTGCCCACGAGAGTAGAATATTGCTGCGGAGTGATAGCGGGGCTTCGCGTCAAGATCCAGAGATAGCGCCCAGACGGTTCCCCAACGATCGACCATGAATAATCTGGCGCCCTGTCGAGAACCCAATAGTCGCCTTCGAACGGCCAGAAGAATGTGACCTTCAGCTTCGTACCTTTGGATCCCTCGACTACGCGGGCGGATGCTTCCGATCTTTTCAGAGCACCAGAGGGACTGCCCTGCCGGCAGGAGTTGATGACAGAAACATGCCCGTCCGGCTTGAGCGCGTATTGGGCTGAAACGGCTTCGCAGCCCGCCTGAAAACTTGCTTCATAGCGCGCCTGTTCATACCACTTGCCTAGATAGCGGGTCAGCTCGACCGGCTTGCTCGGCTGGGGAACGTTTGCGTTCCCAACTGGCCGGTCTTCCAGAGGAAGGCACGCCCCAGAGAATGTTCCGATTCCAACGGCAAGCAGGAGCGAAAGCGGTTTCATTGCTAGTCCTAATGGGAGGGCGCTATTCCAACGCCACACGGAACTGGCTGTTCCCGCTCCTTGCCTGCTAGAAGCAGAACGGCTTCCGGATACGCACCGTGGCCTTTCCACGAAGGCAGAATGTGCCGGTCGGCACAGCACCTTCGCAGCCGCCATCAGGCTCGGCGCAGGGCCACCAGTTTCACGTCGATTCTTTGTGCGCGGAAGCCTGCCTCGCAATAGCAGAGGTAGAATTCCCACAAGCGCCGGAAAGCTTCGTCGAACCCCAAGGGTGCGATCTCGGCCCAGTTCTCCAGAAAGCGCCGGCGCCACTCCTTCAAGGTCAGCGCGTAGCTGCCGCCGAAATCGAGCTGCTCGACCACGGCGAGCGCAGCAGCCTCAGCACTGCTTTTCAGCACCGGGACCGACGGCAGGCTGCCACCGGGAAAGATGTAGCGCTGGATGAAATCGCTGCCCTGCTGGTAGCTTTCGAACAACGCATCGTCGATCGTGATCGCCTGCAGCACGACCCGGCCGCCAGGCCTGAGCGAGCGATTGAGAGTGTCGAAATAGGACGGCCAGTAAGCGCGGCCGACCGCCTCGATCATTTCGATCGAAACGATGCGGTCGAACTGCCCGGCAATGTCGCGATAGTCCCTGAGCTCGATGGTGACGCGCTCGGATAGGC